>JAGBJQ010000047.1 GCA_017934385.1 Campylobacter sp. | reverse complement strand
CTGCTATTCCTTTTTGTGATTTTACATTTTTAAATTTTTCAAAATAGCCGATATTATCAAATTCGATAAATTTTTTGCCAACTATATCGTTAAATCGTCTGATAATCTCTTTTTTTTCAAAAATATGCTCCGTTGCCATATTATTCCTTTTCGATTATCGTATCTAGTTCTCTGCCGATACGAGTTATCATAGGCACGACAAGGGCATTTCCCATACAAAAATATCTCATACGATCACTCATATTATCAGTCCAATTATCATCAAATCCCTGCAACCTTTCGGTTTCGATTGGCGTTAATATACGCAGTCTATTTGTCTGCGGATCGCAAACCACATGTGTGCTACGATTTATCGTAGATTCGCTAGTTAGCATAGTTCTAGCAGGTTTATCTAATGGATCAGGAAACGCAACAGGACCTTCTGAAAATACATACTCATGCCCATTTTTTGATTTACGATTTATCTTTTTTGATCCTTTTAAATAGCTCATTTTTTCTAACTTTGCATCATCTAAATAGTATTTTTCGCTAACATTTTTTTCTAAAATTTGTTCTAAATTTACAGGTTTTTCTTCTTTTTCTGTAACTTTTGTAGTGTAAATTTTATTATTTATCATAAAACCTGCATTTTCAAAATTAAATTTAAACTCATCGCTATTTTTTTTAATATCTTCATCTAATTCGCAAATTTCTATCTTTTCAAATTTATTTATCGCAAAAGCTTTTGCCATAAGGCTATCTTTTAAAAAAAGATTTTCTATTTTTTTATTTAATACAAAATTCGCATATTTTGTATCTTTTTTGTAAGCAAAAATAAAAACTCTTCTTCTTCTTTGAGCCGCGCCATAAATAGCGGCATTTATAACACGCCATTCTACAAAATATCCAAGATGATGAAGGGTCGAAAGCATAACGCCAAAATCTCTACCTCTTTGTCTGGCTGGTGATTTTAGCAGTCTATCCACATTTTCAAAAAGACAAAATGGTGGTTTTTTTGCGATTATAACATCTCTTATTTGCCACCAAAGCACACCTTTTTGTCCTTCTAAGCCCTTAGAATTTGGAAGCGAATTTGCTACCGAATAATCCTGACACGGAAAACCACCGACTAAAAGCGTGTGATCTGGTATAGTTTTTTTATCTACTTCTGCAATGTCTTTGTTTGTGTGAAATTCGCCGTTTTCATCGGCAAAATTACCAAAATGTTTTACATAGCATTCATGTGCCCATTGTTTTGTTTTATTTGGTTCCCATTGCGAAAACCATACGGTTTGCCAACCACTTTGCAACCTTGAAAAACCAAGCCCAAAACCACCGACACCGGCAAATAACTCACACATAGTTTTTTGCATATTTCTAGTTTGCTTTCAAGATTAAAAATTCTACGCAAATTTTGCAAAATTGTTCTTTTGTAATGAAACAACTAACCATTTCAACTCCAAATTTCAAGCATTTACGCCAATTTTTCTTTAATCAAATCCAAAATTTTATCCACGCTAACGCTTTGTTTTTCTAGGTTTTTGCGCTCGATAAACTCTACTTCGCCGTTAGCTAGGCCTTTGCCGACTAGCAGGGCGTATGGAAAGCCCATAAGCTCGTAATCGTTCATCTTAACGCCAAATCGCTCATTTCTATCATCAAGCAGGGCATTAATGCCTAAATTTTGGCATTTCTCGTAAAGTTCGGTCGCAAAATTAACGATATTTTCATCTTTTGCATTTGAAATGATGATTTCTAGCGCAAAAGGCGATAGCTCTTTCGACCATACGCAACCCTTCTCATCGTGGCTAGACTCGACTGCGACTGCGACTAGACGGCTCACGCCGATACCATAACAACCCATATAAAACGGCACACTCTTGCCGTTTTCGTCTAAAAATTTCGCCCCCATAGGGTCCGAATATCTCTGTCCTAGCTGGAAAATGTGTCCTACTTCAATGCCCTTTGTAACGCGTAGTTCGCCCCCACAGCACGGGCATTTATCCCCAGCTTTGACCTCGGTTAAGTCTTTGAAGCGAGTTTTGTTAAAATTCGTAACCGCACAACCGATTAAATGGTAGTTTTCTTCGTTTGCCCCAGCTATCATTTCGCGCTCGTTTTCGAGCTCAGCGTCTATGTAAAAATCCATATCCCTTGGCAGTCCAAATGGCCCGCAAAATCCAGGCACAAGCCCAGCTCCCCTAACTTCGCTCTCATCTGCGTCGATTAGTTCTAGCGCGCCACAAGCGTTTTGCGCCTTTGTCTCTTGTAAATCATCATCGCCTCGCACAAAGAAAACCACGATTTTTGCGCTATCTTCGTAGATTGCCTTTTTCATCACGGCTTTGATTGTAAAAAATTTATCCACTTTGAAAAATCCAGCCACGCTCTCGATTGTTTTAGTCCCTGGCGTGTGAAATTTCATCATACCATCGGTCTCTGGCGCTTCGCAAGGGGCTGTGCGTTTAGCGCGGTGCGCTGCTTCGATATTAGCAGCATAAGAGCAGTTTTCGCAGACTAAAATATCGTCCTCGCCGTTATCCGCTAAAACCATAAATTCCTTGCTTCCGCTTCCGCCGATTGCGCCACTATCGGCTTCGACGGCACGGAAATTTAGCCCAAGACGGGTGAAAATTTTGGTGTAAGTTTGCTCCATGAGATCAAATTCGCGCTTCAAATCAGCCTCATTTGCGTGGAAACTATATCCGTCTTTCATAGTAAATTCGCGCCCACGAAGTAACCCAAAGCGCGGTCTAGCTTCATCTCTAAATTTGGTGTTTATTTGGTAGATATGAAGCGGGAGTTGCTTGTAGCTGGTGATTTTATTGGCTACCATGAGCACAGCGCTTTCTTCGTTTGTCGGGCTTAGGACGAAGTCATTTTCTTTGCGGTCTTTTAGGCGCAAAAGCTCTTTGCCGTATTTGTTATACCTGCCGCTTGCTTTCCACGCATCAGCTGGTGTAACCACGCTAAATGCGACCTCTTGCGCGCCTGCATTATTCATCTCTTCGCGCACGATTTGCGTGATTTTGTTTAAAACCATTTTTCCTAGTGGCATGAAATTATAAAGTCCGCTGCCTAACTGCTCGATAAATCCAGCCCTAAGCAAGAAAATATGGCTTGGCAAAATGGCGTCTTTTGGCGCTTCTTTAAATGTCGGTGCAAAAAGTTTGCTAAATTTCATTTTTATTCTCCATTGTTTTGCTATTTTCGTAGTTTAAAAATTTTTCGTAATTTTCTTTAAGGGCGAAAATTTCGTTTAACGAATTTGTCGCGAAATCAATCTCGTCCTTGCTCTTTAAATTTTTCAAATTTGTCGTTGGCGTGTGCAAAAATGATTTGAAAACTTGGTGAATTAGCTTTTTAGCCTCTTCTTTGTCGCTGTTTTTTAAATAGCCCTTTTTGATAGCTTTTTCTAGCTCGATTTCGGCTATATCCCTGGCTTTGGCGCGTAGGGCCTTGATGAGTGGGGTGGCTGCTTTGGCGTTTTGGCTATCGAAAAACTCGCTAGTTTGCGCCCCGATGATAGCGTAGGCGTTGTGAGCTTGCTCCTCGCGCAAGATTAGGTTGTTTTTGACGATTTCTTCTAAATCATCGACGCTATATACGACGATATCCTCGCTTTGGCTTAGCTCTATGTCGCGCGGGACGGCTATATCGAAAAAGTAGCGTTTGAAATTTTTGGCTTCAATGATTTCATCGGTGATTATTGGCGTAGCGGAGCTTGTCGCGCTGAAAAATAATCGGTTGATATTGACATATTTTTTTAGATTTTCTAAGCTATCAAATTTCACGCCTTCCCCTAGGCTTTTGGCTAAATTTTCGGCGTTTTTTAAATTTCGGTTTAAAATTGTAATCTTCGCGCCACTTGCGAGCAGGTGTTTGCACGCTAGCTCGCTCATTTCGCCAGCCCCACACACTATGGCTTCCTCGCCTTGAAGCGAGCCTAGCTTTTCTTTTGCCATGGATACTGCCACGCTTGAAACAGATACTGGGTTTTTGGAAATTTCGGTTTTTGTGCGCACGCTAGCGGCGCATTTTAGCGAAGCGTCGATTGCGCTTTTGATATCCTCGCCTGTGTTGTTGTTTTCAAGCGCAAATTTATACGCATCTTTTAGCTGGCCTACGATTTGCGTTTCGCCGACAACTAGGCTATCGAGCGAGCTTGCGACCGAAAAAAGATGATGAATCGCGCCGTCATCATCGTATAAATCAGCCCTGGTTTCTAGCTCATCTAGCCCCACGCCACTGACGCGAGATAGCGCAAGTAGGGTAAATTTCGACGCAGCCTCATAATCGCTTACACTAGCGAAAATTTCCACGCGGTTACAGGTATTTAGCACCATGCACTCTTTGATACTCGCGTTCGAGCACAAAAGTCGCAAAATTTCTTTTTTTCGCACATCGTTTGTGAAAGATAGCTTTTCACGCACTGTAATGTCTGTGTTTTTGTGAGTAAAACTCACGCTCATATAAGCCATTAAAACTCCCTATTTATCATATTTTCAGCGATTTGTATAAGTTTTTCGTTTTTGAAATCTTTTATCGCTTCTATTGCGCTAGTGCCCAAAAATTTCGCTTCATTTATGCAACGCTCGATGATTTTATGCTCGCTAAATTTTGCCCTAAGCCACGAAATTTCGTCCTCGTTTAGCTCTTTTTTGAAAAGCGATTTTAGTTTTTCTTTATCATTTTCGTTCAAATTCTCGTATAGATAAATATACGCTAGCGTAGTTTTGCCCTCTTTGAAATCCCCTAAATTCGGCTTTCCTAATACTTCGCTTGATTGCGTGATATCCAAAATATCATCGATTATTTGAAAGGCAAGGCCTAAATTTTTGCCATATTCGCCAAATTTTTCTATCTCCTCGCCCTCGCCAAATTTCAAATACGCCGCACTTCTTGCCACTTCCTCGATGAAAACGGCGGTTTTGTAATAAATCATTTGGGTGTATTTTTGAGCATCAGAGTTGAAGCTCTGCGACATTTTTACATCCATCATTTCGCCGATTGCGAGTTTGGTGACAGCTGAGCTTAGCGAAGTAGCGATGAAGCTAGGAAATTTGCAAAGCTCGCTGTAAGCTTTGGAGTAGAGTATATCGCCGAGCATAACGGCGTTTTTAGAGCCCTCTGTTGCGTTGATTGAGGGCTTGCCGCGGCGCATTACGCTTTCGTCGATGACATCATCATGCAGCAGGCTAGCGGCCTGAATAAGCTCGGTAATAGCGCATAGTCTTAGGCTCTCTTCGCTCTGGCCTGCGATATTTAAAAGCAGTTTTGAGCGCAGTTTTTTGCCTGAACTAAGAGTCAAAAACATTTCGCTAGCCACGCTGTATCCGCAACTAGCGATGAAATTTTGCATAATTTGATCGATTTTGTCCATTATTTCTTTCTTTTTTGATAAAAAATTTAGCGATTATAGCAAAATTAAATTTAATCCAAGCTAGAATTTATCGATAATCTCCCACGCTTGCTCTGGCGTTTTTGCGTTTTTTACGCCCTCTCTAAACTCGCCCATGCCCCAGCTTACTTGCAGATACTGGATATTTGCCCTTTTGGCGGCGAATTCGTCCTTTTTGCTATCGCCTAAAAAAATCGCTTTTTTAAATTTGCTATTTTTCAAAACTTCTAAAATCATAGCAGGATCTGGTTTGTGCGGTATGTGCTCGCTCTCGCCCACGATAAAGTCAAAAAACTCGCTTAGCCCCGTAAATTCTGCTATGCTAGCAAGGCTAGCTTGTGGGGCGTTTGAGGCTATGGCGACGAAAAAGCCAGCATTTTTGCATTTTTTTAGCAAATCCAAAATCCCAGGATAGGGCAGGGCGAATTTGCGGTAATTCCCCATATACACAGCCATAAATTCAGCCCCTAGCTCCGCGCTCACGCTCTGTGTGCCATATAGCGCGATAAAGGGGTTTTGCGCGGGATCGTTTATCACGCTCATTATGTAATCATGCTCCAAAGGTGCGAGGTCAAGGCGATTTCTAGTGAAATTTATACTTTCGCAAATGGCCTTTTTGCTATCAAGTAGCGTGCCGTCCATATCAAAGATTATCGTTTTCATGCGCCTCGCCTTGCAAAAATTTTCTAATATCGTTCTCCCATTTTGGCGCGGCGGTAACAGCACTTTCGGTGTAGCATTTATCGAAAAATTTATCAATTCGCGAGGCGTCAAGGTTGTTTAAAACACTGATTTTAAAGTATCTTGTATAGCCTGCTACATCGAGCACTTCTCCGCTCGTGCCAATACAGACAAACATTTCGCACTCTTGTAGTGCCTCGTATAAATCGGCGTAGTGTGGGGCTTGCTCGCCAAACATAACGATATTGTGGCGCATTTTAGGGCTTTTACATTTTTCGCAAATTTGCCCCTTAATTGGCGCGTAGCCGATATTTTGGACATGTCCGCACGCTTCACAGCGAATTTCGGGCAAAAATCCGTGCAAATGAATTACACCCTCACACCCAGCGCGTTCTAGCAAATCATCGACATTTTGGGTTTGCACGACGATTTTTTCTCCAAATTCTTTTTTTAATTTTGCGATTGTGTAGTGGGCTAAATTTGGCTCGCAACCTGCTAATTGCGCCCTGCGCTCATCGTAAAATTTAAGCACCTTCGCTCTATCTTTTAAAAACCCAGGCACTGAGCAAACCTCTGCCACGCTGTATTGCTCCCATAATCCGCCACTCTCCCTAAATGTGCGAAGTCCGCTAGCAGCACTCAGTCCAGCCCCGCTTAAAATCAATACTTTTTTCATTTTTTACTCCATAAATTTTATTTTTTTGCGGGGGTGGCGCTCAGAGTTGCGATGGCCGCCCGCCCCCGCGCCCCCCACCAGGCCGACGCTAGTAGTGGCGCGCTTTGCGCGCTAATTTTACTTTAAAATTCATCGTTAAATTTGCCCTTGTGCTTCTCTTTTTTGTAAGTTTTTGAATTTTTGAGTTTTTCTAGCAAATTTGCCTCTTTTATCAGCTCATCTTTGCTCTTGTGCGCTAGGACCGATTTGACGAAGTTTTCGAGCGATTTCGTGTAGGGCTGATCTAGATAAACAGCTTCTACTTCTTTTAAAACTTCGTAGTTTTTTATCACGCGAATTTTAAATAAATTTTCGTCAAAATCATCTCGTTTCAAAATCGAAATTGCCGATTTTGCGAAGCGCTCTAAGGCGCGGATGTATTTGATACGATCGCTTTTTTCATTTATTTGGCTCAAATTTAATCCTTTTAAATTCAAAAGTGCGATTATACCAAATTTAGCTTTATTTTTTATTTTGCATATTTTAATTATATATTATCAAAACTATATTTTTTTGAAACTGCTACAAATAGGGCTTTTATAAAATATATTTTATCTATTGACTTATTGATAAATAAGTGTTATAATCCCCGAAAATTTTAAAATTTAAGGAGGAGAAATGGCGGAATTTAACTTCGAAACTCTTGCCACACACGCAGGATACAGCTCGAAAGAGGGCTGCGGTGCAATGGCGGTGCCGATCTATCTAACCACAGCGTTTGACTTTGGCACGAGCGAGGAGGCGGCAGCTAGATTTGCTTTGCAAAAGCTTGGCCCTATTTATACGCGCTTAAATAACCCAACGGTCGATATTTTCGAGGCGCGCATTGCAGCCCTTGAAGGTGGCGTGGCGGCGATTGGCACAGCTAGCGGTCAAGCCGCTTCGTTTTATGCGGTCGCAAATGTCGCAAGTGCGGACGATAATATCATCATGGCACAAAAAGTCTATGGCGGAACTTCGAATTTAATGCTTCATACGCTTAAAAAATTTGGTATTGAAACGCGTATGTTCGACGCAGACAGCGCTGAGGATTTAGAAAGCTTGATTGATGATAAAACAAAGGCGATTTTCTTCGAAACGCTTTCAAATCCGCAAGTGGCAATTCCAAATTTTTATAAAATCATAGAAATCGCCGATAAATACGGCATTATCAGCATTGTGGATAACACAGTCGCCACGCCAGTGCTGTTTAATCCTATCAAAAAAGGTGCCGATATCGTCGTGCATAGCGCGAGCAAGTATATCAGCGGTCAAGGGCTAACTATCGCAGGTGCTGTCGTAAGTGGGGCTAGCACAAACAAAAAAATCCTAGCTAATCCACGATACGCTGATTTT
>JAGBJQ010000046.1 GCA_017934385.1 Campylobacter sp. | reverse complement strand
TTTATAAAAAAAGCCCATTTTTGCGCGGTTTTGCATAAGGAAAATTTTTTATTTTATAGCCTCATTGCGCGGTTTAGGTTGCGTAGGTCGGATTTGTTTTCTAAAAAATGGCCGTAAATGCGGTTTATCATATCTAGATTCGCGTGTCCTAGCGTGCTGGCGATGAGCGGGGCTGGGACTTTCGCACCCAAAAGGTGCGAACAAAAGCTGTGTCTGGTGCTGTGAAGTCCACAGAGCGGGAGATTTAGTGATTTTAACAATTTTCTAAATTTATAATGTATAGCGAAATAATCCTCGCTAAAAATCCGTCCCGCGCCCAAATTTAGCTCCAAAATGTGGTCTTTGAGCGGTTTTAGCAGATTTATCGTGCGTGCGCGGCCGCTTTTGGGAGTGGTGAGCTCGAAGCGGGTCAGGTTCTTGCAAATGGTGATTTTATCGGACTTGAAGTCGAAATCCTCTCTGCAAAGCGCCAAAATCTCGCCACTTCTAGCACCTGTAAAAAACGCTATGTATAAAAATGTGGCTAACTCGCCTGTGGCGCGCTCTAAAAGGAGCTTGATTTGGGATTTGGAAAAGCAAAATTTGGGCTTTGGAAGCGTTGGTGGCTTGCGAATGAGCGAAAACGGGTTTTGGGCGATTTGACCTGATAATTTCGCCAAATTTAGGGCTTGGCGCGGGTATGAGAGGAGTAGATTGATGGTTTGTGGGGAGAGGTTTGCGCTTCGCATGGCGCAAATCGCGCTATATAGGGTCTGGGCGGTGTAAGAGGTGGCTGGCAGGTCTGGCGCGAAGTCGAAAAATCGGCTTATGGCGCACGAGGCGGTTCGCAGCGTGGTGAGCTTGGCGTGGAGGCGTAAATTTTGCAAATAAATGGCGCAAAAATGGCTTAAAAGGCGCGGTTTGAGCGGGATTTGGTGGGGTTCGTATGGGCGCGATATGTGTGGTTTTTCGCGGGCTTCGTTGGTTTGTGGGGCGTGGGTTATTTCGTGCGGTGCGTGGGTTTCGTGGGTGCTTCTGCGTGCGCGTGGTGTGTGCGCTTGGTATGGCTGGGCTGTGCGTGGCGCGGTGCTTCTCTGGGTTTCATAGGTGCGTGCTTCGAGGGCGTGGTAAGCGCGTGCTTCGGGGGTCTGGAATACTGCGCCGGAATTTGCGCTAGCGATTTTTTGGAAAATCGGAAATAGCGTTTGCTCGGCGTATGCGAGGTTTCGCTCAGTAAAATCGAGTTTTAGTGAGCGTTTGACGATTTTGTGCGCGCTTTGGAAGCGGAGGTAGATTTTGCCGTTGTGGTTGATGAGTTGCATTGTTTTCCTTTGTGAAAATTTGTGAAATTTGCGCTATTTGCGTAGTTGGCGCAAACACCGAGGGCAAATTTTATGCGGTAGTTTAAATATTTGGTAAAATTTTGCGAAATTTGTGTGAAATTTGTCGAAATATTTTTTATTGTAAGATTTTTGAAGCGTTCGCTATTGTCATTGCAAGGCGTGCCTCGCGCGCACAAAGCAAAATTCCCTTTGCCTTTCATTTGTCATTGCGAGGAGCGAAGCGACGAAGCAATCTACGAATATAAAATTTCGGCGCAGTGTTTTTGCAGAATTTCAAAATTTAAATAGAATTTTGCTTTACATTTTACTGGATTGCTTCGCTACGCTCGCAATGACAAAACAGGCGTAAAATTTGCACTTAAAAAGAGCTTAAAATTTAAAATTCAGCCAAATTTCAGTGCAAATTTTAAAACTCAAATTTATCACTAAAATTCCCAAATTTAGGCTGTTTCAAGCGCATAAAATTCTCCGTAAATCAGAGCATTTTACTTTTATGTATGTAAAATGAAATTTATTTACAAGGAGGAAACCATGAGAAAAGGTTTCACTATGATCGAGTTGATCTTCGTTATCGTTATTTTAGGTATCTTGGCAGCTATCGCTATCCCAAGACTTGCAGCTACTCGTGATGATGCTGAGGTTAGCAAAGCAGCTACAAACTTATCAACACTAGTCAGCGATATTGGTGCATATTATACATCACAGGGCACTTTTGCAAGTGATATTAAAGTAATGACAAATGTTGTAGTAGATAGCACAAGCGAGATGACTATCGCTTCTAATGGTAATGCTAGTGGAACAGCAGCTGGTAAAAAATGTTTGAAATACACAATTACACCAGAAGTAGCAACTAGCGCTAAGAAAACTCCTGCTTATATTAAAGTAGAAGCGGGAACAGATAAAGATGCTTCAATCTGCAAAAAGATTCTTGATGTTCCAAGCGTAGCAAAAATAGCCACCATTAAAAATAAAGACAATACAGAATCTGGTGCTTCATTCAAAGGTCAAACCTATAATACAGAGAAGAAAGTTTGGGAACCAGATGAGAAACCAACATATGGCTACCAACTAACTGGTCTTAATGTAGTATTCTAATCTAAACTTTGTTTAGAGTGATGCTTGTAGGCTCGGGCGAAAGTCCGAGCCTTTTTTATTTTAACTTTTCTGTAATTTTTAAAATTTTATCACTTAGTTTTTGATTTTTATCTTTTATAGCTTTTATAAATAATCCGTCTAAAAGTGCATTAGTTGTTTCTTTGCTTAAAACCATAGGCGATAATTTATCTCTTTGTATGGGGTAATTCTCCCAACACACTCCTATGCAAAATTCGCCTTTGGTTTTTTGATTTTTGTGGTTGTATTCGCCGAATATGACATAAAAATCTTCTTCTGTATCTTTAAATAAAATGCAGTCTTTTTTGTCTAATTTCCAATACGAAACTATATTATTAATGTCTAACATAATTATCCTTACAAACAAAAAAGGCTCAAAGCCGAAGCTCCGAGCCAAAAGATTTTACTCTAATTTTATATTAGAATTTTACGCCTTGACCGCTAACAGTATAAATTTTACCAGACATAGCTTTAAATGAGTTAGAATTTAAAAGTGTTCCGCAAGCACCTTTTTCAGCTGGTTTTGATGCCTTAATAGCATCGTCCAATGCTTTTTGTGCGGCATCAACAGCTTCTTTTGCTTTTGCAACAGCATCTTTATCAGTGGCATCAACTTTTGCTTCTTCAGCTTTTGCGTTATTTAGAGCTTTTTGAGCAGCAACAACTTCGGGAGCGACAGTTGCAGCAACGCCTACACTAGATGAACCTTGCTCTGAAAAAACAGTTAGCGTAACGCATTCATCAACATTACCAACTTTTAACTTATATTCTGTATTGCTATTAGCAGCAGGGGCTGTCTCGCTATTACTCCAACCAGTTACATTTGTCATAGCTGAAAATACACCAAAATCAGCTTGTGCTGTATAATAAGATGTAATGTCGCTAACAGTTGTGCTTAAATTTGTCAAAGCTTTTGAAACCTCAGCATCATCTCTCGTAGCTGCAAGTCTTGGAATAGCAACAGCTGCTAAGATACCTAAAATAACGATAACGAAGATCAACTCGATCATAGTGAAACCTTTTCTCATGGTTTCCTCCTTGTAAATAGATTTCATTTTACATACATAAAAGTAAAATGCTCTGATTTACGGAGAATTTTATGCGCTTGAAACAGCCTAAATTTGGGAATTTTAGTGATAAATTTGAGTTTTAAAATTTGCACTGAAATTTGGC
>JAGBJQ010000045.1 GCA_017934385.1 Campylobacter sp. | reverse complement strand
TCGTCCTTGCGCTCTCATCTTGCAAATCATAAATGACTATGCCATCGCAAGGCATGGAGGTTATGCGCTCTCTCCAAAGCGCGCCAAGTCGCTCGATTTTTTCGGGCTCGAAACTGATTTTTGGCGGAACGATGCCATAGAGCAAAATTCCGCTAGCATTGTTTTTAATTTTTTCTTCCAACATTGATAAATTCCTTAAATTTAGGATATTGTAGCAAATTTAAATTTAAAAATTTAAATGATATAATGCGCCAAATTTTACGAAGGAAAATTTATGAAAACTTTGCAAGAAAATTTGAAGCTTTTTTATTTGGGGCTCGAAAATTCTGAGCCGTATTTGTATAAAAACAAAGATCTCACAACCCACGCGCTAATCATCGGTATGACTGGCAGTGGTAAAACCGGTCTTGGAATCACGCTTTTAGAAGAGGCAGCAATTGATAATATCCCGTCTATCATCATCGATCCCAAGGGCGATTTGACAAATTTAGCTCTTACATTTCCAAATATGAGCGCGCAGGATTTTTTGCCTTATATCGACGAAACAGAGGCTGCGAATAAAGGTCTTAGCGTGGAGCAAATGGCGAGCGAGACCGCGCAAATGTGGCGAAATGGCATAGAAAATTCTTACCAAAATTTAGACAGAGTCGAGCTACTTAAAAACAGCGCCGAGTTTAAAATTTACACGCCAAAATCAAGTGCTGGGCTAGGAGTTAGCCTGCTTAGCGACTTTGAAGCACCAAAAAATTTAAACGACGAGGATATGAATAATTATATCTGCGGTATCGCTTCTAGCGTGCTTAGCCTAGCTGGCATTACTAGCGATAATCTAAGCTCGCCAGAATTTTTGCTGATTTCTCAAATTTTTAGTTCAAATTTCAGCGAGGGCAGGGGCGTGAGCGTGGTCGATCTCATCAACCAAATCATCATTCCGCCGTTTGATAAAATCGGTGTTTTTGATGTGAATAACTTCTTCCCTGGCGACAAACGCATGGCGCTAGCTATAAAAATCAACGCCCTAATCGCAAGTCCAAGTTTCAAGCTTTGGTGCGAGGGCGAGAGGCTAGATATCGCAAAAATGCTATTTAATGAGAGTGGCAAGGCTAGGGCGAATATCTTTTGTATTGCGCATTTAAACGACGATGAGAGAATGTTTTTCGTAACCTTGCTTTTAAACGAAATGGTTAATTGGATGCGCCAAACGCAAGGCACCAGCGCACTTAGAGCGATTTTGTATATGGACGAGATTTATGGATTTTTCCCGCCAAATGGCAATCCGCCATCAAAAACCCCTATGCTAACCCTGCTAAAACAAGCGCGCGCTTTTGGGCTAGGCTGCGTTCTTAGCACGCAAAATCCTGTGGATTTGGATTACAAAGGTCTTAGCAATATCGGCACTTGGTTTATCGGCCGCCTCCAAACCGCCCAAGATAAAGAGCGAGTAATCGGCGGACTTAGCGGAATTGGCTCAAATCCTGTGGATAAAAGCGAGCTAATGGAGCAAATTTCAAACCTCAAAAAGCGAAATTTCTTAGTCAAAAATATTAACGAAGATAGCCTAAAAACGATAGAAACTCGCTTTGCGCTTAGCTATTTAAAAGGCCCTTTAAGCAATGAACAAATTTCAAATTTAATGAGCGAAAAAAAGGGCACGCCAGGCGCGAGTGGCACTGGAAACAAAGTAAAAAGCGCAAGCGGTGCCAAACCAATCGTATCAAATGAAATTTCGCAAATTTATAGCTACGGCGCCTCTCGCGAGTTAAGCCCGTATTTATACGCCACAGCTAAGGTGCGCTATGCTGACAAAGAGGGCGAATACACGAGGGATTACGCGTATTTGCTTGATATCTCGGATGCTAGTGAGATCAACTGGGACGAGGCGAGCGACCGCGCTATTGATAATATACGAAGCGATGAGTTAGAGGATTCATCGTATTGCGCCCTGCCAAGCTTTATTGCTAGTGCGAAAAATTTCGCCACTTTTATTCGCAATTTCAAAGACTGGGTTTATCGTAACCAAAGGCTAGAATTATACAGCGCGCTTGATATGCACAGCACGCCAGATGAGAGCAAAGAGGAATTTTATCAAAGATTGCAAGATAAGGCAAATGAAATTTTAGAGCAAAAAACAGATGAAATTCTAGCTAAATTTGAAAAAGAAAAATCTACGCTTCAAACCCGCATAAACCGCGCCGAAGAGAAGCTAGAAAAAGAAAAAAGTGATGTTACTAGCCAAGGAATTAACGCAGCCCTTAGCATAGGAAGCGCGATACTAGGCTCGCTTTTTGGCAGATCGCGCACGAGTGCAACTACAATTAGCAAAACCGTAAGTGGTGTGCGAAATGCTCACCGCGTGCTAACCCAGCGCAACGAAGCCAAAAATGCAGAAGCTAGCGTAGATGAGCTATACTCGCAAATGCAGGCCCTACAAGAGAGATTTGATGAGCAAATCGCGCAGTTAAAAGAGAGCTTAGATCTCAAAAATATCGAGCTTGGCGTAGTGTCGCTGGCTCCGAAAAAGACAGATATTTATGATGAAAAAATTTCGATTTTGTGGAAGAGTTAGGGTAAAAAATGATATTAGATGTGATTTTAGGACTTTTTAAAGCGCCAAATTTTTGGTGCTATTTAATAGCGTATTTGCTAGGAGCTGTGCCGTTTGGCTTGCTTATCGGCAAATACTTTGGCAAGGTTGATATCAAATCTGCTGGAAGTGGCTCGATAGGGGCTACAAATGTCTTGCGAGTGCTTAAAGAAACAGACCCCAAAAAGGCTAAAATTTTAGCGATTTTAACCGTGGTTTGCGACGCTTTAAAGGGCGTGGTGCCGATTTTGGTGGCGAGGGCTATGGGTTTTGATGAAAATGTGCTTTGGGGCATGGCT
>JAGBJQ010000044.1 GCA_017934385.1 Campylobacter sp. | reverse complement strand
CTGAGCGCCGCCCCCACATAAAAAGATTAGACTTTAAAAATCCTAGCGGATTGCAATTATCAAAAATTTGAAATTCTGGAAAATTTGAAATTCTGGAAAATTTGAAATTCTGGAAAATTTGAAATTCTGGAAAATTTGAAATTCTGGAAAATTTGAAATTCTGCCATTTAGCTTGCTTTTAATTTTAGCTTTGTAGATTGCCACGCTCGTTTCACTCGCTCGCAATGACACTTAGTGGCAAAATTTCGGCGCAGTATTTCAAGGTTGCGCAAGCGAAATTTTGCAAAATTTCAAATTTACTTCAACTCGCCCCAGCTAGTAGCGATATCAAGGCTAGTTATGAGTGGCACATTTAAGCTTACCACACTTTGCATAATCTGCTTGGCTTTTGCGCCAAATTCCTGCGCATATTCGCTTCTCACCTCGAAAATCAGCTCATCGTGGATTTGCAAAATTAGTCTCGCATTTTCGTTTAAAAGTGGCGAAATTTCAACCATTGCTTTTTTGATAATGTCCGCTGCCGAGCCTTGAAATTTCGTATTTACCGCCTCTCGCTCATAAGTTGCTAGAAGCATTGGCGAAGCGTTAGCGAAATCAAAATACCGCCTGCGCCCAAAAAGTGTAGTGATAAATCCGTCGTTTTTGGCGCTGTTTTTTAGCCCCTCCAAAAACTCCTTAATCGTCGCAAACGAGGCGAAATATCGCTCGATATAGCCCTTTGCTTCATTTCGCGGAATTTGCAAATTTTGCGCTAGTTTGCTTGCCCCCATGCCATAAATCAAACCAAAATTTATACTCTTTGCAATCGCCCTGTGTGCGGGTTCGCTATCGCCAAAAATGCTGATTGCAGTGCGCGAGTGTATGTCCTCGCCCGCCCCAAATGCCTGCAAAAGCGCTGGATCCTTGCTAAAATGCGCCAAAAGTCTAAGCTCGATTTGCGAATAATCCAGTGAAAGCAGGCTATACCCCTCCTGCGCGATGAAGCAGTTTCGCATATCCTTCGCCAAAGCCCCACGCGCGGGGATATTTTGCAAATTTGGATTTTTGGAGGATAGCCTGCCGGTGCTGGTGCCTGTTTGCATGAAATTTGAGTAAATTCTGCTATTTTCGTTTTTCATCGCAAGGGCGTAAAGTGGCTCACAATAGGTGCTTTGAAGCTTGTAAAGCTCGCGATAAGCTAGGATTTTTTCAATCACTGGGTGAGCGTTGATAAGCAGGATAAGCACGCTCTCATCGGTGCTGTAACCTGTTTTGGTCTTTTTTTGGCACGGCAAACCCAAATGCTCGAAAAGCACCACGCCAAGCTGTTTTGTGGAGTTTATGTTAAAACTCTCGCCACTAAGCTCGTAAATTTCGTTTGTCAGCACCCTAAGAGCGCTTTCGTTGCGAGAAATCAGCTCGCTTAAATTCGGCTTTGAAATTTTAATTCCTGCATTTTCCATATCGCGCAAAACACGCACAAATGGAAATTCTAGCGTACTAGCCACATTTAGCAACTCTGGCGAGAGTAAATTTTGAAATTTAAAATAAAATTTCAAAGTTATCCACGCATCTTCGGCTGCGTATTTCGTGGCCTCATCAAACTCCAAACTCGCAAAAGTCTCGCCCTTAGCCACGATATCTTCGAATTTAATCGTGTCATAGTCAAAATACCGCTTAGCTAAATTGTCCATACCCACACTCTCGCTAGGATTTATGAGCCACGCTAAAATCATCGTATCGGCGAATTTGCGTGGCGGTTTTATGCCGAAATTTTGCTCGATGATATTAAAATCGTATTTTAAATTTTGCCCTACAACAAAACCAGAAAAAATCCTCTCAATCGCCATTTTCGCCGAATTTAGCGAAATTTGCTCGCCCACGCCTAAGTAATTATGCGCAAGCGGCACATAATACGCCCTTTGCTCGTTGAAACAAAACGAAAAGCCCACGATTTTGGCGTTTTTGCTATCAAGTCCAGTTGTTTCTGTATCAAATGCGACTATCGTCTCGCTCGTAATCCCCTCACAAAGGCGCATTAGCTCATCTTCATCACGCACGCACACTGGCTCGAAAGCTAGGCTCTCTTCGCTTTTGCCACCCTCGTTTTCGAGCGTGGAGAGTAGTTTGTGCAACTCGTATTCGCGCAAAATTTCTTTGATTTTATGAAGCGGGTTTTGCTCAGGGAAAATAGCATTTTGTAGCGGTGGAATTTCGATTTTATCGCAAAGCGTGGCAAGTTTTTTGCTCATATATGCTTCGTTTTTGGAGTTTATGAGATACTCACGCTGTTTGTTTGGTGGCAAAAGCTCGATATTTTCGTAAATTTTATCCAAACTCCCCCACTCATCAAGCAGTTTTTTAGCTCCCTTATCGCCTATGCCTTTTACTCCTGGGATATTATCAGCGCTATCACCACAAATCGCCAAAAAATCAATGATTTGTTCAGGATAAACGCCGTATTTTTCATAGCATTCATCGCGTCCATAAAGCATTTTTTTGGCATGGCTATAAATGCGCGTCTCGCCACCGATTAGCTGATAAAGATCTTTATCACTTGTTACGATATTGATTTTGTGCGTATTGCGGTAGGTTTTAACGACACTTGCTATTAAATCATCGGCCTCAAAGCCCTCTTTCTGCGCTGTGCAAAATCCCATTTTCTCTATCATTTCTATGCAAACCGGAAGTTGCGCTAAAAGCCCATCAGGCGGGGTTTGACGATTTGTTTTGTAGTTTGGGTCAATGTCTGAGCGAAAGGTCTTACCTTTGCTATCAAGGGCGAAAATTATATAATCGCTTTTAAACTCTCGCTCCAAATTTGCGATGAAATTCGCAAATCCACTCACCATGCCACTTGGCTTGCCGCTTTTGGTCTTTAAGCTACTCATCGCATAATACAGGCGGAAAAAAAAGCCAAAAGTGTCGATAATCGTGATAGTTTTCATACATTTCCTTAAATTTTGATTTTGCGTAGTGTAGTGAAATTTGGCTAAATTTTGCAAATTTTAAAATAAAACTTGATTTATCTCAATCACTAAATTTCAAAACATCGATATAATCTATCATTTTCAAAGAAAGGATATTTCATGGATTTTTTCAAAGATTGGGAAGAATTTAACCCAGAAGGCGCAAGTGTGAAATTTTATCGCACAAACAAAGATAATTGCGAATTTATCGGTTTTGATTCGCGTTCTTGTGTCCCACCAGAACCTATGGTCAATGGGCTTGTAGCTCTGAATTTAGTAAAAGACAAAAATACAAAAGTAGTTATGGTAAATCACAAATTTCCAGTAGGCTTAATCCCAAAAATCGAAGCTAAATTTGATTACGAAAGGCAAGATTTACCTAGCGGTGGCGTTAAGCTCGTATTTAGCCTAAAAGACGGCGCAAGTAGTGGTGATTTGGATACAAATGTCTCTTGCCACGGATAAGAGATGAATTTTAGCACATTTTCGCCACCATTTCGCATAGTTGGTGGATATTTTATTTGTGGGCTAGTGTTTTTAGCCCTTAGCATTTTTGGCTTTTATAACGCCGATTTTTATGGACTAACCAGCCTAAAAACTGCTTCGTTTTTTCATATATTTTTACTAGGTTTTGCCCTTAGTATCATTATTGGCGCACTTTATCAGCTAACCTCTGTCATAATAGAAAATAAATTTTTCAGCACCAAATTTGCCTTTGCAAATCTTTTTGTATTTGCTAGCTCGGTTGCGATTTTGTCTCTTGGTATGGTTTTAGAAAAACTACCACTTTTGCACGCAGGTGGCGGTATAGCGATGATGTCTTTGCTGTTTTTTGGCACAAGCTATGCGCTTAGCTTTGTTAAGGCAAAATCATACAAAACACCAAGTATTGCGCTAATAATCTCATCAATCTACCTTATCATAGGCATAATACTCGGATTTTTGCTAGTTCTTGTAGTAACCGGGGCGAGCGAGGCCGATTTTAGTAGAGTTTTGGCTTATCATATATACTTTATGTGTGGATTTGTGTTTTTCGTCATCGTTGGCGCTGGGTGCGTGCTTTTGCCGATGTTTAGCTTAGCACATAATTTAAGCTTTTTGCCAGCTAAAATTTCTGGTTTGCTCTATTTGATTTGCATATTTTTTGTAAATTTTGATTTTGGAATTTATCTTTGTGCTTTGGCGTTTTTAATTTTTGCAACGCAAATCATCTATATTTTATCAAAGCGAGTAAGGCGCAAAATCGATTATTGGAGCGCAAATATATTCTTGTCTCTTGCTGCACTTGTTCTTGGGTTTGTTTTGTGGAATTTTAGCAAAACTCAAAGTGCGATTTTTTGCCTATGTTACGGATTTTTATACGCATTTATATGTGCTCATTTGTATAAAATTGTGCCATTTTTGATCTGGTATCATTATGTATCGCCCTATGTAGGCAAAGGCAAAATTCCACTACTTGAAGATATGATTATCAAAAATTTAACCTATTTTGCAATGTTTGCAAACATAGTAGCACTTATTTTTGCTGTGTTTGAAATAAATGTGATTGCGCTTATTTTTCAAACGCTAAGTATAATTTTTGTAGTAATAAACATAATAAATGTCTTTAAATACACTAAATTTGGAGTAGAAAATGGAAGAGATAAAGGATAAAATCTACACTGCGCTTCGCGCTGTAATCGATCCTGAGGTTGGATTTGATGTGGTAAGTCTAGGATTAATTTATGGCGTTAGCGTTGATGAAGACCAAAACGCCACAATCACAATGACTCTATCGACTCGCTCATGCCCGTTACACGAAATGATGATAGAGTGGGTAAGAAATGGCGCAAGTAGCGTAAATGGCGTAAAAAATGTCCAAATCGAGCTAGTGTGGGAACCAGCGTGGAATATCGAAATGGCGCAAGATCATGTCAAAAAAGCACTTGGTAAAATTTAAAGCTTAAATTAAATTTTCAATTTCTTAAATTTAGCGTTGAATTTATATGAAATTTATCGCAAAAACAGCTGGTTTTGGGAGTTTGCGAAGGCTATCTTTAAGCATTAATTTGTTTTTTGCGCCCGCGATTTGCAGGGTTAAATTTTCGAATTTAAACTCCAAATTTTTAAGAGCATTTTCATTTAAAATCCTAGCGAATTCGCACAAAAAACTAAGCCACGCTAATGTTCGCTCATTTGGTAAAATTTCGCTTAAATTTGCAAAATTTGGGCTTAAATTTGGTTTGCCGTGCATTGCGATAATCGCCGCGATTAGGGCTTTTTGCTCGTGGCTCGTGCGGTAGTTTAGCCCATTTAGCACCATTTGTGCTGCGCTTTCGTGTTTAGCATAAAAGCCAAGCCTTGCGCCAATCTCGCAAAGTTTGGCAGCGTAGCAAAGCGGGCTAATGTATCTGTCTTCTAGCTTGTGAAGCGAGAAAAGCACGCTAAAAAGGGCTTTGGCGAACTTGTCTGCGTGCGAGCTTTCGCTAGCAAATCTATCTTGCAGACTTTTTAGGCTAGGGTTGAAATTCTTTGGCAAATTTGCCCCGTGCAAAATCGAGCCCAAAAACACACCCTCTCGCACGCCCACACCGCTTGTAATCACGCTTTTTGCGCCGATTTTTTTAGCAATCTCGCTAAAAATTATCGCACCCTCTCTAATCGTGTCGTAACGCTCTTTTTTTATCGGAAATTTGGCTAGTTCTAGGGTTTTTGCGCCGATTAATTTGCTAAAAAACGGCGCGTATTTTTCGTAATCGTAGCGGTAATTATGCACGATTTTAATCGGATAATTCTCAATCGCCATTATGGCATTGCTTAGCGCTCTTGCCGAACCGCCCATAGCGATTAAATTTGAGCTGGCAAATTCATCGCCAACCGCGCTGATTGCCTTATTTACATAGCCATATAGCCCGGCCATATCGCCTTTGTCGAAAAATAGCTCTTTTAGGCGAACTGTGCCTAAATTTAGCGAAATTTTGGCCTCGATTTTACCATTTTTTATGCGGGCTAGCTCGGTCGAGCCTCCGCCGATATCCACGCTCACGCCGTCTTTGAAATCGCTAAGCAGGTTGTGTGCGGCATATCCTCCAAAATACGCCTCACTCTCGCCGTCAATTTTGCGGATTGCAATTTTTGTTTTTTTAAAAACTAGCTTGATAAACTCGCCCCCATTTGGAGCGTCGCGCAGTGCAGAAGTGCCTACGCAAAGCACCCTTTTGGCGCCGTATTTTTGGAGCAATTCTTTAAATTCCACAAACGCGTCAAGGCATTTTTGCATAGCCGCTGGTTGCAAAACTCCGCCATTTTCATACGCGCCCTCGCCTAGGCGGACTTTGATTTTGTGCTCTGCAAGGATAAAAAACCCAAATCTGCTCGTTCGCTCAAAAATCACTAATCTGGCAGAATTTGAGCCTAAATCAATAACTCCAACTCGTTTTGGCATTAATTATCCATATGGGCGTGTTTGTATTTGAGTTCGCCCTCAGTTTCTACATTGTCTGGATCGTAAGTGATACACTCTACTGGGCAAACAACTATACAAGCAGGCTCTGAGTATTCATCTACACACTCACAGCACCTATCAGAATCAATCATATATGTCGGCTCGTCCTCGAAAATCGCCTCGCTTGGGCACTCTTCGCGACACGCATCGCAACTGATACACTCGTCTGTAATCATCAAAGACATAAATTTAACCTTTACAAAAAAAATTAGTGCATTTATACACTAAAAACTTTTAATTTTATTTTAAAAAATACCAAATTTGCGCTATTTTTTGAGATTTTTTAGCGGGATTGTAAGGGTCGCTACAATCTTATCTTTGGCGGGCGAATTTTTAAGGCTCACAGACGCGCCCATAGCCTGCGCGGCGCTTTTAGCCAAAAACAGCCCAAGCCCAGCGCCAGGCTTGCCACCCTTGCGTTTAAACGGCGCAAAAAAGTCCTGGCTTTCATCAATACTCTCGCCTAAATTTTCTACACGCACGATAAAATAATCGCCCGAAATTTCACTGAAAACCTCAATTACTTCGCCCTCTGGGGAAAATTTAATCGCGTTTTGGACGAAATTTTGGATAATGTGCATAAAAAGGTTTTTTTGGATACTCACTTCTAGGGATTTTGGCGAAATTTTGCTTACGACATCTTTTTTTGCATTTCTAGCCAAAATTTTAAAATTCACGCACAGCTCGCCTAGATACTGCACGATATCAAGCTGCTCTGGGCTCTCAAACTGCGCGCCCTCTTGGCGACCGATCTCTAAAATCGAGATTATCATTTTATTCATATCGTCGATTGATTTGTTGTTGTTTTGGAGCGCCTCGATGTATTTTTCCGCCTCTCTTGGCTTTATGAGCGTTACTTCGTTTTTGGTTTTCATCACCGCTAGCGGGGTTTTTAGCTCGTGCGCGATACCGATAAATAGCTCTTTTTGATACATTATGAAGGTCTGAATTCTATCGATTAATCGGTTTATGTTTGTCAAAATCGGGCGAAATTCGCTCTCGCACTTCTCCATATCAAGCGGGGCTAGGAATTTCTCATCGAGACTGGCTAGCTTTTGCGAGATTACCTTGATTGGCATCAAAAGCGTGCGCGATAGAAACATAGCGTAAAAAATTATCAAAAATATCATTGTCAAATTTAGGATAATAATATCCACAAGTATCTGATTTGCGATATTTGCATAGACCGTGACATCGGTTTTAATCTGCAAAATTTCCTCGTTGCTATATGGGTATTGAAGGGTCAAAAAATAAATATCATCTTCTTTGGATTCATAAAATTTAGGTTTGCTGATTTTTTCACCAGAAATAAAACTCGTGATAAACTCGCCTTTGGGATCTGGCAGATACTCTGGGATTTTTTCGACTGGAATTTTTGGCAGTTTTGTGATATTTTCAGCCCTTACTAAAAGCCCATGGACTGAATTTTCGAAAATCGTAATCCTTATGTAGTTATAAAGCATTACGGAAAAAATCAAAATTAGCATCGCCGAAGCAGATGCTAATTGGATTATGAAACGGGTTCTTAGGCTTTTTGTGGAAAGCAAAATCTATATCCGCGACGACGAACTGTCTCGATTGTAGAAATATTTAGTGGTTTATCCATTTTTTGGCGGATTTGGTTGATTGCGACCTCAATTACATTTGGGGTTACTAGCTCTGGCTCTTCCCAAATAGCATCAAGCAGTTGCTCTTTGCTTACGATTTGGTCTGAGTGGCGAGCTAGGTGAGTTAGCACCTCGAAAGGTTTGCCTTTTAGCTCGATTTCTTGGCCAAGATATGTGATTTTTTCCTCATCTGGGTCGATGATAAGATCGTCAATTTTGATGATATTTGAGCCACCAAATCTAAGTCTAGCTTCAAGGCGGGCAACCAAAACATCGAAATCAAATGGTTTTTTGATATAATCATCTGCGCCAGCTTTTAGGGCTTTTATCTCGCTTTCTTTATCGTCTTTTGCAGATAGCACGACGACTGCTGTGCGAGCGAATTTTTGTTTTATAATGTTGATTAAATCGACGCCGCTGCCATCTGGTAACATCCAGTCGGTTAAAACTAAATCGTAATTTCGTATGCCTATGTAATATTCAGCGTCTTTAAAGCTTTCTGAGCTGTCTGTTTGGTAACCAAACTCCGCCAAACCCTCGGCGATAGTTTTGTTTAGAGTAACTTCATCTTCGACAATTAAAATTCTCATTGATTTTCCTTCGTAATAAAATTTGGCGTGATTGTAGCATATTTTAAGCCAAAATTCAAGTTTTTTTAAAGAAATTTTAAAAATTTATTTCGATTTGCGCGCCGACTTTTGCGTCAGCCAAAATTTGGGTTTTGTAAATTTTCATATAGAAGTAATTCAGGCTTTTATACTGGGTTTTAAAGCTCTTGGCGAAGAAATTTAGCGCGTCTTCGACGAGCAAAAATTTCTCCCTCTCAAAGCTAAATTTTATAAATTCGCACGCCTTAGCGTAGTCTATAAATTCATCTGCGCCAAATTTTGCGCTTACTAAAATTTCTTGTTTTTTTTCTCTTTCAAAATCCAAAATTCCAACAATCGCGTCGAATTTCAAATCCTCAATCAAAACCCGAATCATATTACCCGTTTTTCCTCGCCACGAAGCAATCTTGCGATATTTGGAATATGTTTGTAAAAGACGATAAAAACTATGATAAAAATCGGCGCGTGAGTGTGGATTGCTGGCATATCTGCGTGAAATATGTAGCTAGCCACAATTAGCGCAAGCGCCGCTGATAGCGAGGCTACGGACGAAATTTTAAGCACTTTGCCCACAATAAACCAAACAACAAGCGCAATAATTAGCTCGATTGGCACGAAGCATGCTAGCACACCGGCGCCCGTGGCTACG
>JAGBJQ010000043.1 GCA_017934385.1 Campylobacter sp. | reverse complement strand
TGTTTATGAGTATGCGCCAGGATATCGTATAGCTGATATTTTGAGGTTAGGAAGAACATATCACCACTATAATAAAAATGAGGATACTCCGTGGCATGTCGGAGGGGTGAATTATTATCCAAACACCTTCCCTTTGCGACAAAAGGCAATAGAGTATAGGCAGTATCTAAGAGATGAACGCGGTTTTACTCGCGAGCAGATGGGACACGACTAAAAGGAGGATAAAATGGCGGTGATAAAATCCACAACTCGCCAAAGTGCAGGCGAAGAGCTAATAATAGAATTTGAGGGCGTAGAGGGTAAAAGCGCTAAACTAAATAGCGATGAGAGCGCAGAGGTGCTAGAACTGCTCGCACGCGCACACTTCATGGAGGCTGGCGCAGATAGCGTGAGCGTGGAGTTTAGCGTGCCATTATGCGACGCGCGCATAGGCGAGAGGGTGCGAGTAATCGCGCCTGATTTTGGCGTGCCAAGTGTAGAGGGGGGAGATAGCTTTGTGGTAACTAGCGTGGCGCATGAGTTTAGCGAAAATAGCGCGATAACTAAGATAAAAGCCGTGCAATATATCTATTAAAAGGGGGCTAAATGGCGTTAAAAGAGGTTTTAAAGAGCGTTATAAAAGGCGAGATAAAAAAGAGCGAAAGCGAGAAAACGGGTGAATATAAAGCGCTAATCAAAAAGGCTAACACGGCTAAAATACCGCGCAAAAAGATAGAGTTGGGGTTAAAGGGGTAGGTTTTGGCTAGGATTTTTTGGAAAAATTTGGTGGGGGTTTTGGGTGATTTTTTTGGAGATTTTTGGGGATTTTTGGGGTGAAAAATCTTGGGAAATTTTTTGGAAATTTAGCATTACAAATCAAACTAATTTTTTTGCCTAATTCTGCAAGTTTGATTTGTAGTGTGAAATTTGTTTGATTTCTCGCGGGGGTTATAGTATTTTCATTATTTTTACTGCTTATCTATTATTATATGTTGGGCTTATATGCTTGAATTTAGGGTTAATATTGATTTTGATTTATTACAACTTTTGATAGTTAAATTTTATTTCAAAGGAGTATCGTAGGGTGGGCATCCTTGCCCACCATAAAGATTAAAAACAATAAACCTAATGCAAAATTTCACAAAATTTGATTATAAATTTTAAAAAATTCATTTTCTTCGTAAAATTTCACCACGGCTTTGTCGATTTTGACTATGCGCGAAAGGTAGGCGTAAAGCCCCTCTTTGCGTGTGTAGATGATTTTTAAGCCATTTAGGCTCGTGGCGCGTGAGAGCGCGACATAGAGTTGGCCGTTGGCAAAAATCCTATCGATATCGCAGGCTAGGTTTTCGATACTCATGCCTTGGGATTTGTGGATTGTGATTGCGTAGGCGAGTTTTAGCGGGAATTGATAATACCGCGCGATTAAAAAATCGCTCGCCTCGTCCTCGTCCGCTCTAATCTCGCTGTAATCATACCCCGCGCGCTCGACTCGCACGAAGGCGCCTGATTTTTTGCGCACTACGATACTATCAATTTCGCCAAAGCCGTTTAGCTCGATATTTTCTACCACGCCGCTTTCGCCGTTGTAAAACTCGCCTGATTTATTCATCGTAAAAAGCACTTTTGCGCCGACTTTTAGGCGCAGGGATTGGCTCAAATTTAGCGAATTTAGCCATTTTGAAATTTTATTATCATCGTAAGTGTTTTCGTGGATTTCACACACCCCCTCGCATAGATACAGCCTCGAATCTAGCGCGGCTAGCTTAGCTTCGTTTATCGCATCGACCTCGGCATTTCGCCCAGAGATTATGGTCGCATTATCATCTAGGCTTTCGCGCGGAGTGATTAAATTCACCAAAAATTTGGCTAAATTTTTGCTAATTTTGCCAACGCGAATTTGTGATAAAATTTCATACAAACTCTCATCGTTCGTGCGCTTAGAACCTAGCATTTCTATGTAGAAAAACTTCATCTCCTCCCATGCGTGCGTGCCAAAGGCATACTCGCTCATACGCAAAAGCGAGCCTTGTTTGCTAGCACTTAGCTCGTCTTTTTTGACGACTGGCGGGAGTTGATAAAAATCTCCCGTTACTAGCAAATGACCGCTAAATTTGGACTTTACGAGGCGGTATTCGATCATCTCAAACACATCAGCCCCAACCATTGAAATTTCATCAAGCACGATTAAATCAGTAATTGCGAGAATTTTATTAAGTTCAGTTATTTTGGCTTTTTGCGAGCGGTCTAATTTTTTTAGCTCTTCAAAATTTTTGCTAATACCAAATTTAAAAAAACTATGTAAGGTTACACCGCCGATTTCTACGGCACTAATGCCGGTTGAGCCTAGCACGATGACGATTTTGCCGTGAGTGCGAAACTCTTCGATGATGCCTTTGACGACATAGCTTTTGCCTACACCGCCACCGCCTGTGATAAATACATTTTGTGATTTGAGCTTTTGTGATACGAAATTAATCAAATTTTATCCTGTTTTTTGGCAAAATTATAGCCAAAAATTTTTAAAGGTAGCAGTTTTGAGAAGGCAAATTTTAATATTTATAACATTTATGTGGATTTTGGCTGGTTGTGCCTCGCACACGCCACAAAAATCCAAATTTATCCCAGAAAATCCAGAGGTTTTGGCATTGGAATTTGAGCAAAGTGCGGAAATTTTGCCACCTGTGAGCGCCCAAAGCGTGGCAAGCGGGGAGAATTTTAAGGAAAGGTATTTTCGCGTTTGGGACGCTGAAAAAATCACCGCTAGCCCAAAGGACGCATTTTGGGGACTAAACTACGCTAAGGGCAGGCATTATGATTTAGGGGGAAACATCTACCCGCAAGCTGTGTATGATGCCATGCACGAAAATGCGAATAAAAAAGCCCTTGGTAGCGTAAATACCCCAGCAATCACCATAAAAAACACGCTTTTGCGAAATATCCCAAGCGATATGCCGATTTTCGGCGATCCTAGTGAGCCTGGCGAGGGCGAGCCTTTTGATTATGCGGCAAATTCCGCTCTTGGCGTGGGATATCCGCTTTTTATCTCGCATTTTAGCAAAGACGGCGTCTGGGCTTTCGTGCAAAATGACGGCGTGTGGGGCTGGGTGAAGGCTAGCGATATCCAAGAAATGGGGATAAACGGCGCTAGCGCGTATAAAAATTCGAAATTTATAGCGATTTTGCAGGATAATGCGCCGATTTATGACGAGAGTAGGCGTGAAATTTTTAGAGCGCGCACGGGGACGATTTTGCCGTATGATTTCGCTGGTGGCGGGCTATATGGTGGCAAGATGATTAGCAAAGAGGGCGTGAGAGCGTATTTTGTGGAGGATAAATTTGCCAGAATTTGGCCAGCCGAGCTAAATAGCGAAAACGCAAAACTAATCAGTGCAAGCCTGATAGGGCAAAAATATGGCTGGGGCGGATACAAACTGCTGCGCGATTGCTCGCTACTGACAAAGGATTTTTTGGCGAATTTTGGGCTTTGGCTCCCAAGGAATTCAAAGGCGCAATCAAAGCGCGGAAGGACATTTTCGCTAGCAAATTTAAGTGCGAGTGAGAAGCTAAATTTGATCAAAACACACGCCAAACCTTATGCGAGCGTGATTTATATGCCAGGGCATGTAATGCTCTATGTAGGCGAGATAGAGGGCGCGCCAGCCGTGCTTCACAATGTCTGGGGACTAAGGCGCATGAATAAAGAGCGCGCGGTGATTGGCAAAACAGCGATTACCTCGCTAAGCATAGGCGAGGATAGGGCTGATATCGCAGAAGATAGGCTGCTAATCTCGCGTATTAGCGCATTTAGCGTGCTTAGCGAAGATGAAGGGCTAAGCATACGAGAACTTTTTGGACTAGAAAAATGAGATCGAAACTTTACAACGACAATCTTTTAATCGAAGCCCAAACCCATATTGATAGACTTCATCTAAATATCGCGTGGGAGCGGTTTTGTGAATTTTACAAAAAGGCTGGCGCGATACGCAAAAACGATGAGTATTTGCTAGGGCTTTTTGGGGCGTGTTTGGGGTATCTGCCTGATGAGGGTATGAAATTTAAAGATTACGGCGCACATATCATAGATGCTGGTAAGGTCATAGGAATAATTGAAATTTTAAACGAAACAAATGCCGATAAAAATCTAGTCATACAAAGAGCGTTTGCTAGGCTTGGCGAGCATGAGGAGGCTAGATATATCATCATCACAGATAAAAAAATTTTGAGATTTTATTTGGATTATGAGGCACAGTGGCAGAGCTTTTATTTTGATGATTTGGATTTTTTGGAATTTTGCAAATTTTATGCACTGCTAAATTACAATGCCCTAAAATCTGGTATCCCAGTAACGATGAGAGAGCGCACGGCGTATCGCGAACAAGACATTTCTAGCAAACTTTACCGAAATTTTAAAATTTTTCGTATGTCGCTTTTCGAGGATATGTGTATCCAAAACGAGAGTTTAAATCATCTTTTGCTAAGCGAGGCGTTAAACAAGCTTTGCGATAGGATAATTTTCGCGATTTATGCTTCGCATAACGAGCTTTTGCCAAGTGGAGCGCTAGAAAGCGTGCAAACATACGACGAGCTAAAAAGCCTTTTTGCGCTTATTCACACGGGGGACGAGGAGTGTGGCGTGGTGAGATTTAACGGAGATTTGTTCGCGCCTGATTTGCTTTTAGATAATCTTAAAATTAGCGATTTGGCATTGGAGTTAAATTTGATTTCCAAATATGATTATAAACTCGATGTTACGCCAGATATGCTCTCATACATACTATCGCAAATTTACAATTTCGAAGAAATTTTTCAAAAGAATTAAATTTTAAAATTTAAAATTTCTTGCAGAATAAATTCTGCAAGAAATTAGTATTAAATTAAGGCAGGAGCTACTAAGAAGCCTAACGCTACTGATAGCGCGACCATGATAGTTCCTGGAACGAAGAAGCTGTGATTGAATACATATTTTCCAACTCTTGTTGTGCCTGTATCGTCCATAGCGATAGCACCCAAAGTCGTAGGATATGTAGGTAATACGAAAAGACCTGATACAGCAGCAAAAGAAGCAACCAAAACCCAAACTTGTCCAGCTGTCTCTGGGCTAGTCATACCAAGTGCTAATGCAACTGCTGGCATCATAACTTTTGTAGTTGCAGCTTGTGAATATAGCAAGCAGCTTAGGAAATATAAAACGATAGCTAGAACAAATGGATAGTTGCTAACGATATTTTTCGCTACATCTTTGAAAAGATCGATGTGGCCATTAACAAATGTAGTTCCAAGCCATGCGATACCTACGACGCAGATACAAGCGCTCATACCGCTTTGGAAAGTGTTGGCTTGCAAAAGTTTGCCTGTATCGACTTTACACAAAACTGTGATAAAAAAGCCGATTGTAAGCATAAAGCTAATAATAGCAGCGTCGCGAGATAGGATTGGTTTTTCGACCAAACCAACGCTTTTTGAGATAGCAAGCGCATAAATAACGACAATCAAAACACCGATAGCAAAAATTGCAACTGAGCGTTTTGCAAATGGTTTTGGCTCAGCGTATTCTGTAACTTTAACCTCTGCAACTAAACCTTTTGCTAGTCTTTCTTGATAGATTGGATCTGATGAAAGATCTAATTTAAAAAATGTATTTACAATAATCGCTGTAACAATCATAGCAACAAATGTTGTTGAAATACAAATGAAAAGTAGTTTTGGATAGCTTACACCTAGTGGCTCAACAACACCTGTCATAGCAACAAATGCAGCTGAAATAGGTGAAGCTGTGATTGCGACTTGGCTAGATACAACTGAAAGAGATAGTGGTGCGCTTGGTTTGATGTTTTGACCTTTTGCAACCTCTACGATAACTGGAATCATAGAAAACGCAGTGTGACCAGTACCAGCTAGGATTGTTAGCATATAAGTAACAGTCGGAGCTAGGATATTGATTTGTTTTGGGTGTTTGCGCAAAATTCTAGACGCAATCTGAACCAAATAATCCAAACCACCTGCAACTTGCATAGCAGCAATCGCAGAAATAACTGATGCGATGATCAAGATAACATCTACCGGAATATCTTTGAATTCCACCTTCATACCGATAATCGCCATAACGACGATACCTAAACCGCCGGCGTATCCGACGCCCATACCGCCTAAGCGAACGCCCAGGTAAATACCAGCTAGCAATACGGCTAGTTGGATAAATAGCATAATATCCATGCAAGACTCCTTTGAAAATTCAAAACTCTAAATTTAGGGTAGGTCAAAATTTGACCTACCACGATAAAATTTATTTACCTGTTTTTTTCATGCCAGGATTTAGCATGTTTTTAGGATCTAAAATTTTATCGATTTCTTCTTTTGTTAAATAACCGCGCTCTAAGCAGATATCGCCGACTGCTTTACCAGTTTGTAAAGCCTCTTTTGCGATACTTGCTGATTTTTCATAACCTAAAATTGGGTTAAACGCAGTTACGATACCGACTGAGTTTAGCACTGATTTTAAGCAAGCTTCTGGATTAGCAGTTAGTTTTTTGATAGCTTTGTCGCTTAGTGTTTTAACTGCGTTTTCCAAGATTACGATTGAGTTAAATAGATTATAAGCAATGCCTGGTTCGAAAGCGTTTAGTTCGAAATCGCCTCTTTCAGAGCATAGCATGATAGATACATCATTGCCGATGACTTCGTAGCATGCCTCGCCTACAACTTCGCAAATTACAGGATTTACCTTACCTGGCATGATTGAGCTACCTGGTTGCATTTGTGGTAGGTTGATTTCGCCTAGACCGCATCTTGGGCCTGAATTCATTAGGCGTAAGTCGTTGATGATTTTGCTGATTCTTACAGCAGCTGTTTTTAGTGCGCCAGATACATGCACGAAATCGCCTGTATCTTGTGTAGCTGCGATGAAATCCTCAGCTGGTTTGAACTCAACGCCAGTGATTTGGCTTAGGTGTTTTTCTACTACAAATTTATAATCTGGGTGGCAGTTGATACCTGTGCCAATCGCAGTTGCACCCATATTTAAAAAGCTCATTGACTCTCTTGCAGCTTTGATTTTTGCTATATCGCTTTTAATGTAGCTTGCAAAAGCGTGGAAGGTGTTGCCAAGTGTAGTTGGGACAGCGTCTTCAAGCTCTGTTCTACCCATTTTGATGATATCTTTGAAAGCCTCAGCTTTTTTCTCTAATTCGCCTTTTAGCTCTTCCATAGCAGCTAGCAAGTCTGTAAGTTTAGCATAAGCTGCGACTTTAATTGAGCTAGGGTATGTATCGTTTGTGCTTTGGCCTAGGTTTGTGTGGTCATTTGGGTGGATAAATTGATATTCGCCTTTGGCATGACCTTGAATTTCAAGAGCGACATTTGTCAAAACCTCATTGACATTCATATTTGTGCTAGTTCCTGCGCCACCTTGGATCATATCTACTACGAATTGATCTGCGAATTCGCCAGCTATTACTTTGTCGCAAGCTGCTACAAGCGCGTCAGCAATCTCTGGTTTTAAAACGCCTAATTCTTTGTTTGAAAGTGCTGCTGCTTTTTTGATTTGTGCAAATGCTTTTACAAAAAATGGATAATCGCCAAGTTTGCGACCTGTCATTTTGAAGTTATCCAAAGCTCTGAAAGTTTGAACGCCATAATATTTGTCGTTAGGAATTTCGAGCTCACCTATAAAATCGTGTTCTTTTCTAGTTTCCATCACTAGTCCTTTCTGAAAGAATTTATGTGATTGTATTATTAAATACCTAAAAACAATCTTAAATTTTTGTTAAAATGTTACTTTAAATTCAAAACTTTATAATTGTTAGTTTTATTTTAAGATTTTTTTAAATTTAGCGATTTTTTCGTTTGATATGAAGTATATAAAGCGCAGAAAGAAGCAGGACAAATCCCAATAAAAAAAGCGTGATTATATGCAATTTTTCCTTAATCAATTCTTGATTTTCGCCGATAAAATATCCAAGTAGCATTAAAATCAGCACCCAAATCCCAGCACCAAGTGCTGTAAATGTGCAAAACCGCGCTAAATTCATCTTCGCAAGACCTGCTGGCAGGCTGATGTATTGGCGGATACCTGGGATCAGTCTGCAATTAAATGTAGAAATTTCGCCGTGTTTGTTGAAAAATGCTTCAAATTTGGCAAATTTTTCATTTGTTATGCCGATGAATTTGCCAAATTTATCAATAAATTTGCGCCCAAAAAAATAGCACAAATAGTAGTTAAACACAGCCCCAGCCACGCTCCCTGCTAGCCCGCATGCAAATGCTATGGCAAAGCTCATTTCGCCCTTACTAGCGAGGTATCCTGCTGGAATCATCACGACTTCACTTGGAAATGGAAAAAAACTGCTTTCTAAAAACATCATCGCAAAAATGCCGAAATATCCCCACGCTGCGACGAATTCTACGATAAAATTTACGATTGATGTAAGCACGAATTTCCCTTAAATTTGAAATTTAGAATTTGCGCGAAACTTAAATTCTATTAAATTCCGCGCATTAAATTGAAATTTTTATTTTGCGTATTCTACTGTCTGTTTGCTAAATAGCTCGTTTGCGATATCGTCGATTTTTTTGTTTAGTTTGCTTGGCGCAATTTGAGCTTTTATCATCTCTTTTACTTTGTCAAATTCCACAGGAGTAGCCTCTTTTAGGTCTTCTTTGTAGATGACATGATAGCCAAATTGAGTTTTCACAGGGGTTTTGCTAATCTCGCCTTTATTTAGCGCCCACGCAGCCTCTTCGAACTCGCTTACCATCATACCTTTGCCAAATGAGCCCAAATCGCCACCGTTTTCTTTGGCGCTCGGATCTGTTGAAATTTCTTTGGCAAGTTTGTTGAATTCGGCTTTTAATTTGTCTTTGCTGACTTTTTCTAATTTGGCGATAGCGTCTTTTGCGGCTTTTTCATCTTTTAGCAAAATGTGGCTAGCTACGACGCTTTCTGGTTGCATGAAGCTGTCTTTATTATCATCATAGATTTTTTTGGCCTCTTCGTCGGTTACTTTGATATCTTTTGTCTGCTCTTGTTGCCACAAAGCAAAGGCGATTTCATCTTTTGCAAGTTCGACTTGTTTTTTGTATTCTTCGCTATTTACGATACCGCTTTTTTTAGCCTCGGCAATCATAAGTTTAAATTTAATCATTTGATCGATTAGTTGTTTTTTGTCCTCATCGCTTGGTGTAGCGTGTGGGTTTTGAGCGAAAACTGGTGCGATATCCTCGTCTGTAACCGTGATATCTGTGCCTTTGACGCTAGCTAGCACGCCAGCATTTAGCGAAAGCGCCATAGCGGCGACGAAACTGATTGATAAGAATTTTTTCATTTTTTTCCTTTTTTGAAAATTTTTGCGCGCATTATAAAAAAAGATTGTAAATATATAAGCAATACGAGAAAAAATGCGAAATTTAGCCTACGAATTCGTAGGCTAAATTTGGATTAAAACGACGGAACAATCGCGCCTTTGTATTTTTCCTCGATAAATTTTTTCACACTTTCGCTTTGAAGTGCGCTATCAAGGGCTTTGATTTTTGGTAGGTTTTCATTGCCTTCTTTGACGACAACGATGTTTGTGTATGGGTTGCCGACTGCTTTTTCGATGAAAAGTGAGTCTTTAACTGGGTTTAAATCCGCGTTGAAAGCGAAATTTGAGTTGATTACGGCGATATCGACATCATCGAGTGTGCGAGGCAAATTTGGACCTTCAAGCTCTAAAATTTGGATATTTTTAGGATTTTTGGTTACATCTAGGGCTGTGCGGAGTTCTACATCTTTATTAACCTCGATCAATCCTGCATCCGCAAGCACATCAAGTGCGCGAGATTCGTTTGTAGGGTCGTTTGGCACAGCTACTTTGGCGCCGTCTTTTAGATCTTTTAGATCTGTGATTTTTTTGCTATAAATTCCCATCGGTTCTAAATGCACCCCAACTGTTGTTTTGAGTTTTGTGCCATTTTTGGCGTTAAATTCCACTAAATATGGCTCGTGTTGGAAATAGTTCGCATCCACGCTGCCGTCATCTGTGGCTAGGTTTGGAGTTACATAGTCGTTGAAAACTTTGACTTCGAGCTCGTATCCAGCGGCTTTTAGCTCTGGTGCGATATGCTCTAAAATTTCAGCATGTGGCACAGGAGTAGCTGCGACAACTAATTTTTCTGCCAAGGCAAAACTTACAACGCTTGCACTAAGAAGTGTAGTTAGAAATAATTTTTTCATTTCTTTCCTTTGATGAGAATTTAAAAAGGGCGATTTTATCATAAAATTTGGGCGCAAAACACAACAATTATTAAATTTATATGTAAATTTGTATTTCAAATTTCACTTCTAAATAATAATTTTTATTAAGTAGAGTTTAATGAGCTTTTGGTTATCATAAATTTTGAATTTTTGATAAAGGAGAGAGTATGAGACAATACGAAACATACAAATGCGACAAATGCGGCTGTGAAGTCGAAGTGCAAAAAGTAGGCGGTGGCACACTTTCGTGCTGTGGTGAGCCGATGAAATGTATCACAGAAGATCTAACGCAAGTAAATTTGATGAAAGCGTTTGCTGGCGAATCACAAGCTAGAAACAAATATGATCTTTACGGCGATTTAGCCAAAGAAGCAGGTTTCCATGCTATCGCAAGACATTTTTATGAAGCGGCTGAAAATGAAAAATGGCACGCAAGAGCCGAGCTAAAAGCTCACCACGCAGCAGCAGGGATTCCGCTAGATAAAATGGATAAAAACCTAATCGACGCCGCAGCTGGCGAGAGATACGAGCATGAGAGCATGTATCCTGCGTTTGCACAAATCGCGACAGAAGAGGGCAAAAAAGAGGTCGCAAGGCTATTTAACGCTATCGGCAAGGTCGAAGTCGAACACGAACGCGAATACAACGAACTTCAAAAAATCTTGCTTGAAGAGGGATTTTTCGAGAGTTTTGATGAGGAAGTTTGGGTTTGTGAAGTTTGCGGCCATGTCCATCGTGGCAAAAAGGCCCCAGGTGCCTGTCCGCTTTGCAAAGCCCCAAAAGAGTATTTCAAAAAACAAAGATTAGTTTAACCCCTAAAATTCTGGCGCCAAAAAGCGTCAGAATTACCAAATTTTGCTCAAAATTTCACTATAATTCGCCCTAAATTTTACAAAAGGAAAATTTATGAAAAAGCTGCTTTTTTGTGCGATTTTTGGTGCAGTATTGGCTCACGCAAACTTCCTTGATGAGGACATTAGGCTCTGCGATGAGGGTAGGGCTAGCAGTTGCGATTTTCTTATCAACTACTACAAAAGTGCCGAGCAAGAAAAGCACCGCAAAGCTTATGAAATCATCGCCAAACTATGTCTAAATGGCGATGATAGCAAGTGTGAAATCATCCGCTCTGAGGAATTTTTTGGCGGTGATCGCAAGCGTTATGCCGAAATTTTGGAGAAAAGTTGCGATGAGAAAAACATCAAAAGTTGCCTGTTTTTATTAGAGGATTATCCGATGTGGTCGGACCCCGCACCAAGGGTGCAAAGCGTGTATGATAGGCTGTGCAAATTCGGTACGCTGCAAGATTGCGATAAACAAAACCTCGATTTTAGCGATGTTAGGGACTTGCGCAAAGCTCACGACATCGCAAGAACTGCAAGGAAGCTAGAAACGCTTCCAAAAGAGCTGAAAAAATCTGCCCAAAACAAGCTTGATGCCGCAAAATTTGATGATATGATTGGGGCTGAAAATTTCGCTAGCGAGGAAAATTTGGCGCAAGTAAAGCAAAAATGCGAGGAGAAAAATAGCTCTTATTGCGCACTTTTGGGCTATTTTTACGAGGTGCGCGCCGAGGCTAGCAAGGATAGCGATGATGATTTTTACGAGTTTAACGACGCTTCGATGAAATTCTACAAAAAAGCCTGCGAGTATGGAGAGTGGGACGATTGGGATACGGGGCATTATTGCAGTGGATACGGCGGGGCTATATTTTATCGCCGTATGCGTGCAGGGGAGTGAAATTTAGGTAAAATTTGGCGAAATTTTGATTTTGCCAAATTTTAGTTTTATTAAATTTTGCAAAATTCTAAAATTCTGCTTACGCAACCCCAAAATACTGTGCCGAAATTTTGCTTTTTATTTTGAAAGGAAAATTTTGCTTTCAAGCGTCATTGCGAGGCGATGAAATCTCCGTGGTAATCTAGGGAATACCAAAAATTTTAAAATATAAAATTTAATTAGAATTTCAAATTTTTGATTATTAAGCCAAAATTTGCATTTTAAATTTCAAAATTCTTTGGAATTTTACTAGATTGCTTTGTCGCTTTGCTCATCGCAATGACATTTTGGGCGAAATTTCGGCACAGTATCAGAGATTGCACTTAGCGAATTTTGCATAAAATTTCAGACGCAGTATCTGCAAAAAAAAACAAAATTTGCCAAATTTTACTCTCTTGTAAAAACTCTGATATTATCCGCAAATCCGCTATCTTGCACTATTTTAAGATTTTCATTTAGTTTGGATACGACCAAATCGTGGTGAGATTGCACGACATAGCGAGCCTCTTGTGGGCAGAGTTTTTTCCAAATTTCATAGCGTTCGTTGCAAGATTTCCAGCTAAGCTCGCCGTCGCAAGTTTGGATTAAAACTTCCGTTTTGTAACCTGCGGTTTTGAATTTTTTAAGCGTGTAAATTGGTGTATCAGCTGTGCGAAAAGTCCCCTCAATAGCGATATTATAGCGTTCTACGATTGCTTTATTTATGATTATTTCTGTAAGTTTTGCGCAAAACTCGGCTGTTCGCTCTGCCATTTTTTGGCTATCAAGGGCGCAAATTTGGGCGTAGTAGGGGTGGTATTTGCGAAACTCATCGCCGTTTATGACAACGCCATTTTCGCCTAGCTCGTTAAGGGCTAGGCGGAGCATATTTGCCTTACCAGCTCCTGGCTGACCGCCTAAAATATAGGCTTTTGGGTGCTCGTTGCCACTTTTTGCAAATGGATTTTTATCTAAAATCACCTCTTGCCAAACATTTTCGCTCACCCTTTGGGCGAAAAATTCGGCGTTTTCGTTGATTTTGGCTATGTCGCAGAGCAAATTTTGGCTAATTTCTTTATCTTTATAGGCTTGCAAAGTCGCAAAATTCGTGGTTGTGCCGCCGTCTATGGATTTTATGAGCCTTGCAAGATTTGGCATTTGAGTTGCGATATTTCTAAGCACATTTTTTATCTCATCATCGCTCATATCGTATTTTGAAAGAAACATTGTGCGAGCGACTTTCTCATCTGCGTAAAATTTGTGATAATCAAAGTTTTTATCTTGCGTAGGTCTGATTAAAATATCGAATTTAGCGAATTTCTCTTCTAATTCGTCAAAGAAGTTTTGCAAATTTTGCCCGTAAATTTCTCGCAATTTTTCTGCAAAAAATTCCAAAAACAAGCCGTGAGTATTAAATGAAACTTCCCGCCCTATTAGCTTCATATCGTATTCTTCGCGGATTTGCTCGATTTTTTCAGCCGTTTTTTCAAAATCAATGCTTTCATGTTCGCTCATTAAAATTTGATGATAAATTTCGCCCATTTTTTTGCTATCACTTTTCATTTCCTCGTCCCTATCTGCGGGGAATAAATGCCCAACACAAGCGTATTCGAGTAAAACATCTCTTTGCATTAACGAAGCCATTTTGATTCCTTTTTTTTATTTTTTTGAATTATAATAAAATATTTTTTCACCGCTATTTCGCGAGATTTGGCTGAAATTTTGAGTTTGGAATTTTACACCCAAACACGAGCTTGGCGGAAAACTCTCTAT
>JAGBJQ010000042.1 GCA_017934385.1 Campylobacter sp. | reverse complement strand
GCTTAGCTGGTGGCGAGTGGTGCGTGCATTTGAGAGTGTCGGAGTGGCAAGCATGACTTCAAATTTGCTTATTAAATCGTAGAATTTTTTCGCCCAGCCTTGGCTGTCTAGCTCGTTTTGCGCCAAAAACATAGCTATCGCCATAAACATGTGCTGAGGTAGCTCAATCGGTTTTGCTTGTCTATCTTTTATGAGATAGCGATCATAAAGCGTTTTAATGCCAAGATAGGTAAATTGCAAATCGCGCTCTGGCTTAATGTAGGCGTCTAAGTCGTCCAGGTCGTATTTTTCTTTTAGCCCTAGCATGATGCGACCCTCGCTCTCACCGCGCTCGAAGTAGGTTTGAAGCGATTGATAGCCAGTGAAGCCAGATACTTTGTGATACAAATCATACAAAAACAGTCTTGCAGCGACAAAAGTCCAGTTTGGGCGATCTATGTCGATTTTATCGACTGCGGTTTTGATAAGGGTTTGCTGGATTTCCTCCGTGGTAATCATATCGCGAAACTGAATTTTCGCATCGACTTCTAGCTCGCTAAGGCTGACATTTTCAAGCCCTGCTACCGCGTCCCCAGTGAATTTTTTGATTTTTGAAATATCGAGTTCTTCGGTTCTACCGTTTCGTTTAATAACTTTCATTTACACTCTTTTCTTTGTGGATAAAAATTAATGTTTGGATTGTAGCTTTTTAACCTTTAAAATCTAAGAAAAATTTGATTAAATTTTTCTTAGGGTAGGGCGAGATTTTTGTTTGAGTTTGTCATTGCGAGAATTTGCATAGCAAATTCGAAGCAATCGCCAGTGTTTAAATAACCAAAATGTGAATTTGCAAATTTAATCAAATTTGAAATTTAATCATTTTACAAGTTGCCTTTTTAAGGGGGAAAGGGGCTGACTTGCTCTGCTTCGTGCTTCGCACTCGCAAGAAACCTGCCACGCACTGCGTGCGTGTCATCGCTACGCTGGTTTTGCGAAGTCACTCCCTTTCCCCCTTAACAACCCCCATACCCTGCACGCTTCTATCGTGGCAAATTCAAAAAGCAAAATGCTTTTTGAATTTGCGAATTTTATTTAACGCCTTTCGGTGTTGCTGGATTGCTTCGTTTTTCTACGAAAAACTCGCAATGACAAATTATTAGTTAAATTTTACCGCCAATTAATGCAAATATCGCTATTCCTAAGGCAACGATAGATACTATCAGCGAAATTACACCGAGTATTTTATTGTTTTTTAATTTTGCTATTTCGTTTTGAAGTTCGGCTATTTGTCTGCTTTGTTCGGTGTCTAGGCTATCTTTTTTATCAAGTCTTACTTTATTAGCACTGATATTTAGGGTATTTGCCTTTATGTCTTTGCTTTGCTTATCATCGAGTATATCTTTTTCATCAAGTCTTGTTGTGTTTTTGGCTATATTTGTAGCATTAAGATTTATTTTCTCTTTTTGTTCGTCTAATTGTGCGTTTTGTGCCATTAAATTATCTACAAATTCTAGTGCATCATTATAAATGCCTTCCATAGCCTTTGTGGTTTCGTTGCTAAGATTTTTAACCCTTCCTTTTATTTCTACTGAGCGATTTGTAATTATGTGTGCCATATAGCCGATAGATAACTTTGTATAAGTAATAGAGCCTTGCGTCAATCTAATACTGTCTTGTATTATTTCATTTAGTCGCGATACAGCTTCGTTTGTTTGGGAAAGTCCTTTGGCGGTTAAATTCATTTTTTTATCATCATTTCCCCAAGACCAAGGATTATACCAGCTACTATTTTTGGTATTTTCGGCTTCTTCTGAAAGCTCTTCTGCATATTTTATGGCATTATTGGCTTCTTCTATTTTTAAAGCAATTTGATTAAATGCTTCTTGTGCTTTGATTTTAAATTCGGCTAGTCTTATATCGTTTGGTTGTAAATTTTTGTAGTTACCTAAATTTGGAATCAAATCGTTCATTTTATTCTCCTTTTAGATTTTTAAGTTTATTTTTTAGATTTGTTCGCATATTATTTATTTGAGCAAAATCGTCGCGTATCGCTTTGTCTATTTCTAACATATCTTTATTTGTTTTTATATCAACGGTTTGTAGCAATTCTGCTGTTTGCGTAGCACTTGTTATTAGTGTCTTATACCCATCGCTTAAAACAAACCAGCTTTGTGCAATTCTAAGCTGAACTACTTCTCCGCTTTTTGTCATAAGTTGGAATTTGAGTTTAGATTTTTTGCTATTTGAACGAAATTTATCCATATAATAAATCGCAATAGTAGTAAGAATTCCGCCAAGCAAAGCAGTAATTGTTACGGATAATGCACTACCCACTGTGCCGTGCTCCGAAAACGGCAAAGGTAAAGCCATTAATGCGTTAAGTCCCGGCACACTTGCTAAAAGTGAGTCGATTCCGGCAGAAAGCCCAAGCGAAGCACCGCCTATAAGCCCTGCAACTAAAATTTTAAAAGCTTCGTAATATACATCGTCTTTGTCTATATTTTCAGGTGGATTTACTATCATTTTGATTGCCTGAGCTAACGAAACAAAACCCGCTCTAATAATGCTAACTATCTTTTTAAGCGTTGTAGCAACTAAATTTATTGCAAAAACAAGTAAATTTGAGAAAAATGCCGTTATCGCACCTTCGATTGAGCCAGAGATTATATCTTTCCACCTTGTTTTTAGATTTTCCCAAATGGCACTCAGTCGATTTTTAAAACGCTCTTTGATTTTTTTCCAACTTTCATCGCCAAAATTTTTAAGTGTAGCTTTTATTTCTATTATTGCACCCTCGATAAATTCTTTAAGAATTAAAGCAAAAGCCGAATATACAGCCATTTTACCAGCATCTTTTCCACCTGTTATAGCAAGTTCTTTTCCGTCTTTTTTGACTTGGGCTTTGAATTTTTCCATATTTACGAATTTACGAGCTTCTTTGTCTACTTGTTTTGCTAAATTTTCATCTATGCTAAAATATTCTTTATTTGTAGTGCCGTCTTTGCGTTTTTTATCTAAAAAATCTCTCATTTTCTGTTTGCCCTTTGACTGATTTATACTACCTTCGCTCCACGCTAAATTTTCTTTACTAGTGGCTATTTTTGCTCGTTGTTCGGGTGTCATATAAAGATTTAGACTAGGGTTGTTTTCTATTTCGTGAGCTGAAACTATATGGTCTAAATGGGCTTGTCCATCCTTTGGCAATTCCTTGCCGGTATATGCACTGATAATTTTTTCATCTTTTTTAAAAGCTTTTTTTCTCATAGTAGGAAGAGGGTCATCGTAGCCAGTTTCTTTTCGCAAGTCTCCCCAATCTTTATTTTGATTGCCTTTCCATGTTTCGTATTTTTTTCTATCTTCGTCGTTTGCCACTATACCTTTTTTGAAATTATGTGTTGTAGTTACGCTACCGCCGTCTTTTGCACTAATAACAAGACTAGCAAGTCCAAATTGTGAAGTGATTGTATTTATTGCATTTTCTTTGCAAAGTTCGAGCAGTTTAGCAGAGTCACCTGATGAAAGTTTATCTTTTAGTTCTTGTAATTCATTAAGAGCATTTTCTAATTCATCGTTTATCTGAATCCTTAGAGTATTGTTTTCAAATAGGGTCGCCCCCCCATTGTCATAGCTCAAATTTGGGTCGAGCCAATCAATTGTTTGTGTTGCGATTTTCATTGTATATCCTTTCAAATAAATTTTATACTTATATGGACGATTTCATGCGTGGCAAATTTATGACTAGACTAATTTTGTCTGTCCGAGTTTGCCACGCAAAAAAAGCTAGGCTGAATTCAACTTATAAAGTTCTATCCAAAAACTCTTTTAAAAATTTTATCCACATTTTTGGTGTAATATCCATACTCAAAACACGCTTTAATCTCATCTTCGCTCAAAGCCTTTCGTAGGTCATCATCAGCTAGTAAATTTTGCAAAAACAAACTTTCATTATTTTCGCTCACGGCTTTTTTGCCTTCTTGCAAATCCGCCCAAACTTTCATCGCATTTCTTTGCACGATTTTATAGGCTTCTTCACGGCTCAAACCTTTTTTAGGCAGTTCTAGCAAAACTCTTTGCGAAAACACTAACCCGCCCGTTAAATTTAGATTTTTCATCATATTTTCAGGATAAACGACTAAATTTTCTATCAAATTTGCAAGGCGATTTAGCATAAAATCCGCCGTCACAAAGCCATCTGGTAGTATAAATCTCTCAACCGAGCTGTGGCTAATGTCTCTTTCATGCCAGAGTGCCACATTTTCCATAGCAGGAATCGCATAGCTCCTTAAAACCCTGCAAAGCCCCGTTACATTTTCGCTAAGCACCGGATTTCGTTTATGTGGCATAGCTGAGCTTCCTTTTTGTCCGGGAGCGAAATACTCTTCGCACTCATAAACTTCGGTTCTTTGGTAGTGGCGGATCGCAACAGCGATTTTCTCGCAAGATGAAGCTAGTATCGCAAGAGCGTTCATAACCTGTGCGTAGCGATCTCTTTGTATGACTTGGTTTGATGCCGGGGCTGGTTTTAAGCCTAAATTTTCGCAAACTAGCTCTTCAAGCTCTAATGGAGCGTGGGCGAAATTTCCCATTGCACCGCTGATTTGACCCACACTTATGACGCCATAAGCGTGTTTTATAAGCTCTAATGCGCGGTTAATTTCATCGTGCCAAATCGCCAAAACTAAGCCAAAAGTTATCGGTTCGCCGTGAATTCCGTGGCTTCTACCCACCATAAGCGTATTTTTGTGCTTCATCGCTTGATTTTTGATTGCCGATTTTAACGCCTCAATATCGGCGATAATCAAATCCAAGCTATCTTTTATCTGCAATGCTACAGCCGTATCGATACAATCGCTACTTGTCATACCATAATGCACAAATCTGCTCTCTTCGCCCAAACTCTCGCTCACGCTGGTCAAAAACGCAATCACATCGTGCTTTGTGGTTTTTTCGATTTCGTCTATGCGTTCGACGCTAAATTTAGCATTTTTGCAGATTTTTTCGCAGTCGCTATCCGGGATAAAACCAAGCTTGTTCCATGCCTTGACTGCTGCCAACTCCACTTTGAGCCAAGCGTCGTATTTGGCAAACTGCGTCCATTTGTCTTTCATAATTTTTCGTGCGTATCGCTCTACCATTTTTGTGCCTTTATTTGAAATTTGATATAATCCAAAATTATATTAAAAAAGGGCTGAAAAGTTAGTTAATATGGCGTATGAGAAATTTAGTTTAGGCGAATTTAACGGACGGCGGATTTTTGAGATTTTGCTGGGTTTGGGCTATGATATGAAAGGCGCTCAAAGGCTGTGTGATAAGGGCAGGGTGCTGGACGGCTCTGGCGTGGTAATGGCAAAAAACAGCGTGGCAAATAGCGAAATATTTTTGATTGATTATAAATGTGAGCCTGTTGGACTGCGACCGATTTTTGAATGTGATGAATTCGCCGTATTTGACAAGCCTAGCGGAGTGCTAAGCCACCCAAATGGTAGGCATTGTAAATATTCGCTTTATGATGAAATTTGGTCGCTTTACGGGCGAAGTGCGGCGGTCGTTCATAGACTAGATAAAGAAACAAGTGGGCTCATAATGGTCGCAAAAAATTTGGCTTCTTTGAATTCTTTAAAATCACTTTTTGAAAATAGGGCGGTGAAAAAATCATACTTTGCTTTGGTGAGCGGGAGAGTGGAGCGAGAATTTGTAATCGATGAGCCAATAAGCGAGAGTTTAGAAACCGATGAAGTCGCTATCAAAATGCGAATTTGCGAAAATGGAAAAAAGGCGATAACCGAAATTTATCCTGTGGAAATTTTTGAAAATTTAAATGCTACTTTGATTAGGGCTGTGCCACTGACGGGAAGACAGCATCAAATTCGTTTGCATTTGTTTCACGGGAAACATAAAATTTTAGGAGATCCGCTTTATGGGACTGACACGGCGACTTTCGAAGCGATTTTGGACGAGAAATTAAGCGTGTGTGAGCGGATAAATTTAACAGGAGCTTCTAGGCTTTGCTTACATGCAGCGAATTTGCACTTCGAATTTGACGGCAAAATTTACGATATTCAAACGAAGGCTGATTTTAAAAGTGAGTTTTTGAAAGCGTTAAAATTTTGAAACAAAATGGATATAAAATATTGCCTCAATAAATTCTGTATTTATTACAAATTCCTAAATTTGATAAACTGATTGGTATTATGAAAAAACGGTAG
>JAGBJQ010000041.1 GCA_017934385.1 Campylobacter sp. | reverse complement strand
GCGAGAGTTTGAAAAACTCGAAGCAATCCAGCACGCCGTCAGGCGTTTTAAATTTTGCAATCTCTGGATTGCTTCGAAAACTTCATTTTCTCGCAATGACAGCGAATTTAGCGTCTGTGAATTTTAAATTCGTAGATTGCTTCGTCGCTTCGCTCCTCGCAATGACAAATTAGGCAAAATTTGTATAATCTGTCATTGCGAGAATTTTGCGTCAGCAAAATTCGTGGCAATCTACGAGTAAGAAATTTCGGGGCAGTATTTTTGCGAAATTTAATGTGGAATTTTACTCTAAATTTCAACTATCCAAATTTTCTTTTTTTCGCCTTAACGCCTCTTTGCGTTTTTCTTCCATTTTCACAGCTTCGTTGAGTGCGTCCTCGCCGTCGAATTCTGTCCCGCCAAGAAATTTAGAATAATCATCGAATTGATGATTTTTCAGCGCCCACAAAAGCCCGCCTAATACGCAAAATCCAAGTATTAGCGAAATCGTAACCATAGTCATTAGCACGGCGTTACTCATAGTTTTATCCTTCTTAAAAGCATTGAGTTTGCGACCACGATTACCGAGCTTAGGCTCATCGAGAGTGCCGCAAACAGCGGGATTGCGTATCCCAAAAACGCAAGCGGGATTGTGATTAGGTTATAAAGTAGCGAAATAACGATATTTTGGCGGATTTTACTGCCTGTTTTGCGCGCGATACGCATGGCGCGCACTAGGCTCGTCATATCGTCTTTGATAAGCACGACATCGCTTTTTTGCACGCTAAGATTCGCGCCACTTCCTAAGCAAATCCCAGCGTGAGCGAGGCTAAGCGCGGCCGCGTCGTTTATCCCGTCGCCTACCATTACCACTTTTTTTCCCATTTTAGCGAGGTTTTGGATATAGCTAGCCTTTTCGTCTGGCAAAATTTGCGCACCAAATTTCACTATTTCTAGCTCGCGCGCTATCGCACTGACGGCGTTTTGGTGATCGCCGCTGATGATATGAAGCTCGTAACCTAAATTTTGTAGCGTTTTTATGGCCTCTTTGCTATCATTTTTAAGTGGCGCAAGAAGCCAAAATTTGGCTAAAATTTGCCTATTCTGCATGAAAAAATACTCGCTTAAATCCCCACTAGCGACATTTGCGCCAAGCTCGCACATAAATTTCGCGCTTCCGCCATAAATTTCATTTTCGCCAAATTTCGCGCTAAGGCCCTTGGCTGGGTGGTTTGTGATATTTTCTAAATTCGCAGGCGCAAATTTTGCGAATTCGCCCGAATTTAAAAATTCAAGCACAGCCTCGGAAATAGGGTGGTTTGAGCTTTGCAAAAGCCCTTTTAGCGCGCCGATATCGCAGTGGGGCGAAATTTCGCTTTTTTTGACGATTAGCGCAGAGCTTGTGAGTGTGCCTGTTTTGTCAAAGACGATAGTATCGGCCTCAGAGAGGATTTCTAGCATTTTGGCCTCTTTGAAGATTATGCCATGCCTTAGCGCCACAGAGATCGCGCACAGCGTCGCAATCGGCGTGGCAAGGGCTAGGGCGCAAGGGCAGGCGATGATGATGACGCTAACGCTGATTAGTAGCGCGCTTGCAAAGCCTGCTTTGGCATACCAAAACACAAACGCCACAAACGCCACGGCTATGACAAAAATCGAAAAATAGCCTGAAATTTTATTAGCCAAAATTTCAAATTTTGGTTTTTTTAGATTTGCGTTTTCTAAAAGCTCGACGATTTTGCTAAGCAATGAGCCCTTAAAATCGGCGTTTGCGCGGTATTTTAGCGAGCCAGATAGGCAGAGCGAGCCTGATTTGATTTCATCGTTTTTGCCTAGCGATACCGGGATACTCTCGCCCGAAATGCCCGAATAATCGAAACTTCCCTCGCCACTGCTTACCACGCCGTCGATTAGGACGCGATCGCCTTGGTTTATGAGAATTTCATCGCCGATTTGCACCTCGTTTGGGGATTTGTTTGCATAGCTTCCGTCTGGTTTTAGCGTGCAAACCTCGCCAAGAAGCATGTTTGAAAGCGAGCTTAAATTTTCGCCAGCCCTTTTTTGGCTTAAAATTTGCAGATATTTTCCTGCAAAAACAAAGGTGATTATCATCGCTACGGATTCGAAATAGACCTCGCCATTGCGCGAAAACATAACATAAAGCGAATAAATATAAATTACCAAAGCCCCAAGACCAACGAGCAAGTCCATATTTGGGGTGCGAGTTTTGAGCGCATAAAATGCACCCTTAAAAAATACTGCCCCAGTATAGAAAAGCACAGGCGTAGCTAGGATAAACTCAGCAAAGTGCAAAATATCCTTCGTGCCCTGCTCGATCCCCGTGAAATACCCGCCATACAGCGCGATTGAGATCCACATTATATTCATAACGCAAAAAATTCCAACCAAAAGCCTAGCGTAAAATTCCCTGCGTTTTGCCGTGTCTTTGGCGTTTTGGGTGTTTGTGTCATAAGGGTAGGCATCGTATCCAATCGAGCGGATTAAATTTAAAATTTCGGCTAGCCCTATTTGCTCTTCGTCCCATACAATACGCGCTTTGTGCGAGGCTGCGTTTAGGCTTACTTCGATTATACCAGTGGCGTTATTTAGGATTTTTTCGTTTAGCCAGACGCATGCCGAGCAGTGAATTCCGTCAATTAAAAGCGAAATTTGGTTAAATCCGTCTTTATCTTTGGTGACATAGTTTTTGTAAATACTGCTAGCAGAGCCCTGAATTTTGGCATTTTGTTTGGCTGGGCGCAGGGTATGTTTGCCAAGGCGCTCGTAAAATTCGCCCAAATTTTGCCCCTGCAAAAGATAATAGACATTTTTGCACCCATTACAGCAAAATTTATGCCCCGACTCATCGCTAAAAAGTTCCGCGCTCTCAAACGAGCCGTGGCAGTGATCGCATTTTTCCATTTAATTTGTCCGTCCAAGAATTTCGCGCGATTATAGCATTTTTTTACATCCAATCAAGGATTTGTGAAATTTCCGTGGCGTGAAAAATTTTAAGCCCTAGCGAATTTTGCGGTTTCATCGGCGAGATTATGTTTTTGAATTTTTGCAAACTAGCCTCTTTTATGCGCGCATCGAGGTTGAAAATTTCGCGAATTTCGCCATTTAGGCTAACTTCGCCAATAAATGCGCTCTCTTTGCTAAGCGGGCGGTTTTTAAAGCTACTTACGATTGCAGCGACCACGGCTAAATCGCAGGCGGTTTCGGTGATTTTGACCCCGCCGATGACATTTACGAAGACATCGTATCCGCCAAGACCAATTTCTAGCTTCCTATCCAAAAGCGCTAAAAGCATATCGAGGCGGTTTTTATCATATCCTGTGGCAGAGCGTTTGGGATACGAGCTTTCGCAAACTAGGGCTTGGATTTCGACTACTAGGGCGCGTGAGCCCTCCATTGTCACGGTTATCGCTGAGCCTGAGGCAGGTTTGGTGCGAGTGAAAAATTTACTTGCGACATCTTTTGCGCTAATTAGCCCTTTTTCGCTCATTTCGAAAATCCCAACCTCGCTAGTAGAACCAAAACGATTTTTAAAACCACGCAAAATTCGAAGTTCCTTGCTCGCATCTCCTTCGAAATACAGCACTACATCGACCATGTGTTCTAAAATGCGTGGCCCTGCGATTGAGCCTTCTTTGGTAATATGCCCGATGATAAAAATGCTAATTCCACGCTCTTTGGCTAATCGCATTAGCTCAAATGTGATCTCACGCACCTGCGTAACTGAGCCTGGGGCTGATGAAATTTTGTCGCTATAAAGGGTCTGGATACTATCAATGACGACGCTTTTGTAATTTTTGCTTGAAATTTCATCTAAAATCGTGTTTAAATTTATCTCAGTTAGCAAGAATAAATTTTTATTGATTGCGCCTAGGCGGTCGGCTCGCATTTTGATTTGACTGGCACTTTCTTCGCCACTGACATAGAGTGCGGGCGAATTTGGGCTGGCTAAATTTGCAGCGATTTTGAGCAAAAGCGTGGATTTGCCGATCCCTGGACTTCCGCCAATTAGCACGAGCGAACCCTCTACAAGCCCGCCGCCTAAAACCAAATTTAACTCAGCGTCTTTGGTGTCTATGCGCACGACATCTTCGATTTGGATTTCATCTATTGCTTTTGCGCCACTTGCGCCTTTTTTTTGCTCTAATTTTTCTATCTCTTTTAGGGTTTTAATCTGCTCGGCTTTAAGCTCCACGAAACTATCCCATGCGCCACAATCGGGGCATTTGCCAAGCCATCTGGATTGTTGATTTCCGCAGTGTTGGCACTCGAAAAGTGTTGATTTTGATTTTGCCATTTTGTTTTACCTTGATAAATTTATTAAATTTCGCGCGATTATAGCAAAAATTTTTGCTTTAAATTTTTAGTAAAAATAAAATTTAAATGAAATTTAAATTAAATAATGAGAAAATGAGCGATTAAATTTTTGATAAGGAGATTTCATGGACAGAAAGCTTACTAAAAAAGAGTTTTTTACCATTGCTTTAATGCTTTTTGCTATGTATTTTGGTGCTGGAAACTTCATTTTTCCGCCGATTGTAGGCAAAAATGCAGGCGATAACTTTTTTGTGGGAATTATGTTTTTTTGCTGTGCCGCGATTTTGATTCCGGTTCTTGGCGTCGCAGCCGTGGCTAAATCAAAGGGTCTAGCGAATTTAGTCGAGCGCGTAGATCCTGTGTTTGCGCTGATTTTTACAGTCGCATTGTATCTGACTATCGGTCCGCTTTTTGCGATACCGCGTGCTGCAAATATGCCATTTGATATCATCGTGCGCGAAAATGTCGCCGAAACATCGGTGCAGATGTGGCTTTTGATCTATTCGGCTGCGTATTTTGCGCTAAATTTTGTTCTTTGTCTAAACCCGTCAAAATTGGTTGATTTGCTCGGACGCTACCTTACGCCTGTGCTTTTGATTTTGATTTTGGGACTTTTCGTATCGTCGTTTTTCACCCCTATGGGCGAATTCGTCGCTCCGAACGAAGCGTATAGAGATCACGCAGTCGCAAGTGGTTTCGTCGATGGATACCAGACTATGGACGCTTTGGCCTCACTAGCCTTTGGTATCATTATCGCAAATGCGATGAGAGCGCGCGGTGTTAGTGATGAAGGGCATATCGTCGTATCTATGATAAAAGCGGGTATGTTTGCGGGCGCGCTTTTAGCAGTGATTTATCTGATGATTTCATATCTTGGTGCGAGTGCGGCTAGCCTTTTCCCTGATGTAACAAACGGCGCTCAATATCTTAGTAAAATCAGTAATTATCTTTTTGGCAGTGTTGGCACAGCTTTGCTAGGGCTTGCATTTTTCCTAGCCTGCCTTACTACGACTTTGGGTTTGATTAGTTCGTGTAGTCAGTATTTTGAAAACCTAGTAAAAGGTAAAATTCCATATAAAATTTGGGTTGTGATACTTTGTATCGTTTCATTTGGTGTAGCAAATTTCGGACTTACAACGATTATTAGCGCGAGTATCCCTGTGCTAATCGCGATTTATCCAGCTGCGATTATGCTTATAATTTTATCGCTAATCGATCCGCTAATCGATACAAGCAAACTAGTTTATAGGGCTTGCGTGTATGCGAGTTTTGCGGTTGGTATAGTAAATGGACTTGATGTTTTAAAAGTCAAAATTCCATTTGTAACACAATGGGTTAGTGGTTTTCCGTTTTATGATGCTATGCTTGGCTGGATTGTGCCTAGTGTGGTAGCTTTTGTTATTAGTTTTCTTATCCATATTGTTACAAAAAGATCGTTTTAATACAAATTTAGGCTTGCATAATTTTATGCAAGCCTTTTTTAAATTTAGCTAGTTTTCTTATAAAATTATAAAATTTAACAGAATTTAATAAAAAATTCTAAGAATTTAATCTAAAAAATAATAAAATACCCAGTCATTTCATAATTAGGATTGAACATGGAGAAATTAAACGGTTCGCAGATGATTATCGAGGCGCTTCATCAAGAGGGCGTTGAGGTAGTATTTGGATATCCTGGTGGCGCTGCGCTAAACATATATGATGAAACATACAAACAAACATATTTCAAACATATCCTGGTGCGCCACGAGCAGGCTGCGACTATGGCAGCTGACGGATATGCGCGCGCTAGTGGCAAAGTAGGCGTAGCTATCGTAACAAGTGGCCCTGGTTTTACAAATGCAATCACAGGCCTTGCCACTGCGTATGCAGATTCTATCCCAATCGTGCTGATTAGCGGACAGGTTGCTGGTTCGCTCATCGGAACCGACGCATTTCAAGAGATTGATGCGGTTGGAATTTCAAGACCATGTGTCAAACACAATTTCCTAGTAAAAACTGTCGAAGAGCTTCCAATGGTGCTAAAACAAGCGTTTTATATCGCGCGCTCTGGCAGACCTGGACCTGTGCATATCGATGTGCCAAAAGATGTAACAGCTAAGCTTGGCGAATTTGTCTATCCAAATGAGATAAAAATGCAGACATATCGCCCGACTTACAAAGGCAACGCAAAACAGATAAAAAAAGTAGCTGAGCTAATAATGGCGGCCGAGCGACCGATACTTTATATCGGCGGTGGCGTGATTTTGAGCGAGGCTAGCGATGAGGTAAGAGAATTGGCTCATATTACGCAAATTCCAGTAGTAGAAACCCTAATGGCGCTTGGAGTTATGAGAAGCGATGATGAGTTAAATTTGGGTTTAGTGGGAATGCACGGAAGTTATGCAGCCAATATGGCACTTAGCGAAACAGACCTTATAATCTGTCTTGGAGCTAGATTTGATGATAGGGTAACTGGAAAACTTGAAGAATTTGCGAAAAATACGAAGATTATCCATGTAGATATTGATCCTAGTTCAATTTCAAAAATTGTAAATGCTCATTTTCCTATCGTTGGTGATGTAAAATCAGTTTTGGCAGAATTAAATCCTAGATTAAAACACGAAGCAGAGCCTGCAAATTATAATGCTTGGCGTGAGCAAATCAAAATTTACAAAGAAATTCACCCGTTGGGATATAAAGACAGCGATGAAATTTTAAAACCACAATGGGTAGTGCAAAAAACTGGCGAGATCGCAAGTGATGACGCTATCATCGTAACAGATGTCGGACAGCACCAAATGTGGGTAGCGCAGTTTTATCCATTTAACCGCCCTCGCACGCTTCTTACAAGCGGTGGGCTTGGCACTATGGGATATGGTTTGCCTGCTGCAATGGGAGCGAAAGCCTTTGCTGGCGAGAAAAGGCAGGTTATAAATTTCACAGGCGATGGCTCAATTTTGATGAATATCCAAGAGCTAATGACGCTTAGTGAAAATAATCTTGGTGTCGTAAATATCATACTTAATAACAACTTTTTGGGTATGGTTAGGCAGTGGCAAAGTATGTTTTATGGTGCGAGATTTTCATCGACGGATCTTAGCAAACAGCCAGATTTCGTAAAACTCGTAGAGAGCTTTGGCGGGCTTGGGTTTAGCGTTAGCACAAAGGCTGAGTTTGAAAGCGCGCTAAAAACTGCGCTTGAAAGCAATAAGGTTTGCTTTATCGAGGTTAAGGTCGATCGCTTTGAAAATGTTTTCCCAATGGTGCCAGCAGGTGGCGCGCTATATAATATGATATTTGAATAGGATTTGATTATGAATAGTATAAAAAGAATTATTTCAGTCATAGTTTTGGACGAACACGGCGTGCTTTCTCGTATTTCTGGGCTTTTTGCAGGGCGCGGATACAATATCAACTCCCTAACCGTCGCACCTATCCCAAATACAAATTTATCTAGGCTTACGATTGTAACCTTGGGTGATGAGCGCATTATAGAGCAAATTACCAAGCAACTTCACAAGCTAATTCCGATTTATAAAGTAATCGAGGAAGCAAATTTTGTCGAAAAAGAGATGGTTTTAATCAAAATCGCATTAAACGAAAATTTAGCCGGACTTGACGCTTTGCTAAAAGCGTATAACGGCTCTATCGCAAACAGCGACGAAAACCATATCGTGCTTATGGCGTGCGACGATGCCGATAGAATCGAGAGTTTTTTAAAGACCGTGAAAAAATACAACCCAATTGATATCGTCAGAAGTGGTAGCGTCGCACTTGATATGTAGGAGAAAAGATGAAACTTTCTGAAATTGTTAAAATTTTAAGAATGGATTTTGCAAATTTAGGTATTGAAGATGCTGAAATCACAGCGATAAATTCATTGCAAAATGCAAATGGAACAGAACTTAGCTATTGTGATAGCGAAAAAAATGAGAAATTTATCGCAGATAGCAAGGCGTGCGCGATTTTGGTAAAAAAGGGTGTAGAGGTTCCAAAAAACATAATCAAAGTCGAGTGTGTCAATCCGCACCTAGCCTTTGCAATACTGAGCAAATATTTCGCAAAACCGCTTATTAGGGAGCCTCGCCCAAGCGCGATTGCTAAAAGTGTGCAAATCGCAAAGGGCGTTTATATCGGCTCAAATACCCAAATCGGCGAGAGAGTCGTAGTCTGCGCTGGTGCGTATATCGGCGATGATGTCGTTATCGGCGATGATTGTGTGATACACCCAGGGGTCGTGATTTACAATGACACGATTATCGGGGCTCGCTGTCATATCCTAGCAAACGCAGTTATCGGCTCGGACGGCTTTGGCTACGCGCACAGAAGCGACGGCACGCATGTTAAAATTTATCACAATGGAAATGTTGTGCTCGAAGATGAGGTCGAAATCGGCGCGAATACCACGATAGATAGGGCGGTTTTTGGCTCTACGATAATCTCTGCTTGCACTAAAATCGACAATTTAGTCCAAATCGGACACAATTGCGAGCTAGGTGAAAACTGCCTAATCGTCTCACAAGTGGGACTTGCAGGATCGACTATACTTGGTAGAAATGTCGTCCTCGGCGGTCAAGCAGGCAGTGGCGGACATGTCAGGGTAGGGGATTTCGTCCAAGTCGCAGCCAGAGGCGGGATCAGCAAAGACCTGCCAGCTGGTAAAAATTTCGCCGGCCACCCGATAATGGAGCTAAAAGAGTGGTTTAAACTCCAAGCTAAGATTGCGCGATTTTTCAAAGATAAATAAGGATAAATCATGACACTAGAAGAGTTGAAAGACACTATTGATAGAATTATACTAGAAAGCCCAGAGATGAGGGATTGCAGGGTCGAAGTCATAGGCGAGAGCGGACATGAGATATTTGCAATCTATGTCGATGAAAACGCCAGAAAAACAGTCATAGAAATCTAAATTTAGCCCAAAAATGGGCTAAATTTCACTTCAAATTTTTTATTAATTCCTCAATTTCTCTGCTTTGTCCTAGTCTATACAGCGCAAAATCGTATTTTATCGGATCGTGCGGGTCGAACTCACGCAGTTTTGCGCTAAGAGCGCTAACAGCGCGAAAATCATAAACCTTTCTATCTATTAATCCCAAAGCCAGTGAGACCTTGTGCGTGTGAGTATCGAGCGGTATGAGTAGTTTGGACGAACTTATGCGCGAAAACAGCCCCAAATCTATATCGCTTTTGCGCACCATCCAGCGCAAAAACAGATTGTAGCGTTTGTATGGCGAGGTAGGTTTGGCGGTGAAATTTTTGCCGAAGAAAAACTCATATCCAGCCGAGCGATACTCTGAAAGCTCGTAAATTTGGGCTATGAGCGCATTTATGCCGTTTATGATTTCGCCATTTTTCATACCATTTAAAATGATTTTTTCTATATCGCATTCGCAAAGTCTGCGAAGTGCGAGAAGAATCTCTGCTACATCACTCTCGCTTTGAAAGCGGTATTTTTTGCCTTGCAAAGCTGATTTTATCGTCTTTTCATCACTTCCAAGCAAATCAAAATTTAGCGAATTTAAAAATTTGATTATCTGCCCTGCGTTGCCATAGGCAAAAAGTGCGCAAATTAGCGCGATTACGGGCGCGTGCGGGGTGTGAGCGAGAGGTTTTAGCACTTGCAAGGGATCTGGGGCGCTAAAAAGATTTTCATCAGTATTACTACGCGCCGAATAATACTCCAAAAGCGCCTTCATTTCGGAATTACTAAGGTTTTTTGAAATTTTATTTTGCATAGTAAGATAGCCTCGTAGCGCCAAATTTTTTGGATTTTAAAAGGCTAAATTTGGCGATATTTGCCTCAAATTTCACCTCACTTGCATGCTCGATTATCACAAATTTCACCCTCTCGCACTCGCAAATTTCGCAGATTAAGCCCACTACGCGCTCGTAAATTCCGGCAAAACCATCTCTGATATCAAATGGTGGATCAAGGTAGATGAAAATTTTTTCGTTGTCTAAATTCGCCAAAATTTGTGGCAAAAGCGCGAAACAATCGCCATTTAGGGCATTTTTTTCCAGGCCAAAAAGGGCGAAATTGCGCCTTGTGATTTCGTAAGCTTTGCGATCTTTTTCGATAGCAAAAACCTCTTTTGCGCCGTTGCTAAGGGCTTCGAGCGCCATGCCGCCACTTCCGCCAAAGCCCTCGATAAAGCAGCTGCCCTCTAATTCATACCTAAATGAGTCGAAAAACGAGCCCTTTACGATCGATTTCGTGCTGCGCGTAGTGCCTAGGCTTGGGAGTTCCAAGCTTTTTCCTTTGTAAATTCCGCTTGAAATTTTGCCTCTAAATTTCGCCACTTTGTTTCCTTAAAATTTCTAAAATTCGCGCCTTAAACTCATCAAATACTGCGCCGATTTGCGCTTCTAAATCCGAATTTTGTGAAAACTCAAATTTATTATAGCTAGTTTGCACGATCTCACTCGCGCTAAAATTTTTAAGCGCTAAAACAAGCTGTTCTTTTGAAAACGGCAATTCTAAATCGCCGTTTTTGGCGATGATAAAGAGCGGTTTGGCACTTGCTCTGGCAGTGTCTGTCACGACAAAATCGGCCTCGCCTAAATTCCGCACGGCAAAATTTGCCAAAAACATTTCGAGGCTTTTTTGCATAATCTCGCATTCGCAATCGATAAAAACTCTCATTAAAATCCTTTTAAAAACTCGATAAATTTGAACTTTTCGCCAAATTCGTGGCGCAGGTGGTTAAACTGGGCTAGGGCGTTTTGATAGGCGTTTTGACCCAAATTTTGCGCAAATTGCTCCAAAATTTGTGTCGCGCCAAATTCGATTAAGGCCTTTTCAAAACTCATAAATCTGCCAATTTTCGCGCCAGTATTTTCAAAAGCGCGCGTTAAAATTTCAAAATCTACATTGTAAGTAATGTCGCTTACCCCGTAAAATTCGGCTAAATTTTGAATTTCAAAAAAATTATAGACTTGGTGATTTTTGTAAATTCTAAGCGAAATTTCCCCGCTCGCACCCATTTTGCCATAATCAAATGCCAAAAAGGCGAATTTTTGCGCATTAATGCTACTAGCAAATTCCTCGTATCCAAGCGGAATTTCTGCGCCCCCAGCGCCAAATTTTAAAATTCCATTATCGCAAATTTCGCGCCAAATTTGTTTAAAATCCTCGATATAAAGCATTTTGCCATCTTTTACGACCTCGCATTTGAAGGTGTCAAAAAGCTCATTTGCGATAAAAATCGCCTCGCTAAATTTCGCCTCTTTTAGCGAAGAGAAGTGTTTTAGCGTGATTTCATCGCCAAATTTTTTAGCGAAATTTTCGCTTTGGATTTGGCGCAGCCTCTCGTGTGGCTCGATGATGACAAACTCAAATTTCGCCAAAGAATTTGGGTCGAAAGTAAAAAGCGCTTGCGCTATATCAGCGAGCAAAAATCCCTCGTTTGCGCCGATTTCGACGAGTGAAATTTTGCCAGTAAAATTCGCACTAAGGCGCAAAATTTCGCGCCCCAAGCAAATCCCAAAAAAGCTTCCCACGCTAACAGCGGTGTAAAAATCGCCCTCTTTGCCGATTTTAACGCCATTTGCGTAGTAGCTATCATTTAGCCACGCCTCGAAAAAATCGCTAAATTTCAATCTTGAAGCTCTTCAAGAGTCTTGCGCAAAATTTCAAATCCTGCTTTTATCTCTTTTTTCTTTATGTTTAATGGCGGTAAAAATCTTAGTGTTTTGCTACCTGATTTTAGCACCAAAAGTCCGTTTCTTAGGCACTCGGCAAAGAGTATGCTTAGATATGTGCTGTCTTTTAAAACCAAGCCTTGCATTAGTCCAAGCCCTGTGCGAGATTCGAAGAAATTTGGGAAATCTTTTAGAATTTTGTCTAAATTTTCCTCAAATTCAGCGATAGTTTTTTTAAGCTCGCCGCTTTCGTAGAGGTATTCTAGCTCGCGCAAAACGGCGTTTGCGGTCGATGTGGCTAGGTGGTTGCCGCCAAATGTGCTTCCATGCTCGCCAGGAGCAAAGATATTTTCCCTAGCCACGCACGCACCGATTGGCACGCCACCTGCTAACCCTTTTGCAAAGGTAATAATATCTGGTTTTATCTCATAAAATTTGCTCGTGACAAACTCGCCCGAGCGATAGACGCCACATTGCACCTCATCTGTAATAAGAAGTAGATTTTTTTCTTTCAAAACTTTGGCTAGTTTTTGGACTGATTTTTTATCTAATGGGCAAATTCCGCCCTCGCCCTGGATTAGTTCTATCATCACAGCGACCGTTTTGTCGCTGATATTTGCGATGATTTCATCGATTCCGTCGTAAAATTTAAACCCTTCCATATACGGAGCGAAAATTTCAGGGTGAAATTTATCCTGTCCTGTGGCACTCAAAGTAGCCATTGTGCGTCCGTGGAAGGAATTTTTCAAAGTCAAAATTTCATATTTTTTGCTCTCAAATTTAGTCGTGCCGTATTTGCGCGCCATTTTTATGGCTGCTTCGTTCGCCTCTGCCCCAGAGTTACAAAACACAGCGTATGTTTGATAGCCCAAAAGATTGCTGATTTTTTTGGCTAGCACCTCTTGTGGCAGGACTCTATAAATGTTCGAGCTATGGATTATCATCGCGCTTTGCGTGTTTATGGCCTCTATCACCACAGGGCTTGCATGCCCTAGGCTGCACACTCCGATACCTGCGGCGAAATCAATGTATTTCTCGCCGTTGCTATCCCATAGCTTCGCGCCTTTACCCCTAGTAAAAGCGACATCGACCCTAGAAAAATTACTCATTAAATACTTCATTTGTTATACTCCACTTTTGGCAAATGCCAACCCCTATAATACGCAAACATTCTAACCACAATCCCAGCGAAAAATAGTGCCAAAATCGTGTAAATATTCGCCAAGTCAAGCCAGTCTAAGATAAAATAAACCAGCCCGACACCCATACTTATCGTCCCATAAAGTCCCGTGCGCAAAAACCACGGCACCTCGTTTAATAGCACATCGCGCAAAATTCCGCCCCCAACGCCATTAAAAAAGGCGATAAGTATCGCCCCAAAAACATTTAATCCATACTCGATCGAAACCATAGCCCCAACAATCGAGAAGCAAATCACATCGATTGCGTCGGAGAAAATAAATATAAATCTGCCTTGTAGTTTTTTGGTCTGGGCTGCGAAAATATGCGAGGCGATAAGCACCGCAATGACGATGATTACTGGCATATAGTGCGTGAAGGAATACAGCGGTCTGCCCACCGTGATATCGCGCACAATCCCGCCACCAAGGGCGGTTAAAAACGCAGCCAAAAAAATCCCCAGCCAGTCGCAATCCCTTTTAACCGCGAATAAAAATCCGCTCAAAGAGGCTGAGGCAATGCCGATGTATTCGATATATAAAATGATATTATGCTGTGTCATCGGCGTGGGTAAATTCTAAAATTTAGTGAAATTTGGGCTAAAATTTGCATTAAATTTTGCCCTTGTTTTGGAAAAACCACAAAAACGCCGCCACTAACCCAGAGGCTCGCACGATTTTTTCATCATACATAAATTTTTTAGCTTCATCTAACGGCAAAAAATATAGCTCGATATTCTCGCCATCGACCCCGCCACCTGCGCCTTTTTTCATACTTTCATCAATCTCGCCGTAAAATAAAATTTGGCGATTTGCGCCAAAACCAAGCGCGCTGTAAAAGCTCGTGATAAACTCTAAATTTTTAAGCTCATATCCGGTTTCTTCGTAAATTTCCTCGATTGCGGTTTGTTCCTCGCTAATGCCTTTATCTAAAATCCCAGCGCACAGCTCGTAGGTAAAGCCCTTTTCATCGCAGTTTATTAAATTTTCGTCTTGGTAAAACCACACACTTGGGCGAAACTGCTTAACGAGCAAAAACGCCTTTTTTTCGCTGTGATACAGCAGAATTGAGACGCTATCATGCACTTTGACGCAGTCCCATGCGCGCATCTCGCCGTTTAATTCGAAATTTAGCCTAAATGGCTTAATGAAATTCGAGTGTTCGAGTTTTGAAATTTTAAAATTTTTTATATCAATATCCATGTCGCAAGTCCTAAAAAGCTAAAAAATCCCACTATATCAGTAACCGTGGTCAGCAAAACCGAGCTTCCCACAGCTGGATCAATTCCAAAACGGCGCAAGGCGATCGGAATAATCGCGCCAAAAAATCCAGCCAAGGTCAAATTTATCACCATTGACATCGCAATCACGACGCCAAGAAGCTTCATACCAAACCATACCCACGCCACAACTCCCATTGCCACGGCAAAAATTGAGCCATTTACTAGCGAAATGGTAACTTCGCGCGTGATTACCGAGCGGATATCGCGCGCCTCGATTTCGCCGAGGGCTAGGCGACGAACCGTAACGGTGAGAGCCTGTGTGCCTGTGTTTCCGCCCATGGAGGCCACGATTGGCATAAGCACGGCAAGGGCGACGAGCTGTTCGATTGTAGCGTCAAAAAGTCCGATGATAATCGAGCTAATAATCGCCGTGCATAAATTCACGCCCAGCCACGATGCACGCGCCTTTCCAGCTGAAAATGCAGTATCTTCCTCCTCGGCCTCATCATTGACACCTACTAGGTTGTAAATTTGCTCTGTGGCGCGCTCTTGAATCAAATCATGCACATCATCGGCTGTGATACGCCCAATCAGCACGCCGTTTGCGTCCAAAACAGGGATTACATTTAGGTCAAATTCCTCGAAATCCTTGATGACATCTTCGATTTTATCGGTATCAGTGGCGAAATGCACCTTTGCGTCTGCGTTAAATTTTTGCGAAATTTCTTTTAGCGTGAGCGAAAAATCGTATAAAATCAAATCCGAGGTCGAAAACGCGCTTAGCATGTGGCCCTTATCATCTAAAACAAAGAGCTGAAAGACATTTTCGATATCGCCGTTTTGGCGCATTACCCTTAGCATATCGACAGCTTCGCCTAGGGTTTGGTTTTCGCGTGCGCTAAAAACCTCGGTTTGCATATACGCGCCAGCTTCGTCATCGTCGTATTTGTTAATCGTCAAAATATCGTGGCGATCGTCCTCATCAAGCCTGTAAAAAAGCTCCTTTGCCTTATCCTCGTCGATTTCTTCGATACTTTGGAGTAGTTCTGCTTGATCATCGCTTTCTAGCTCCTCGATAGCTTCGACGATTTTTTCATTTGGAAGGGTTTCGATGATATCTTCGAGCATGTGATCTGGCATTTCAAGCGCAGCGTCAGCGAGGTCCTCGGGGTCGAGTTTTTCTAGGAATTCGACATATTTTTCCTCGTCGTGTTTTTTAAGCGCCTTTAAGTGATCTGCAAGGTCCGCTGGGCTTAGCTCTTCTTCTATCGTATCGCCGATATGCGCCTCTAAAAGAGCTTCGGCTTCTTCGTAATCTGTCAAAAATTCTTTATCTTTTGCTTCCATTTTTGCCTCTAATTTATGCTGACTAAATTTTCATAAGGTTCAAATTTCGCTGGGTTTTTCGAGCCGTCTTTAACCGCGTCAAATTTAGCGTTCATATCCTTTACTAGCGCCTTAAATTTGCGCTCTTCCTCGCTTACGAAATTTGATTTTGTGATTTTTATGGTTTTTAGGGGATCGACTGGCTGGTTGTTGCGATACAGACCCAAATGCAAATGCGGTCCCGAGCTTAGGCCTGTGGAGCCTACATAGGCGATTAGTTGGCCTTGTTTTACACTCATACCGACTTTTAACCCTTTGGCAAATCCGCTTAAATGCGCATACAGTGTAACTAAACCTCCGCCGTGGTTGATTTCGACGGTGTTTCCATAGCCGTTTTTGCGCCCTACGAAGGTTACTTTGCCATTACCTGCGGCATTTACTTTTGTCCCTTTTGGCGCAGCATAATCCACGCCTAGGTGCGCGCGGTATCGTTTAAGCACCGGATGGAAGCGTTTGGGTGTAAAACGAGATGAAATTCTAGTATAAACAAGAGGTGTAGTTAAAACGAAATGTTCAACCTTTTTGCCAGTTTCGTTGTAGTATTTGTCCTCGAAATAATAAAGCGATTTTGGCTTTTTGGCTTCCTCGATTGTGCCGGCTAGGATTTTAACCCCGCCAAATGGGCGTCCAAGGCGAGTTTTTTGCTCGTATAAAATCGTAAGACGATCGCCTTTTTGCAGTTTTTTGAAATTTACCTCATTTTTAAAAATGCTTGAAAATTCGTTTGCTAGCGCGATACTTCCAGTAGCTTTTAAGATATCGTTTGAGGGCGATGAAGTAATCTCAATGCTTAAAGCGTAAGAGTGCTGCTCATAAACGATCGGCGTGTAGATAAATTTGTAAATTCCCTTTTTGTCGCGGTAAATTTGGATTTGAAGTTCGTCGTTTATGGGGATTAGGACTTGGACGATTTTGCCAAGCGGGTCTTTTAGCATCATACACTCGACATCTGCGCGCACTTCGGCGGCTAATTCTTGGTCCTCTTTGTCTAAATCATAATATGTCGAGAGCGGAATAGAGAAATTTTCCATAAATTGTAGCAAGCTCACGCCTGAGGGCCATTTAAATTTTTCCACACTCGCAGAAGAGGCAAATGAAAGGCTAAAAAGTAAAAAAATCAGTGCAAAAATTCTCATCATAAACCGCTTTAAAATTGAAATTAAAACCTCAATTCTAGCCAAATTTGGTTTATATTTGGCAAATATCCCTTGCCGTTTGTTGTAAATTCTTATGTATAATTGGCGAAATTTTTTATTTTAGGAGTTAAATTTGAAACGAATTTTACTTGCTTTGGGGCTATTTTTATCATCTGTTTTTGGGGCTGAGTTTTATATGCCACCTTATGAAACGCTGATTTTTGATGTGCAAAATGGCGAAGCCGTAATCGCTGATAATCCCGCTATCATGGTAGGAAGCGCTGGGGTTGTAATGCATGATTTCGGTAACGGCGAAAACGCTATCATCGCGCGAGCTGTGGTAACTGAAAAAATCGGCGCAAAGGCAAAAATCAGATTTGAAGTCTTTGGTATGTTGGAGCAAAAAGCCCTGCCACTACCAAAAATTTTGCCAGCTAATGGCGATAAGGTGATTTTAAACTACCTTTATGACCGCGCCCTAATCGTGGCTCCAAATGCTGAAATTTACGCACAAATCGTGCAAGCTTTCCCAAATATCGAGTTTATTCACCCTGACCTTGGCGGAGCGTATTTGAGGCTAAATTCTAAACCAAACCCAAGCCGTGATGATTTCCGCAAAATTTGCGCGAAAAACAGCACTGGGCTAATTTTTATCGCAATGAACGAAAAGAGCGTATTCGCAGACTGCGGCAGCTTCAAACCACTTCGCACATACGAAAGTGGCAAGGTCGCATACTACACACTTCCGTTTTATTCACGCGTAGGGGATATCAAAACCGTGTTTTGGGATTTCACAAACGGTCCGATTAGCGACTATGACAGACACTACTCATATCTTTTGGGCTTAGATGATGAATAATTCTGATATAGAATTTTTTACGAATTTACTAGGCGAGCAAAACGCCTATTTCGACGAAGCGCATAAAATCGCCTACTGCTACGACGCGACTAGAAGGCGCTTTAAACCAGACGCTGTGCTTTTCCCGCGAGATGAGAGCGATGTGAGCGAGATTTTAAAATACTGCAACGCTCACAATCTGCCAATTATCCCGCGTGGGGCTGGAAGTGGCTTTACGGGCGGTGCGTTAGCGCAGGATGGCGGGATAATACTAGGCTTTGAAAAGCACATGAATAAAATTTTAGAGATTGATTTGCAAAATTTAGTCGCCGTCGTTCAGCCGGGCGTGATAAACAAAGATTTGCAAAATGCAGTCGCCAAAATGGGGCTGTTTTACCCGCCAGATCCTGCGAGTGAGGCATACAGCACGCTTGGTGGCAATGTCGCTGAAAACTCAGGCGGTATGAGAGCGGCGAAATACGGCATAACCAAAGACTATGTCATGGCTCTACGCGCTGTGCTTCCTAGTGGCGAAATCATACGCGCTGGCAAACGCACGATAAAAGATGTCGCTGGGTATAATATCGCTGGAATTTTAATCGCTAGCGAGGGCTCACTTGCAGTAATTACCGAAATCACGCTAAAACTCATCGCAATGCCAAAATTTAAAAAGACCGCAATGGGAATTTTCCCAAGTGTCAAAAACGCAATGGACGCCGTGTATAAAACAATGGCAAGTGGCGTAACGCCCGTGGCAATGGAGTTTTTGGACAATCTGTGCATAAAAGCTGTCGAGCAGAAATTTCATAAAGGCTTGCCAACAAGCGCTGGTGCGATACTAATCTGCGATGTCGATGGCAATATTGAAGATAGCCTAGAAGCCGATTTGCGCGTGATAAAAGATAGTTTTATGGCAAATGGAGCTAGCGAATATCGCGTAGCAAAAGATGAAAAAGAGAGTGCGGATATTTGGTTTGCGCGCAGAAACTGCTCGCAATCAATCACCTGCTATGGTTCTTTGAAGCTAAACGAAGATATCACCGTGCCACGCTCGAATTTACCTGCGCTTTTGGATAAAATCGCTGAAATTTCGGCTAAATACGGGCTTGTTACGCCGTGTTTTGGACATACAGGCGATGGCAATGTCCATACAAATGTCATGGCTGATAAAAGCAATGTCGAAGAGGTCAAAAAGGCTCACCTAGCTATCGAGGAGATTTTCGCAGCGACTGTGGAGCTTGGTGGCACGCTAAGTGGGGAGCACGGGATTGGAATTTCGAAGGCTCCGTATATGAAAATGGCGTTTAACGAGGCTGAAATGGAGCTTTTCCGTGCGATTAAAAAGGCCTTTGATCCAAACAATATCCTAAATCCAAACAAAATGGGGCTGTAAAATTCGGCTCATTTGCGGTGGGCAAGTATGCCCACCCTACGATACTATTGTAAGTATAAATTTATTTAAATATTATAAAATTACGGAGTTGGAAGTATGGAAACACAAAGGACAAAATTGAATTTGAAAAATCGTTGGCTAAATAGTTATATCTATTTGATTTTTTATTACCGAGTTTTTAAAAAGCCAAAATCTGTTTTTAGCTCCGTAATTTCGATAATGTCATTAGGTTTAATCGGTTGTTTTCTTTATCTTGTAGTGTTGGGATATTTAGAGGCACTGTCTTACAATCCAAGAACGCTCGAAAATCTCGATATAAACGAAGGAATTTTACAATCAGCGTGGTATAAAGCAAAGGGCACTGGCGGGACTTTGCGACTGGACTTAAACGAAAAAGAGCATAAATTTTATCAAATTCGAAAAAGTGAGCGAGAAATTTACTCAAAACTTATTGGTGAGAGAGTTAAGATTTACAGCGAACCAGCTATTTTGTTTTACTACGACCACATATTGCAACTCGAAGATAAAAACGGTAAAGTTTTTATAAAATACGATTATGAAAACAAGCTCAAAGAACCAGAAAGAAATGAAAAAACGACATTTTTTTGTTTAAAGGCAAGTTTGTTTTTCTTAATTTTAATTTTTGTTTTAAATTTAAAAGGAAATACGCCAGAAAATTTTAAAAAGAAAATTAATGAATAAAAAATATATTTAACTTGGATATTTGTAATTTTTTGTCTAATTATTAGCACCCTACGATACTTTCTTATTTTCTATTAAAAAATATCCTATCATGCTAGAAAATTTACTCGTTTCGCAAAAAACTTCTGTTTTAAACTTTTCAATCAAATAATCGTTAAATTTCATACTTATAAAAATCCCTTCATAGAAAAAAACCAAATATTTTTCCCGTCTAACTCCATTTAAAACCCAAAAAATAGTTTTTTTTACCAAGTTTGCAACAAAAATTACCGGTTTAAGAAAAACATCTAAAAAACTATTGTCCTCGACTTTAAAATTGCCAAATATTGGCACATAAGAATAGCTAATTTTTGCGTTTTTTAATGGCATAGTAAGTGTGTATTTATTGCCATCAAATTTCAAATACTCGTATTCAATTCTATCTACATAAATTTTGGAAAATAAGGCAGTATTTTTCATCGCCCAAAAATATTTTAAATTGTTAAAAATCGCGTAAAAAATGCCACCTATACAAATTGCAATGCCGATTTTTCTTTTTGTTTCTCGCAATACATCCTCATTTGTTACACCCAGCAAGAAGCACAACATAAGCGCGAATATTGATATTAAAAAAACCCTATTGGCTATTTCTGCTTTAAAAAACCAATCATTTTTTATGATTATAGGTTCTTTCGATATGTTGTTTTTTTCTTTATTTTTCAAACTTTTTCCTTTATTTTTGAAATTCTAGCACCGTAGGGTGGGTATCCTTGCCCACCGAATTTTATATTTTTATCAAATTTTATCATTTTTAATTATTTAAATAACCATTGCGGTGGGCAAATATGCCCACATTACTCCTTAAAAATTTTTAAATTTAATAAAATTACTATTGCCGTAATTGTTCCAATAAACATGCAAAATACTCCAATGGGGAAACAAAATGAAAAAATTGTAATCCAAAAATAGTTGCTAAATTTCGAATTTAATCTTAACTCATAATCTCGTATTCCTATCGGTTCTAATGCTACCCACGCCGAAAAATAGATGTTTAATATCATGTAACCAAAAACTAAACCTACAAAGATTAAAAGCATGTCTTTTGCCTGCAATGAACTAGCTATATGGTCAGAAATCCATTGTTTTGGGAAAAATATAGAACATAAATAAATCGATAATATAATTATCCATATCCATAATGCACTTACATAAAATTTTGTAACTTGTGGCATTTTGCTAACATTTGCAAATATTTCTATATTCGGAAAAATGTGCTTCATAAAACTCACAAAATTAGCACATAATTCACTTTTACTTAAAATATCGCTTGGTAGAAAAAATACCATTGCAGAAATCACTGGATGAGCAAGTAAAAAGTTAATCAAAAACTTGCCTCTTATATTATTTTTTTCATTATTTAATTTTTTCAAAACAATCGTCCCTATCTGTATTTTGAAATACTATTATTTTTAGTATCGTAGGGTGGGCATTCTTGCCCACCAAATTTTATCATTTTTAATCATTTAAATAACCATTGCGGTGGGCAAGTATGCCAACCCTATGATACTCATTTACTACCCTTTAAATTTTCATTATCTAAAATCTTTTTTACTTTATCTACGACTATTTGTTCTTGGGAAGTAAAATTTGCTTCTTTTGGCAAATGTCTAAAATAGTATTTGAGTTCTATTTCAGAATTTTGCATTAGTCTATTAGCACAAAAAACAAATCTACCACTATAATTTTGATCATTTTGTAAATTTTTAATATATTCATAATAACAAGGGTCTTTTTGTGATTGCTTAATAAACCACATTTCATGCGAAAAAAATCCAAATAGAAAAATAATTACAAGCAACAATAAAATTTTAAATTTAGCACCGTAGGGTGGGCGTCCTTGCCCACAGAATTTTATATTTTTATCAAATTTTATCATTTCTGTCTCCTATCTAAAATTTTTAATTTAAAAAATATTGTAAGTAATGCCAAAATAATACCAAATCCAAAAACAAACCAATTGCACTGCATTATCATATGCAAACTTTCGATTTTTAAATTCATATTGCACAATATCGTTATCATCGTCGCATATAAAATAAAAAATGCAAATAATAGTAAAAAAGAATTAATTTTTATACCCTTATAAATTTGATAGCTTCCAATAACCAACAAAAATATTGCAAAAACAATACCATATCCAAATAAAATCATTAATTCAACATAAATGTGAAAATCTGGAAATAATTCATCAGATAAATTTGGATCATTAGATACTTTATCAGCCATAAAAAATTTATACAATATCGCAAATCCAAATGGTTGAAATACTGATAAAATAAACAAAAAAATTATTTTTATAAATTTACTCAAATCAATTCCTCTTAAAAATATTCAATAATCTTATCACCAGATGAGCAAGTAAAAAGCACCGTAGGGTGGGCATACTTGCCCACCGAATTTTATATTTTTATCAAATTTCATCATTATTTCAAACCAGACGCAGTATTTCTAGCTTGCGAAGCGAAATTTGGCTAAATTTCAAATTTTACTCTTCGCTAGGGGCGAAATTTTCGAAAATTTCTCTATGCAAAATTTCCTCCAAAATCACCGTCGCATACGAGCCTTTTGGCAGATAAAAGCTAAATCCAAACTGCGCCTTTTCCTCGTCGTAGCTGTGCGAGATATCCTCTATATAGCTCCACGCATAGCGATACGAGCCGTTTGTTTGCGCCAAATACGCCTCGGCCTCGGCGAAAATCTCGCTCTCAAATCTATTCGCCACGCCACTTGCGCGCAGTTTTTGCGCCCCAGCGATGAGCCCAGCGCTCGTGATATCGCGGCGCACAAACCGCTCTATCTCCGCGCCCAAATCCTCGCAGGTAAAAAACGCCCCGTGCGGGAAATGCCCTAAAATCTCGCCCGGAAGTAGCTTGTAAAATTGCGCCTGAGTGGCGATAGATTTGGCAATGGCTTTGTCAAATCCGTAAATTTTGGCAAACTCGCTCACACTAAATTCGCTAGCAAATTTTGAAATTTCAACCCTTTTGGCTAGCCAAGCGTTAAATAGCTCGCTTTGATACGCGCTGATTAAGAAGTCGCGCATTTTGGGATTTTTAATGCGTTTTTCGCCACGCAGTATCGCAAGACCCGTCTTAGCATTGTCGCCAAATTTGCCAAAGCGCTGGAAGCCAAAATAGTTCGCAAACCCCTGCGCGCTGAGTGTTTCAAGGGCTTCGCGCAGTTTTAAAGCGTCAGTTGGCAAGACCTTTTTTAGGCGAATAAAAAAATTATTTCCCTTTAAATGTCCGATTTTTAGCTTGTTTTTGTGGCGATTAAGGCTTAAAATTTTGATTTTTTCGTGCGAAAAACTCTCTAAATTTTGCGCGAATTTGAAAGGAAATGTAACAAACTGGCTAGTTAAGCCCTCTTTGTCTTTTAGCCCTGCATAGCCAAAATCGCGCATCTTAACGCCTAAATGTTCGCTTAAAATCTGCAAGGCTTCCCAGGTGGTTAGGTCCTTTTTTTGCAGATGTATCATCGCATGTTCGCCATCGCCGCTAGCCTCATACAGCGGGACTTCGCGCACGACGAAATCGGCAGAGTTTTTGCTAAAATGCGCGTTTATGGGCGCGTGGTTTAAGGTATATAAAAATTTCATATTAATTTCACTTTTTGGCTAAAATAAAAGCGATTATTATATAAAATTGCGCCTAAAAATCTAATTATTAGCCAAATTTTAGTAGAATTTCGGGCGCAAAAAGGAGCAGTTATGTTGGAGATCAGGCTTTTCAGATTTAACCCTAAAATCGATGTTTTAAGCTATTTTAAGCCATATATTTTTGAGTGCGAAAATTTCGCTAGCGTGGGCGAGCTTTTAGGCGAGATAAAAGCGGGCGATCCGTATTTTAGCTATGAGGGCGTGAGTTTTGTCAAAATCAATGGCGTGGTCGCAAGCGTGGAGGAGCCATTTGGTGGGATTTTGGCGCGCTTTGGTAGGATTTTATACATTGCGCCACTTAGCCAGAGCGAGGCGCGCAAGGATTTGGAGTGCGGATTTGAGAGCTTTTACTCTAAATTTCAGAGTTTTTCTGCTATCGCCTCAGCCGATACTTTCGAATTTTACAAGGAATTAGCGCCATATTTTTACAGCTCAAATTTAAGGAAGTTTAGCGAGGTTTTTTTGGGAAACAGCGCTTTTGTCTTTGCGAATTTTTTGCTTGAAAATTTTCCAGAAAAAAAGGGCGAAATTTTAGATTTTATCCGCCCGCAGCTTGTTTATTTCACTTCGTGCAATGCCCTAAATTTGGACTATGATTGCGATTTGATTTATGATAGGCTTTGCGAGCTTTGTGGGATTGATCCAGCGCGCGTGGATAAAATTTATAGCGCACAAAGCCTAGCCGAGATAGACGCAAACACTGCCCTGCACCGCTACACGGGCTTTAAAATCGCTGTTTGGGGCGATGAGGGCGCGCGGGATTTGGTGCGTAGATTTGGCGGAGATGTCGTGAGATTTGAGCGCGAAAACGAGGCGTTAAGGGCTGAAATTTACGGCGTCGAAAAAGAGTGCGCGCTAAGGGTGGCTGGGGAAATTCTCTTTGACGCGTTTGATAGCGGGGCTGATTTTTTGCTGGTAAATTCCAAAAAAGCACTTGGCTTTATTGATGGTAAAAGTGCCGAAATCTGCGCGCTAATGGGGCGCGAGCTAATTGATTTTTACCTGCTTAGCACGGACGAGTTTATCGCTCTTAGCAAGGGTGAAAAACCAAAAACTTTGGCGTCGCATAAACTAAAAGTCGCGTTGGTGTAGAGCGGTGTGAATTTCAAATGAAAGCTAAGATTTTTTTAATTTTAATCTCTATATCTTTTTATAGTTGTGCTTTTAGATGTTTGGAATTTAATTATATTTCGTGGCATGGATTTAGGCATTATTTTTCAAATGATTTTGAAAAATTTCTATTTTTTGCACTATTTTTTATGTTTGCGAGTTTTTGTTTATATGGATTTTTTTGTAAATCAAAAAGGCAATTTAACACCAAAAATTTTAATTTTATTTCGCCAAAAACCAAAAAACAATCTAAAAAACCAAAAGGCGAAAAGGTCAAATTTGATAAACCAAAAAATAAGTTAAATTTGAAAAATGTAAAATTTAAAAATCAAAAAGGCAGTATCGATAAAATGAATTAAATTTAAGGCGCAAATTTGCGCCTTAAATTTCACCTATGAAACGACCTTGATTTCGATATCCTCGCCGTTGGCGTCGATTAGGATTGCATTTCCTTCTTTTAGCTCGTCGTTTAAAATCATATCGGCGATCTTATCCTCGACCAAATCATAAAGTGCCCGTCTTAGCGGTCTGGCGCCGTATTCTGCGTCGAATCCAGCCCCAGCAATGAGCTTTTTGGCATTTTCGCTTAGAGTTGCGCTGATACCGCGCTCTTCGAGTAAATGGGCTAGTTCTTTAAACATAATTCCCACGATATCGATGAGATTGTCCTCGCTAAGGGCGTTGAAAATCACAATGTCATCGAGCCTGTTGATAAATTCAGGTCTGAAATAGTTTTTCAGCTCGTCTTTTACGGCGTTTTCGCGCTCATTTTCGCCCAGACTCATAATCTTATCCGAGCCGATATTGCTCGTAAGGATTATAATAGTGTTTTTAAAATCCACGACCACGCCCTTGTTATCGGTCGCACGCCCGTCATCTAAAATGCCAAGTAGGATATTAAAGACATCTTTGTGCGCCTTTTCGATTTCATCGAAAAGTAGCACGCTATATGGGCGACGGCGCACAGCCTCGCTTAGCTGACCGCCCTCATCGTATCCCACATATCCAGGAGGCGCACCAAGCAAGCGTGAGACGCTGTGTTTTTCCATATATTCGCTCATATCAAATCTAATCATCGCTCGCTCATCGTCGAATAAAAATTTCGCTAGCGTTTTAGCGCTCTCTGTTTTACCCACGCCAGTAGGTCCTAAAAACAAAAAGCTTCCAATCGGGCGATTTGCGCTAGCAAGGCCAGCCTTGTTTCGCTTCACAGCGCGCGCTATGGCGTGAAGCGCGGCGTCTTGACCCACGACACTTTGTTTTAGGTGAGATTCGATATTTAGGTATTTTTCGCGCTCTGATGAGAGCATTTTGCTTACGCTAATTCCTGTCCATTTGCTAAGGATTCCTGCGACCATTTCCTCATCGACGCGGTTTTTTAGCAAAACTCCGCTTTCCTTCATACCCTCCCATTTGGCTTCTAGTTCTTTGACTTTGGCGTTTGCGGCTGGGATTTTGCCGTATTCAATCTCGGCAGCCTTACTTAAATCGCCTTTGCTTCTAGCGTTTGCGGCTTCTATTTTTAGGCTATCTATTGATTTTTTGGCTTCGCTTATGCCGTTAAATACAGCCTTTTCGTTTTCAAATTTAGCCAAAAGCGAATTTTTGGTTTCGTTTAAATTCTCAATCTCTTTGTCGATTTGATTTAGCCTTTTGTCGTTTTTGGCGTCGTTTTCCATTTTTAGGGCTTCTTTTTCGACTTGGAGGGTTAGGATTTCCCTTTTTGCCTTGGCTAGTTCGTAAGGCTCGCTCTCGATTTGCATTTTTAGCTCAGCGGCGGCCTCGTCGATTAAATCAATCGCCTTATCAGGCAAAAATCTATCGCTGATATATCGGTGGCTAAGCTTGGTAGCAGCGACTAGCGCGCTATCTGTGATTGTGACATTGTGATGAACCTCTAAGCGCTCTTTTATGCCACGAAGTATCGCCGTAGCCTCGCTCACGGTCGGTTCGGCCACGATGACAGGTTGGAAACGGCGTTGCAAGGCGGCGTCTTTTTCGAAATATTTGCGATATTCTTTGAGCGTAGTCGCGCCGATAGTGTGTAGCTCACCCCTAGCTAGGGCAGGTTTTAGGATATTTGCAGCGTCCATACTGCCTTCACTTGCCCCAGCTCCAACAATAGTGTGAATTTCATCGATGAAAAGTATCACATCGCCAGCTTTTTTGACCTCGTCGATGACGGCTTTTAGGCGGTCTTCGAACTCGCCTCTGTATTTCGCACCGGCAATGAGCGCGCTCATATCAAGCGCCATTACGCGCTTGTTTTGCAGGCTAAGCGGGACATCTTTTTGCGCGATTAACTGCGCCAAACCCTCGACAATGGCGGTTTTACCCACACCTGGTTCGCCAAGAAGTATTGGGTTGTTTTTCGTTTTGCGAATCAAAATTTGCATCATACGGGTGATGACTTCATCGCGCCCAATAATAGGATCTAACTCGCCATTTATCGCTTTTTGGGTCAAATTTAGCGCAAATTTGCTAAGCGCTTCAAGTGTGTCATCGCCTGTTTTGGTGGTGATATTTTTGCCTGCTCTTAGCATTTCTAGCTCTTTTTTTATCTCGCTAAGATCGGCAAATTTAGCCAAAATTTCTTTTAGCGGAGATTTGTCTAAATTCGCCACTAACCAAGTATCAATAGCGATAAATTTATCCCCAAGGCTCGTCATTAGGCCTTTTGCGCTCTCTAATGAATTTACCACTTCGCGCGAAATTTTGATATTATCGCGCGTGACATTTGAGCTAGTTGGCAGGGTTTGTAGCGCGCTTTTGATTTCTAATTCAACCGCGCTTTTGCTGATGTCAAATTTGTTAAAAATTTGATTTAGCACAGAGCTTGAATCCACGCACAATGCCCACAAAATGTGCAAATTCGCAACCTCGCCATTTTTGGAGTGGATAGCTAGGGAGAGCGAACTTTCGAGTAGCGATTGCATTTTGTCAGTTAAAATTTCAAGTGTTTCGTTCATAAAAACTCCTTAAAGTTGATTTTGTCTGTATTATATATATTTAGTCTAATTATGTCAAGGTTTTTTAGTAAATAAATTTAATCTTTCAAATTTTTCGCTCTGAATTTTAAAATTTTATCGCTAAAAATGGCTTAAATTTAACTAATATTTAGCGAAATTTTTATAGAATTCCGCCTATTTCAAATTAAGGACAAATTTTTGCAACAAAAACATCTCTTTTTTGGCTTTGGTTTTGTATTTTCACTACTTTTTGGTCTGTTTTTTGTAGGAAATTTGGAGGCGAAAGAGGCAAATTCGACCAAAAAACCTGACAGCGAAAAAACAAGGCTTGAAGCGCTGGCAAAACTTACTAAAACCCTAGCAATCGTGGAAAATAATTATGTCGAGCAGATGAGCTTTTCGGAGCTTGTGGATAAGACGATTTCTGGTCTTATGGGAAATTTGGACGCCCATTCTAGCTTTATGGATCAAAAAGCTTACAATGATACTAAGGTGCAAACTCAGGGCGAATTCGGCGGTTTGGGCATTCAGGTCGGTATGAAAGATGGCGCGCTGACTGTCATTTCGCCGATTGAGGGCACACCAGCTGATAAAAAAGGGCTTAAAGCAAATGATGTGATTTTGCGAATCGACGGAAATGCGACACTTGGGATTACAATCGATGAAGCTGTAAGCAAAATGCGTGGCAAACCAAAAACCAAAATCACGCTTACAATCGTTCGCAAAGGCGAGAGTAAGCCCTTTGATGTGGAGATCGTGCGCGATATAATCAAGGTCGAGTCTGCGTATTCGAAAATGATAGATGATGAGAAAATTTTGTATTTGCGCGTGACAAATTTCGACCAGCATGTTACCGCCGATACGGCTAAATTTATAAAAGAACACCCTGAGGCAAAGGGGATAATTCTTGATTTGCGAAACAATCCTGGCGGACTTTTGGAGCAGGCAATTGGACTTGTGAATTTATTCGTGGATAAGGGCTTAATCGTATCGCAAAAAGGTCGCAACAAATCAGATACCGAGGAGCATAACGCAGATCCTAAGAAAAAGGTAACCGACCTGCCTCTCGTCGTGCTAGTAAATGGCGGAAGTGCGAGTGCAAGCGAGATCGTAAGCGGGTCGTTGCAGGATCTAAAACGCGCTGTAATCGTGGGCGAGAATACTTTCGGCAAGGGTAGCGTGCAGGTGATTTTGCCTATCGAAAACAAAGAAGCCTTGCGATTAACGATTGCGCGGTATTACCTTTCTAGCGGTCGCACAATCCAAGCTGTGGGCGTTACGCCTGATTTGATTGTAGCAGCTGGCAAGGTGCCTCAAAAGAGCGAAAATGAATTTTCAGTCAAAGAAGCCGACCTGAAAAAACACCTAGAAAGCGAGCTTGCAAAGGTCGAAGAGCCGAAAAAAGAAGAAGAAAAAAAAGAGAAAAAAGATGAGAAAAATTTCATCTCAAAAGAGCAGATTAACGACGATATTCAGCTAAAAACCGCAATCGATGCGATTAAAATTTTAAGATTAAGTAAAGGAGAGTAGCATGGCAAGCAAAAAAGAGCTTATTTACGAGGGCAAAGGTAAAAAAATGTGGTCTGTGGAAGGAAGCGATGATTTGCTAATTAGCGAATTCAAAGATTCCCTAACTGCATTTAACGGCGTGAAAAAGGCAGAAGAGGCTGGAAAAGGTGCGCTTAATTGCAAAATTTCAACTCAAATTTTTCATTTATTAGAGAAAAACGGCATCAAAACTGCGCTAGTTGAGACGCTAAATGAAACCGAGCAATTAGTCAAAAAATGCAAAATTTTTCCACTTGAAATCATCGCGCGAAATGTCGCTACTGGCTCACTTACAAAACGCCTTGGTATCAAAGAGGGCACGATTTTGCCATTTACTTTGGTCGAGTTTTGCTACAAAGACGATGATTTGGGCGATCCGATCCTAAACGACGAACACGCCATAATTCTAGGTGCGGTAAAAGATCAAGCCGAGCTTGACGAGCTTAAAGTAATCGCAAAGAAAATAAATGAAATTTTGGTTAAATTTTTCGATGAGAGAAATTTGCGCCTAATCGACTTTAAAATCGAACTTGGCAAAGATAGCAAGGGCGAAATTTTGCTAGCTGATGAGATTAGCCCTGATAGCTGCCGTTTTTGGGATAAGGACACGAACCAAAAACTAGACAAAGATGTATTCCGCCAAGGGCTCGGTGATGTAAAAGTCGCTTATGAGGAAGTTTTAAAAAGAATTTTAGGATAAAAAATGAAAGTAATCGTAAATGTAAAATTGAAAAATGGTGTTTTAGATCCGCAAGGCAAGGCCGTCAAACACGCCCTAACTTCGCTTGGTTTTAGTGGCGTAAATTCTGTAAGCGTGGCTAAACAAATCGAGCTTGACATGCAAGGCGAGAACAAAGAGGCGATTTATAAAAATGTAGAGCAAATGTGCGAGGATCTGCTAGCCAATACCGTTATCGAAGATTACGAGATTGTGCTATGAAGGTAGCGGTTATCAATTTCCCGGGCACGAACTGCGAACGCGACACAAAATATGCTTTTGAGCGTCTTGGTTGCGATGTGGAAGTGATTTGGCACAAGGATACTACACTAAATGCCGATTTGGTCGTGCTTCCTGGCGGTTTTAGCCATGGCGATTATCTAAGAACGGCTGCGATTGCGAAATTTAGCCCTATCATGGAGGCTGTGCGCGCTCACGCCAAAAAGGGCGTGTATTTGCTCGGTATTTGCAACGGATTTCAAATGCTTTTAGAGCTCAAACTCTTAGAGGGCGCGATGAACCGCAACATAAATTTGAGCTTTATCTCTAAATATCACTATCTAAAAGTCATTAGTAATGACAATAAATTTCTTGCTTGTTGCAAAAATGGCGAAATTTTAAATATCCCTATCGCGCATGGTGAGGGTAATTACTATGTGGATAGTGAAAATTTGAAAAAAATGTATGATAATGACCAAATTTTGCTTAAATACTGCGACGAAAATGGCAATGATTTAAACCCAAATGGCTCAGTTGATAGCATAGCTGGAATTTGTGATAAAAACAAAAAAATCTTTGGTCTTATGCCACACCCTGAGCGAGCTATCGAGGAAATTCTTGGTGGCACGGACGGCGAAAAAATGCTAAAAGGGCTAGTTTGTTAAGAAAAATTTTAGCCCTTTTTGGTATTTGTGCACTTAGCCTAGCTGCGCCAGAGGTTAGCATAGATTCGCTCGATGATTTGAGCAAATACGCTCCGAAAAAATCGGAGCAAACCAGCTCTACTGAGGGCGCACAGCGTGATAACTCTCGCGTAATGATGAAAATGAATAAAAACGAGGTTATGAATAAAAACCTTAGCCTTGATGATTTGAAGGCGCTCGCACCGACAAACGAGGTGGATTTGGATATTTCTGATGAGAAAATCTATGAGGATATCAAACCCAAAGAACTCACTCTCAAAGTCGATGGAGCGCCTAAAAAAGCCTATTATAATGAAATTTTTAGGATAAATTTCAGCGTGTATTTAGGTCAAAAAGTAACCGTTACGCCAAAACTAGCGATCGATCGCACGGAGAATTTAATCTGGCTAAACGAGGATAATCTCTCGTGGATACAGGGCGATGAGATGTTTGAAACGACGCTGTATTTTAGCGCAAACGGCGAGGGTGCGAAGATAAACGACATTATTCTAACCTTAGAGCGAAATGGCGAATTTTTTGAAAAAAGCTCGATTAAACCGCGCAATCCTGAGTTTATCAAGCTAGAAAAAAGGGAAAATTTCGTCCATATTTCAGCCGATGATTTGAAGCTAAAAAACTACAAAACTGCCAAATTTGACGATAATTCAAATTTACTCACCCTAGATTTAAGCGTGCGAAACGGCGCGCTTGCCTCATTTAGCGTGGATAATCCCTCTATCATAAAACAAGGCGTGGATTCTGTGCGTGGCGGATACGCTAGCCAGAGTGGATATTATTTCGCTGTAATTGATAAAAATGTGAAAAATTTCGATTTTAGCTATTTTAATCTGCAAACGAAAAAATTCGAAAATTTCGGTATCGAGCTAAATCCACAGGCTGAGGATCTTAGCACGCAAATCGGGCTCAATCCGAAAGAATCAAAATTTGAAGCTTACAAACAAATCGCCATTTACACCCTTGTGGCTGTGCTTTTGGTGATGTTTTTGCTCAGCAAAAATATCACTCCGCTGATTTTTGCGGTGATTATTTTGGCGCTAAATTTGTATTATCAAAACCCTTATGGAAACGGCAAAATCGCCAAAAATACCGCCGTGCATATCCTGCCGATACCGACATCTACGGTGTTTTATGTCACCAAAGAGCCTCAAAAGGTCGAAATTTTGGGCGAAAACAAGGGATTTTATAAAATCATGCTAAGTGGCAGCAAAATCGGCTGGATCAAAAAGGACGAAATTGTCAAGGATTAAGGCACTTTTTTACTCGTTTTGGTTCATCGCTACGGTAATGGTCGTAATCGTGCTGATGTGGGCGAAAAACAGCTCGCACCGCACATTTCGCCGTATGTGGGGCAGGTGGCAAAGATACGCTGTGGGTTATGATATCGAAATCATCGGCGAGCCAGACCCGCAGGTGGGGCTTTTTATCGCAAATCATCAAAGCATTATGGATATCGTGGTTTTAGAAGAAACACACCCCGCAAACATCTGCTGGATAGCCAAAAAAGAGATTGGCGAACTGCCGATAATCGGCAAAATTTTAACCCTGCCAAAGATGATTGCCGTCGATCGCAAAAACCCTCGCGAGCTCGTGCGAATCGTGCATGAAGTAGATGATCGTATAAAAAACGGCCGTGCTATCGTGATGTTTCCAGAAGGCACCAGACATCGTGGCACGAAAATGCTCAAATTTCAAAATGGCGCAAAAATGATAGCAAACAAACTAGGCCTTAAAGTCCAGCCTATCGTGCTTATCGGCACTGGGGCGATTGCGGATTCGAAGGAATTCCGCGTGCGAAGCGGACATGTGAAAATCATCTACCTAGACCCCGTCGATACGAGTGATAGCGCATGGCTAGAAAATACCCGCACCAAAATGCAAGCCATCATCGACGAGCACGAAAATTCGGGGCAAAATTCGGCAGAAAATGGCGAAATTTCAGCGCAAAATTCTACGCAAAATTCAGAGGCAAATTCAGCTAGTAATAGTAGCGGGCAGTGTTAAATTTGGCTAAATTTGGGGAAATTTTGAAAATTTTAATTCTCTTTTTTTCATTTTTACTTTTTGGTTGTGCTAGCGAAAACACCCTCTCTCTCATCGCTGTGGGGGACAATCTAATCCACTCCAAGCTAATCGAGGGTGCGCATGATAAAACCGCCAAAAGCCACGATTTTAAGCCATATTATCGCTTTATCAAAGATGAAATCAAAGACAAAGATATCAAAATCATAAACCAAGAAACAATCCTAATCGAAGATAAAAAAAAGCTCTCAGGCTACCCAAATTTCGGCTCTCCGCTCGAAGTAGGCGAGGCTGTGAGGGACGCTGGGTTTAATCTAATTGCTCATGCGACAAATCACGCGCTCGATAAGGGCGAAGAAGGCATACTAGATAGTGCGAAATTCTGGTCTGACTTCGAGGATATCGCGTATATCGGCATTTCGCCAGATCAAAATAGCAGTCAAATCGTTAAAATTTTGAAAAAAAACAATGTTAGCGTCGCGTT
>JAGBJQ010000040.1 GCA_017934385.1 Campylobacter sp. | reverse complement strand
GTAAGTAATTAAAATAAAAATGAAATTTTATGGATACAAATTCAACTGAATTTAAGTAAGAGGAGTAAAATTTACTCCTCTTTTTTGCGCTCCCAAACGCGCTTTTTACCGAAGGTTACGACATTATCGGTTAGCTTCATCCAATCAAGCCTAATGGCAAAAAGCTCAGGGTTCATCGCCTTGGCAACGGCAAATCTTTTGAAGTAAATTTTAGCCTCGTTTTCATCTGCGCTACGAATTTTGCCCTTAAACTGAATTCCTTTAATCCTAGAAATGATTTTGGTATCCAAAGCAATCGTGCCAGAGACGAAACGATTGGCAAAAAGCGCTTTGATATGCGTAGAATCTTCATGCCCTGAAAAAATCAAGGTTTTATTATCTTTATCGTAAGCGTAAAATGCGTTTGAGCAATACGGCAGATTTTCGACTAGCACGGCGATTGACATAAGCTTCATTTTGCTTAAAAATAGGTCAAATTTATCCATAAATCCCCCTGTAAAATTTAAAATTTCAAAAATTTGAGTAATTATACCTACATTTTCTTTTATGCGCTATAATTTCGCGCTAAATTTAGGAGAAGTTATGGAAAATTATAAAAAAATAAAAGAGATGTTTTTAATGCAACAGCGCCTAAACGACGAAACCAACGGCGTGGGCTGGGAGGACGGATACACCAAAAACGGCAAATTAATCAACTGGAAGCGTTGCATTTATATGGAGTGTGCTGAGCTGATTGATAGCTTTGCGTGGAAGCACTGGAAAAACATCGCCGCAGCCCCTGATATAGATAATATCGTCATCGAAATCGTGGATATTTGGCACTTTGTGATGAGCTATGTTTTGGAACAAAACAAAAATTTAAAGAGCATTGATGAGATTGCTAGCGAAGTAATCAGCGTAAGCGCGTTTAGAGAATTTAGCGCGCATCGCGCAAATATCGAGGATTACTCGATTTATGAAATCGTAAATGATATCGAGCTTTTGATTCACGAGACGAGTGGATTTAATTTTAGCGTGGGTTCGCTTTTGCAGGATTATTTCAGAGTAGCGATTAAGTGCGGGGTAAATTTGGAGGTGCTTTTCGCCAAATATATCGGCAAAAATGTGCTAAATAAATTCCGCCAAGACAACGGCTACAAAGAGGGCAGCTACCGCAAAATTTGGAATGGCAAAGAGGATAATGTCGTTTTGGTCGAAATTTTAAATAGTGGCGTTTTGGAAGTGGGCGAAATTTACGCAAATTTAGAAAAAGCCTATAAAAATAGCGAAATTTAAAGAAATTTAATGGGTAAAATTTTTCGCCTTTCAATCAAAGATTTTTTTACGAAAAAATTCATCGCCCTTTCGCTTTTGCCGTTTTTTTGCGCACTTTTGGTGCTTGGGTATTTTATGTATTTTGGCGGAAGCGAGATTTTTGCCCTGCTCGAAGAGGGGGCCAAAAGCGGGGATTTTAGCTTTTTGGACGAGGCGAAATTTCCGCTGATTGCAAAACTGCTAGCTTACGGCGCCACAAAATGGATAATCGGCGTGATTTTTTACACCTTTGGGACATTTTTGGTGCTTATGCTAAGCGTGTTTTGCGCGCTTTTTATCGCTGGATTTCTCACGCCCATTGTCACAAAAGAGATAAATTTAAGACACTACCATTTAGAGCGCGCCGATGAGCCAAATTTGGGGCGAGTGCTAACCCTAATGGCGATTGAAATTTTAAAATTTATTGGAATTTTACTGCTTTGCTTGCTACTTTTAGCAGTTCCACTAATAAATCTTTTTGTGATAAATATACCATTTTTTTATATTTATTATAAACTCATTTTAATCGATGTCGCTTCAAATACCCTAGATAAAAAAAGCTTTGAGAAGTGCTATAAAAAGGGCGGTGGGTATAAATTTATGCTTAGCGTGTTTTTGTTTTATTTAGCGTGTTTGATTCCGCTTGTGGGTCTGTTTTTCCAGCTGTTTTTTATCATATATTTATCGCATATAATATTTTTATCGCAACTAAAATTTAAAAAAAATAATGCAAATCAATGAAATTTATGCCAAATTTGCATAAAATAGCAGTTTAGTTTATTTTCAAAGGATTTCTCATGAAAACTGGCAATGTCTATATCTGCAATGTCTGCTCACTCAAAAGTAGCGATGACGAAAACGCTGTATTCATCAAAGCCCACAAAAACGGCGAAACCGTGCATATTTGCACCGCCTGTATGCCAAATGTAATTCATGGCTCTGGTATGATTGTACAAAGCAATGCTGAGCTAGAATCTGAATTTTTCGAAGAGTTTAAAAAAAATACAAAATAAAAATTTGGCAAATTTTAAAATTTGCCAAATTTAGCCTAAAATCCCTTTAATTTTTTAAGTTCTGGATCGATTATGAGCTTCTTGCCCTCGCTATCGACGGCTACATAGGTTACTTCCGCGCTTGTTACATGCTGGCAAATGCGAGAGCGCGACTCTTTGCAATACCTCTCTGCTGTAACATTTACCAAAACCGTAATCGAAGTGTTGCCGATTTTGGTCACGGTTGCGTGGCAAGTAACTAAATCACCTACGAAAACAGGCTGTTTGAAAACCACCTCCTTCATCGATATTGTAACCACACGCTCAGGCGCGAACTCCCTTGCTGCGACCGTTCCAGCCAAATCAATCTGTGATAAAATCCACCCGCCAAAGATATTTCCAGCTGGGTTAGTGTCTGTTGGCATAGCGATGATTTTTATAACTGCTTCGCCCATGTGTTCCATATTTTCTCCTTATTTGTAAATTTAAGCTTGGCATTTTAGCAAAGCTAGATTAAATAAAAAGTTACTAAAACTCTCTTAAAAAAATTTTGCTAAAATTAGCCAAAATTTTAAAGGGAAAAATATGAATAATTTCGATCGATTAAACGAATTGGTGAGCGAAACGAAGGCAAATTTAAACGCACTTTATGCAAACTCTGATAGCCAGATTATAAAACAAGGTCTGCAAATTTGCGAATTTAGCGACACACAAAGCGCGAAAATCGCGATTTTAAGGCGCATTGTGGATTTAAAAGAAGAAGCGATGATGCAAGAATTTCGCAAGCTAGGCTATGACGCAAACAAACAAAGCCTTTTGCGTGAAAAAATGTATGATTATGTCAGGCAAATACACTCTGACATGCACGCCGCGCTTATAGCAAAAGCAGAAGAGGAAAAAATTTTAAATCCATTTTATTTAGAGCTTATCAAAAGCGTGCATAAAATCGGACTTGTAATGAATAAAATGCAAAAAAGCTGGCAAAAACTCATCATTGATACCAATAACAAACGCTTAGAGATGAATTTCGCCAGTATCGCGGACGCCAAAGAGTATCTTTTCGAAAACGAGCTTTTACAGCGCACGCCACACGATGAAATTTGCGATCGTTGCTATGGCGCGATTATCCAAGATAGCGAGGGCAAATTTGTCATGGCACCCTATGCCGTGGCATTTGAAGAGGATAGCAAGGAGCTAATCGGCACATTTAATAAGGCTATTTTAGAACTCGAAGAATTAGCAAGTAATGCCGAAGAAAGAGCATATATTTATTATCTTGCCAAGCTTCGCACAGCCTTTGCCGAGCGCAATAATGTCTTTGTAATCGGCGCGTGGCGGGACGCTGAAATGGCGTGGATGGAGACCAAATCCCCGATACAAATCGGACATCCACTTGAATATTACGAGGATAATTACACACACGCAGTCGCGCTAGAATGGGACATCAGACTATCTCAGCCAACTAGGTTTGACGCGGATAAATTTAAGGCCGAAATAAGTGCTAGTTTCGATAAAATTTACAAACAAATCGGCGCAAATAGTCCCGTAATGCGCTCGCTCGTGCTTTCAAACATTGATAAAACCCAGCTTTATATCTCCACGCCGATGATTTATTACGGCGCGGATTTAAACGGGCTATTTTCAGCCCAAGTTGTGCCAAATGACGAATTCGTCAGCACAAACTGCGGAAAGAAAATTTTCGCATTTGTAAATTTTGTCTATGAAAGCGCCAAAGCCAAGCCGTTTATGAAAATTTCATCGCAAATTTTTGATTTAGATTATCTAAATTTTGGGCGCGAAATTTTATTCAAACAGCCTAAAATTTGGCGTATGGTCTATGAAATCTCCACAATCGGCCACGAGTTTGGCCATATATTTTTCATCGACGAGGACACGGAGTCGCTGATGAATAAATCAGGCGCTTTCAAGCTCGTCGAAGAATACAAGGCCACCACGGGCGGACTAATCAACTTCTTTTTCAACGAAAAACCAGAAATGCGCCTGCCGGTCCTTGACGAGCTAATCCGCCGCAGCGTGGGGCTCATCGCGTGGCAAAGGGTAAATGATGTGAGGCCGTATTATTGCGAGGGGCTAATTCATCTGACACTACTATTCCGCGCTGGCGTGCTGAAATTTGACGGCGCAAAGCTTGCGGTCGATTTTAGCGAGGCGGGGTATGAGAGATTTAAAGAAATTTGCCTGAAAAATTACGAAATTTTAGCGAGCACTTATTACAAAAAGCTCGACGCTTACGACTTTTTGGATGGATTTGTCGAAAATACTAGCGGCGTGTATTTGCCAAAAGACGCGGTGTGCAGGGAGCTTGTGGAGTTTTACTACGCGCTTTATGAAAAAATCGGCAATGAAATCGACGAAAGTGGCGAGCGCGAAAAATGGGCAAATTAGGGTCAAATTTAGCCTTTTTGGGTTTTTAAACACTGCGCCTGAGATTTGAAATTTGCAAATTTGTCATTGTGAGCGCGCATCGCGCGCGTGGCAATCTACGAGTTTAAAATTCATTGCGCTAAATTTGCTGTCATTGCGAGCTTTCGTAGAAAGCGAAGCAATCCAGGGAAATTTAAATTCAAAATTCTACTTAAATTTAGCATTGAACGATTTTTTGAATTTAATCTGCGCCGTAAAATTCCTCGTAAGGGGGAGGGCGCGCTTTTTAGGAGACGCTACCCTCCCCCTTACCAACCCCCACCCCTGTAAAACCTTAGAAGTGG
>JAGBJQ010000039.1 GCA_017934385.1 Campylobacter sp. | reverse complement strand
AATACAAAAAGGAGGTTTTTATCTTGTCGGACAGGGGGATTATACTACTAGTTTGGTAAATAACTGATTAATATGTGATATAAAAATGATAATTTAAGTATATTTTAATATGCGAAATTTTGGAATTTCGCATATTTTTTATTTTCAGACTTTGAACATTTTCATCAATGTGCCAAGATCAAGCCCGTCCCCTCCGCCGTTATCTGCGCCAAAACCAGCCTTATTTCCGCCACCGATGATATTGCTTAGGATTCCGCCTAGATCGTTCATATCGATTTTGCCGTCGCCGTTTGTGTCAAATTTCGCCACAGCAAGCTTGCCGATAAGCGCGGTAAAATCTACGCCTGATTTATCTACTGAGTTTGCGTTTGCTCTCTCTCCGCCGCCTAAAAGTCCGCCTAGCACAGCTCCAATCATATCACTACCGCCGCCATTACCCATAGCATTGGCTGTGTTGCCTTTTAAAAAGTTATTGCTAACGCCGGCGATTAGGGCATTTACTTGATCATCAGGCAAATCAACGCCTAAAAATTTCTCGATAAATGCAACTGGGTTTGCTTGGAAATTGCTGACATTTCCCTCGTCGCTTTTTAGCGCAGAAACCATTTTCATAAGTGCGTTTAAATCCATAATAGCTCTCCTATCATTAAAAATTTGGCTGATATTTTAGCAAAATTTTAATAACAATCATTAAAATTTACCTTTTTTAACTAAAATTACGCAAAAATTTTCAAGGAGAAAAAATGAAAAAATTTTATCTTGTTTTGGCGCTTGCGTGCGGACTAATTCACGCAAATGAGGATAGCGACAAGCTATTTGGGGATACTAAAATTTCGTTGCCGTGCGATTTAAACACAGCCTCGTGCATTAGCAATGCAGGTGGCGAGAGTGCGAGCTTTACAATCATACCAGCGCCGATTGTAGCGATGAGCGAGAGCGAGGTTGTGGTTAGCGGGATTTTGCGCGAGCTAAAAAATCCAACCCTAAAAATCAAAGGAATTAGCATGAATATGGGAAATTTCGAAAGCCCGCTTGCCCGCTTTAACGACGGCTCATACCATGCTAAGATCATGGTCGCAGCCTGCCACAGCCCTATCATGCGCTACAAACTCGAAATTTTCGAAAATGGCGAAAGCACAGGGCATTTTATCTATTTTGATTTGCGCAAAACGCCAAAACACAAATAAATCAAAATTTGCATAATTAGGCAAGAATTTTGCAACATTGTTCTATTAAAATTTTAAAAATTTTGGTATAAAAAGGTAAATTTATCACAAGGAAAATTTATGCAAACATTAAAACAAATGCGATTTAGTGGCGAAAGAGCGCTTTTTGGCGCGAAAAATTTAAAAATAGAAAATTCCGTTTTTTGCGACGGCGAATCACCGCTGAAAGAGAGCTCTGACATAATCGTGCAAAACTCAAAATTTGAGTGGAAATATCCGTTTTGGTATGCGAAAAATATCGAAATCTCAAACTGCCTTTTCGATGAAATCGCGCGCGCAGGTATCTGGTATAGCCAAAATTTAAGGTTAAGTGATTGCGTTTATGGCGCGCCAAAGGGGCTTCGCAGAGTAAAAAATGCGCACATTGAAAATGTCCAATTCACTGATGCGCTAGAAACCCTGTGGCACTGCGAGGATATCGTGCTTAAAAATATCAGCGCAAAAGGCCCATATTTCGGGCTTGATTGCCAAAATTTAGAAATACAAAATTTAAATCTTTTTGGCGATTATTGCTTTGACGGTTGCAAAAATGTAAAAATAAAAAATTCAAAATTTCTTAGCAAAGACGCGTTTTGGAACTGCGAAAATATCCTAATTGAGGATTGTTTCATCGCGGGCGAGTATTTTGGCTGGAATTCCAAAAATGTCACTCTGAAAAACTGCAAAATCGAAAGCCTGCAAGGATTTTGCTATATGCAAAATTTACGCCTAGAAAACTGCGAGCTCATAAACACGACCTTGGCGTTTGAATTTAGCGATGTGCATGCCGAAATCATCGGCGAAATCGACAGTGTGAAAAACCCGCGCTCAGGGCTAATCAAAGCCGCTAAAATCCGCGAGCTGATCCAAGACGGCGCGACAGACGCGAGCAAAACAGAGATTATCACTGAATTAAGGGCGTAAAATGGCGTATGAATTTGACAATCTGCCAAACCGAGCTGGCACAAAATCGCTAAAATGGGAAGTAGGCGAGGGTGAGCTTGCAATGTGGGTTGCGGATATGGATTTTGCCGTAGCGCCCGAGATTTATGAGGCATTAAAAAATCGCTTGGAAGAGCGCGTGTATGGATATAGCGTGCTAGATGAGCAGTGGGAAAACGCCTATACTTCGTGGTGGAAAAGGCGCCATAATTACGAAATCAAAAAAGGCTCTTTAACTTACGCTGGTGGCACGCTAGCAGCGATAAATTCGCTAATTCGCAAGCTTAGCGCGCCCGGGGAAAATGTCGTAATCCTAACCCCTGTTTATAACTGCTTTTTTTACTGCATTAAAAATATGGGCAGAAATACCCTTTCTTGCGAGCTTAGATACGAAGAGGGTGAGTATTTCATCGACTGGGGAAATTTGGAATTTTGCCTAAAAGACCCGCAAACATCGCTACTTTTGCTCTGCAATCCGCACAATCCTATCGGCAGGACCTTGCGCAAGGACGAGTTAATGAGAATTGGCGAGCTGTGCGAAAAATACGGCGTCATCGTCATCAGCGATGAGGTGCATTGCGATATCACTGAGCCTGGCATAAATTACACTCCATTTGCCGCTGCTAGCGAGGTTTGCGCTGGACTTAGCGCAAATATCATCGCTGCGACAAAGGCGTTTAATATCGCTGGTTTGCAAACAGCGGCTGTTTTTACCCCAAATCCAAAACTGCATAAAAAAGTCAGTCGCGCGCTAAATGGCGATGATATCGCAGAGCCTAGCTTTTTTGGGCTAATTGCGGCGATTTGTGCGTTTGAGCGGGGCGAAGCGTGGTTGGAAGAAATGAGAGCGTATGTGAGCGCAAACCGCAAATTTGCCAATGAATTTATCGCGCGCGAACTGCCAAAAGTGCGTAGCGTAGCGCAAAATGCGACATATTTAATGTGGCTTGATGTAAGCGGGTATTGCGATGAGGGCACGAAACTAGCCAAATTTATCCGCCAAAAAACAGGGCTTTTCCTAAGTCATGGCGCGCAATACGGCAAGGGCGGAGAGAAATTTTTGCGATTAAATATCGCAACTTCGCGCAAAAATGTGATTGATGGTCTATCTAGGCTAAAAACTGCGCTTGATTTGTGGGAAGGACAAATTTAAATTTCGACATAATATGTCAAAATTTCACGCTAAAATAGTGGAAATTTTAGGAAAGGAGCGCGAAATGAAAAAGATTTATTTCACAATCACTGGGCTAAATTTCTACTATGGGTGGGAATTTTTGAAGGAAAATATGGTCGTAAATCTCGAAAAAGAGCCAGATAATAAATACGACCGCGAGGCAATCGTCGTGAAATTGGAGGGTTTTGGCAAAATTGGCTATGTCGCAAACAGCACCAAAACTGTCATCGGCGAGAGCATGAGCGCTGGTAGGCTTTACGATAAATTTAAGAAAAAGGCAAAAGGTAAAGTTTTATTTGCGAGCGAGCGGGGCGTGATTTGCCGTTTTAAAGGCTAAAATTTAGGCGCAAAATTTGGTGAAATTTTGAAATTTGATAGAATTTTGAAATTTAAAGAAATTTGGTAAATTTGGGGCGAATTTGCCCCAAATTTTAACTTAGAACTAAAATCGGCACAAGAGCGTTGTGCAAGATATCCTCTGAAACGCTTCCTACAAAAAGCTTTTTGAAAAAACTTTTCGTAAATGCGCCAGTCGCGATTAAATCGAGGTTGTTTGCGCGACGATATTTGATAATCTCATCGCCTGGCACATCGCCTGAGACGCTTACAAATTCGGCGTTTTCGCCCTTTAAAATCTCTCTTGCGATTTCAAGTGTTTTTTGCGATTCCTCGGTGTCGTTATTTACATTTATGACATATTTTTTCGCGTCTTTTAGAAGCTTGGCCTCTTTTGTGAAATTTAGAGTTTTTTGCGCAGCCTCTGTGCCGTCAAATGCCACAAGCACGGAGTTTATCGGGCTGAAATCTTTATTTACCAAAAGGGCTGGAACTTTCATCTCTTTAATTAGCATAGTTGCGTTAAAGCCCACATCTTCGCTGTTTGTGCCCTTTATGCCAAGGACAAAAATTCTAGCCTCGTCTTTGTATTCTTCGATGATTTCGATAAAATCGCCGTCGCGCAAAATCGCGCTAGCGCTCACGCCCTGAGCCTTTGCCTCATCTACGCATTTATCTAGCCATGCTTTGATTTTGCTCTCATCTACTTCGTTGTCTTTGCCGTCAAACGCCCCATACTGCGACATTACCATATCATTTTCGCCCAAAACTATCCCGCCAGCTGCAAGTCCGTAAAAATTTTGACCAAGCTCGGGAGTTTCGATTACATGGATAAACACAGCCTCGGCGTCAAGACGCTTTGCAGTGTAGATTCCATAATCGCAAACAGGTTTTAAAAGCGCATTTTCATCAACACAGATAAATACTTTTTTGCTCATAGCTATCCTTTTGATTAAAATTCAAAAGAGAATAGCAAAATTTAGAATAAATTTCGTTTAAATTTCACTATTTTTTATTTTTCGTCGCCTTTTTCGATAAATTCAGAATAATCGCTCGAATTTTCACCAAATGTATGATTTTTTGTATGATAATAATAAAGATACAAAAGCCCCACGGGCGCAACAACAAAAGAAAAACAAAAAAGAAAAAACGCCACTATGATTTTCCAAATTAGCATAATAAAAATATTTACAAAAAATACATTGTCGCCAAGAATAAAATTCATAATACTTTCATACACAAATCTAGCATAAGGATAAAGTAGTGCTAAAACACCAGCTGCGACGCATGTAAGGACTTCGAGCTCCATAGGTTTGCCAGTTCTACTAGCTATTCGCTCGTTCATACCAACTTGCATGTATATAAAAACGCCAGCTATTAAAATTCCAAAAAATAGATGTCTTAAATAATACGCTCGGTCTAAACCACCAAAACTTTTTTGCCAAATTCCCATGAAATTTCCTTTTTTTAAATTTAAAAAGGGGATTATACCCCCCCCCATTAAAAACAGATAAAATTTTGATTAAATTCGATTTATAGATAAATTTAGCTTTACAACCCTGCGTTTGCAATTGCTTCGGCCTGTGCGTTTGTGATAAGCGGATCGATTATTTCATCAAAAAGTCCGCCAGCCATTATCGCGTCTAAGCGATAAAGTGTTAAATTTATGCGGTGGTCACTAATGCGGTTTTGCGGGTAGTTGTAAGTGCGAATTCGACCGCTTCGGTCTCCTGTGCCGACTTGGTCTTTGCGTTCGGCGCGCTCTTTTTCTAGGCGTTCTTGCTCTTGCAAGTCATAAAGCCTAGCTTTTAGCACTTTCATCGCAGCTTCTTTGTTTTTGTGTTGGCTTTTGCCGTCTTGGTTGGTTACGACTAGACCTGTTGGTATATGCGTGATACGAACGGCGCTATCAGTGGTATTTACAGACTGTCCCCCATGACCTGAGCTACGCATAACATCAATGCGTAAATCACTTTCTTTGATCTCAATTTCGCTATCTTCGATTTCCGGCATTACAGCAACCGTGATAGCAGAGGTATGCACACGCCCTTGACTTTCGGTTTCAGGCACCCTTTGGACTCTGTGTGTGCCGCCTTCAAATTTAAGCCTTGAATACGCTCCGTCGCCCTTAACAAGTAAAATAACTTCTTTAAAACCGCCCACGCTTCCTTCGCTTTGGCTTACGATTTCGCATTTATAGCCGCGAAGTTCAGCATAACGCAAATACGCCCCTAGCAAATCTCCTGCAAAAAGCGCAGCCTCGTCGCCACCGGTTCCTGCACGAATTTCAAGGAAGATATTTTTATCGTCATTTGGATCTTTTGGAAGAAGTAAAATTTTGATTTGCTCTTCGAGTTCGTCTTTTTCGAGTTCTAAATTTTTAAGCTCCTCTTTGGCAAGCTCGCCAAGCTCAGGATCGCCTAATAAATTTTTGTTTTCCTCGATATCAGCGACAACCTTTATATACCTATCTGCGGCGTTTTTTATCGGCTCGATACCTCTTTGCTCTTTGGAAAGCTTTGTCATATTTGAAATATCGCTTGCGATACCTGGATCACTAAGGAGCCGCGAAAGCTCCTCGTATCGGTCTAAAAAGGGTTGTAATTTTTGGGCTAACATTTAATGATAATTATGCGACTTTTAGTGTATTTACTAGTTTTGCCAAGCGGCTAACTTTTCTGCTTGCAGTTTCTTTTTTCAAAAATCCACGGCTAACGAAAGCGTGGAAGCTTTGATTAACTACTTTTAGCGCTGCCTGGGCTGCTGCTAGGTCTTTACTATCTACTGCTTCTCTTACCGCTCTTGTCATGTTTTTTACTCTTGTGCGGTAAAATCTATTGCGCTCTGTTTTTTTCACAGTTTGTCTAGCGCGTTTTTCGGCTGATTTGTGATTTGCCATTTTTATCCCTTTAAATGAAAATATTAAACTCGTGATTATACTACAAAATTTTTAAGCATTGCTGAAATTAAGCAATTTTTAAAAGAAATTCGATTATTAAACTTTTTTTGCTAATATTGCGAGAATTTTGATTTATAAAGGATTAAATTTATGAAACTTTTCGGAACTGACGGCGTCAGGGGCAGAGCGGGCGAGTTTTTGACAGCTGAACTTGCTATGCGACTAGCTATGGCAGCTGGAATTTATTTTAGGAAAAATTCCGTTACAAATATGATTTTAGTCGGTAAAGACACTAGGCGAAGTGGCTATATGATAGAAACTGCGATTGTGGCTGGACTTACTAGCGTGGGATACAATGTCCGCCAAATAGGCCCTATGCCGACCCCAGCAATCGCGTTTTTGACAGAGGATATGCGCTGTGATGGCGGAATCATGATAAGCGCTTCACACAATCCATACTATGATAATGGCATTAAATTTTTCGATCACACGGGCTTTAAACTCGACGAAAAAGAGGAAGCTGAAATCGAAAAAATTTATTTTAGTGATGAGTTAATCGCAGAGGCTAGAAAACAAATGATGGAAATCGGCGTAGCAAGGCGCGTCGATGATGTTATCGGCAGATACATCGTCCATCTTAAAAATTCATTTCCAAAAAACAAAACCCTGCATGGACTTCGCATTGTGCTTGATTGCGCAAATGGCGCAAGCTACAAGGTCGCTCCGACTGTATTTAGCGAGCTTGGCGCAGAAGTGATAGTCCTAGGCGATGAGCCAAATGGAAAAAATATCAACGAAAATTGTGGCGCCTTGGCTCCGCAAAATTTGGCAAGCGAAGTAAAAAGATTGCGCGCTGATGTGGGATTTGCCTTTGACGGGGACGCTGATAGATTGGTCGTAGTCGATGATAGCGGTCAAATTTTACACGGAGATATTTTGCTTGGCGTTTTGGCACTGTATTTAAAAGAGCTTGGCAAGCTTCAAAACGACCAAATCATCGCAACCGTGATGAGTAACGGCGCACTTGATGATTTTTTGGCAAAACACAAAATCGCTGTGCATAGATGCAGTGTGGGCGATAAATTTGTGCTAGAAATGATGAAAGAGAAAAAGGCGAATTTCGGCGGCGAGCAAAGCGGACATGTGATTTTTGGCGATTATGCTAAAACAGGCGATGGAATCGCCTCTGCGCTTCAATTTGCAGCGTGTATGCTCGGTATGAATAAAAAGGCGAGTGAGCTAGCAAATTTAATCAAACCGTATCCACAAATTTTGCGAAATTTAAAGATTACAAATAAAAAACCGCTTGAAAAAATCGCTGGATTAAAAGAGCTTGAAGAAGAGATCAAAAAAGATAAAATTCGCACGCTGTTTCGCTACTCTGGCACGGAAAATTTGATCCGTTTGCTTTTTGAGGGCAAAAACGCAAAAGCTCTGGAAAAATGGGCGAACGAGGCAGAGAAATTTTTCAAAAAAGCGTTAAATGACTAGAAAATTTATTAAATTTGTCCTGATTTTTACGCTTGTCTTGGCGCTTGATCAATTTATAAAATTTATATTTTTAAATGGTTTTTCGTGGGAGGGTGAGTATTTTTCGCTGATACTGACCTTTAATAGAGGCGTGGCGTTTTCGATGTTAGCTTTTTTGGGCGAGAGTTTAAAATTTATCCAGCTTGGGCTAATCGCGCTTTTGGCGTGGTATGTTTTTAGCCAAAAAGAGCTTTTTAACGCGCACTATCTGCCTTTTGGCATTTTGCTTGGAGGCGGGGTTTCAAATGTGCTAGATCGCTTTATTCATGGCGGAGTTGTGGATTATGTGGCGTGGCACAAATGGTTTGAATTTGCGGTTTTTAACTTTGCCGATGTGATGATTGATTTGGCGATTGTCATATTTTTGTGGCAAAATTTGAAAATTTCAAAGAAAGGCAAAATTTGAAAAGAAACAATTATATCGCGTATGCGCTGTGGTTTGCCGGAGCTTTTTCGTGGGCTGTTGGATTGCCGATTGGTGGCGGTTTGCACCGGATTTATTGTGGTAAATTTGTCAGTGGATTTGCGCAAATCGGGTTGTATTGGGCTGGGATTTTTACGCTGTATTTTTTGCTAGGGCTTGTGATTTTGCCGATTTGGCTTCTTTGGGTGCTTTTTGACCTATTTTTCGTAGGAATTTGGGTCGAGGATATCAACGAAGAAGCCGGCGAAGGTGTGACTGAGGATTATTCACAGCGTCTTAAAAAGGTAGAGGCCCTATACGAGCTTTTCCAAAAAGGGGCGATTAGCAAGGAAGAATTTGAAGCTAGAAAAGATATTTTAATGAGAGATTGAAAGGAAGGAAAATGAGTTATTATTGGTTTAAGTTTATCCACTTTGTGGGCTTTATTTCGTGGATGGCGATGCTGTTTTATCTGCCGCGCCTATATGTTTATCACGCTGAGAATTTGGATAATCCAAATTTTGTCAAAGTTGTGAAAAAAATGGAAAAAATGCTCTACCACGCCATTGGCTGGATAGCTTTGGCGGTTACGATTTTTAGCGCGGTTATGCTGATTTTGCTAAATCCGGGACTTATGAAAATGGGCTATTTCCACCTAAAATTACTTTGCGCTGTTTTAATGGTGGCTTATCATTTTTGGCTTCATTATTATTTGATTAAATTCGAAAAAGACGCCTGTAAAAAAAGTGGCAAGTATTTCCGCGCGCTAAATGAAATTCCAACGATTCTGATGATAGGCATACTTTATGCTATGTTAATCATGCCAAATCAATGAGAATTTAATGAAATTTATACTAAAATAGACAAATTTGTTCAAAGGGAGAATCATGCAACGCATAATCAAAAAAATCCTATCCAGCGAAAGTAGTGCTGGCGTAATCCTCCTTTTATCCGCAGTATTTGCTATCATCGCACAAAATGTCGATATTTTATCTCCGTATTATCGTGAGTTT
>JAGBJQ010000038.1 GCA_017934385.1 Campylobacter sp. | reverse complement strand
GTGGTTAGCAGCGATACTTCTAACGCGCAGTCTCAAACCCCAGCTCCAAAGGTAGAGCCAGCCCCTGCGCCAAAACCAAGCGAACTTCAAATTTCAAAAGTTGAAATCAAAAGTGAAGTAAAAGATGAGCCAAAGCCAGTGGTGCAAAACACTGCCCCTGATATCAAAGTGGAAATAAAAAAACCCGAGGTCAAAGAAGAGCCTAAGCCTGTCGTAGTCCAAAAAATCGAGGTTAAAAAAGAAGAACCAAAACCAGCGGAGATAAAAACCGTAAAAGAGCAGTTGCAAGCTCCAAAGGTTGAAATCAAAAAAGAAGCCCCAAAAGTCGAAGTTAAAAAAGAGGCCCCAAAAACCGAGCCTAAAAAAGCAGAGGCGAAAAAGGCTGAGGTCAAAAAAGATGAGCCTAAAAAGGTAGAGGCGAAAAAACCTGAACCTAAAAAAGAGGAAGTCAAAAAAGCCGAAGTCAAAAAAGAATCTCCAAAAACTGAGCCTAAAAAAGAACCTACCAAAGTAGGCACTGCGGCAAAAACTGCAAATTCGAGCGTGGGGGCTGGAAATTATATCCAAGTTTTCGCTTCGAACTCTTACGATCCAAATAGCTCAGATGTGCGCAAAATCACAGCCAAAGGCTATAATCCAGTAGGCTTTAAAACCCAAGTAAATGGCAAAGATGTGGTTAAAATTTTGGTCGGTCCATTTAGTGGAGAAGAGCTAAACAAGGCTATTAGCGACATGCGTGCGGTTAATAGTGGCGCATACATTTACAGAGTGAAATAATGCACAAATTTGCCGTTTTTGGCAATCCGATATCCCACTCCATATCGCCTTTAATGCACAATTTGGCGATTAAAGAGCTTGGGCTAGATGCCTTTTATGGGCGGGTTTTGTTAGAAACAGCCACGGATTTGAAACAAAAATTTCTGAATTTAGGTTTAAATGGCGCGAACATCACCGTGCCTTTTAAGCTGGAAGCTTACAGGATAAGCGATGAGCTAAGCGAGGCGGCGCGCGAGATCGGCTCAGTAAATACTCTCGTGCGAAAAAACTCCAAATTTTACGGATATAATACTGACGCGCCTGGATTTTACGAGGCGATTAGGGAGTTTGGAAGCTTAAAGCGCGTGCTTGTTTTGGGCGCTGGTGGCACGACGCGGGCGATTGGCTATATTTTGGCGAAAAATGGCGTTAAATTTGACATTTTAAACCGCAGCGAAAAAGAGCCAGAAAATTTTAAATGCGAGAATTTTTATACCTACGAAAATTTCAAATTTCAAAGCTATGATTTGATTGTAAATTCCACAAGCGCAGGGCTTAAAGATGATTTTTTACCAGCCCCAGCCGAAATTTTGGACGCTGTTTTCAAGGAAGCAAAATTCGCATTTGACGCCATTTATGGCAAGATTACGCCGTTTTTAAATTTGGCAAATTCGATGAATTTACGCACAAAAGACGGACGCGAAATGCTAATCAACCAAGGCGCATTAGCGTTTAATCTTTTTTATGACAATAAATTTGACACTGCGCAAATTGCCAAATTTATGGCGCGCGCAGTATCGTTAAAATGCTAAATTTATTTACTTTTTCGGATTTAAAATCGCGATAAACGGCTCTTTTGCGATTAAATTTGCCCCAAATTTCACATCCTCGTTGCTAAGGGCGTTTATGCGCGCAGCATAAATTTCATCATCGTAAAACGGATAGCCGAAAAACTCGTGCGAAGCGATGTTGCTTAGCCAAAAATCGTTGTTTTCGCTGGCTCTTTTCATAGATAAAATTTGCGCTTTTTTGAAATTTTCTAGCTGATCTGCGCTAGTGCCGTTGTGCGCGATATCAGCGACGATTTCTTTGATTCCCTCGATTACCGCTTCCTTGTCCTTTTCGTTGCACGAAAACGAGATATTTAGCCCAGATTTTATCTGCGGAAACTGCGCGTATGAGGCACTCACGCTGGCTGAGTAGATTAGCCCTTTGGCCTCTCTGATTTTTTCAGTGATTTGCGTTTTTACGGCACTTTCGAAGGCTTTGAGCTTGTATGAGTTTAAAATGTCAAACTCGCTTAAATCGTAGTTTAGATAAATCATTCTAACCTCGCTTTTATCGCTATCGCCGTAGTTTTCCTCGATTTTTACGGCGTTTGCGCTAAGCTTTGTTTGGGCGATTTTGCCAATGCCAGCTTTGCCTTTTAAATTTCCTGCGTATTTGGCTAAAATTTCGGTGATTTTATCCTCGTCAAAATCCCCACTTATCACAAACAAATACTCGCCCCCATTAGCGAAAATTTCATCTGCTAAGCCCCCAAAATGCGCTAAATTCGCGCTTTTTACATCGCTTATTTCAAGCGGAGTTTTAAAGCGCAAATCCCCGCCAAATAGCGAATTTACGATTTGCTTGTTGAAGCGAAAATCTATCGTCTCATCTCTGAGCGCAAGGTTAGAAAGCGCGCTACTTTGGTATTTTTCTAGCGAATTTGCGTGGATTTTTGGCGTGCTCATTTTCACAAACAGCTCCCTCATCATCGCCTCGAAATCCTTGCTAGCGCTCTCTCCGCTAAATCCGCTAGAAAGCTCGTTTATGCCAAAGCGTAAAGAGTAGTTAAACCCGCTAGTAAGCCTCTTGGCCTCGTATTCGTTAAACTCGCCAATAGTGCCTGAATTTAGCAATGCGCTTAAAATTTCAGCCTCAGCCTTGCTCGCAAAATTCGAAATTCCACCTAGTTTTTTCACGCTGATTTGTATGCTATTTTTTTTGCCCAAATTTTGCTTTAAAATCGCCTTGACGCCGTTATCGAAATTTAGCGTGGTTATGTTTTTATCGCTGTCGAAATTTTGGCTAAATTTGGCTGGTGAAGGCTCGTTTTCTAAAAGTTTTTTCTCGCCCAGGCCGTTTTTGCTAAAATCAAATGGGGTTGCGTTTTGATAAATTTTATCTATTTCCTCCGCGCTTAAATTTAGATCTTTCGTCGAAATTATCTCCGTAAAGTGCGCCCCGCTCGTGATTTGCTTAAAGTATTCATTGACATCGTTTAACGAAATTTCGCCCAAAATCGCAAGGCTTAAATCGTGTTTATCCTGCTTGCCAAGCTTAGTGTTGCCGTTTATTACAAAATCCAAAATTTCATAAATTTGCTTGTTTTGCGTGTCGTTTTTGATGAGATTGGTTTGGACGGAGTTGATAAATTCTGCCTTTGCACTCTCAAAATCCCCAGCCGAAAATCCATGCTCCCTAGCGCCCTTAATCGCGCTAAATAGGCTAGTCAGCGTGGCATTTGCGTCGAAATCAAAAATGTTTGCGCCAAATGAGTAAAGTCTGCGCTCGCCGAATAAATCATCGCTGTCAAATCCCGCTTTTAGGGGGATTTTCGCGCCTACATTTAGGGCATCGTAGCTAAGGCTAAGAAGTTTTGCGATGTAGGTATCAAGCCAGGCTTTTTTCATTTCGCCTATGTTATTTAAGGGGCTGTGCTCGCCGGCAAACACGATATTTACGGCATTTGTGCCAATCTGTGGCTCTACGATGTTTGCATAACCTGCGCCGAATTTTTGCAGGCTTGTATCGCGCGCGATTTTTTTAGAGCGAGGCTTTAAATCGCTAAATTTGGCTTTGATTAAATTTTCGATTTGCGTCGAATTTACATCGCCCACGACGATGACGCTCATTAAATTTGGCGCATAATTTCTATCATAAAACGCCCGCAAACTCTCGCTCGTCGCACCTGCTATGGCTTCGTTTTTGCCTATTGGGAAGCGTCTTTGAAAGATCGAGTTTGGATACAAAGACTTGGCTCTTTGCTCGTAAAATCTGGTTTTATAATCCTTTTTTGCCTCTTCTAAAATCACGCCTTTTTCTTTCTCTACCTCGGCTGGGTCGAATTTCACGCCCCTAGCGTAGTCTCTAAATACTGTGAAAATATCGTTTAAATTTTCATCGCTCACGCTTGCTTGGATATTGTAGGTCGTGTTTTGAAAGCTAGTTTGGGCGTTTAAATCTGCGCCAAATTTCACGCCTAGGCTTTCTAGTTTTTTGACTAGCTCGTTTTTGTCGAAATTTTCGCTGCCGTTAAATGCCATGTGCTCAACAAAGTGCGCAAATCCCTGCTCATCGTTGTTTTCGTCGATACTGCCAGCATTTACATTTAGGTAAAAATATGCGCTGTTTTTTGGAACGGGGTTTTGTTGTATGAAGTATTTTAGCCCGTTTTCTAGGGTGCCTGTGGTGACATTGGCGTCAAATTTCAGTGCTAAATTTGGATCAAGTGATACGGCGAAATTTAGGCTAAATGCCGCGCAAAGTGCGAAAAATATTTTTTTCATAAATTATCCTTTTTAAAAAAGCGAGATTTTAACTGAAAATAGTAAATTTTAAATAAAAAAAGAGAGCTTTTAAAGGCTCTCTTAAAATTTCAATTTTATGGGGATACATAAAGGTGGAGCCTTAGGGGGGAGGCCCCATACGCACGCGTTTGCGTGATAAATTTGGCGCAGGGGGGCTGCGCCAAATTTGGAGTTTTATAGTTTGTCTGAGTTTTTGCCTAAATACTCGGCTACGCCTTGTGGGTTAGCCTTCATACCAGCATCACCTTTATGCCAGCCAGCTGGGCAGACCTCGCCATGCTCGTTAGTAAATAGCATAGTATCTACCATACGAATCATCTCGTCGATATTTCTGCCAAGTGGAAGGTCGTTGATGACAGCGTGGCGGATTGTGCCGTCGCTATCTAGCAAAAATGAGCCTCTTAGCGCAACTGCATTGCCAAAAAGCACATCGAAGCTTCTAGCGATATCTTTTGTGATATCTGAAACTAGCGGGAATTGGACTTTGCCGATACCGCCTTCATTTACTGGTGTGTTTTTCCATGCAAGATGAACAAACTCGCTATCGCAAGATACGCCGATAACCTCTACGCCTCTATCTTTAAATTCTTTATAGCGTTTGTCAAACGCGATAATCTCGCTAGGGCAAACAAATGTGAAATCTTTTGGATAAAAGAACACAACTGCGCCTTTTGGGCCGATGTTTTTATAAAGGTTGAAATCCTCTACAATGCTGTTGTCGCCAAGAACGGCTTGTGCTGTAAAATCTACTGCTTTAGTAGTTACTAACATGATATTTTCTCCTTAATAATAAAATTTATCATTTGCGAATTATACACATTTTATCTTATAAAAAATTTAAACCAAATTTACACGCAATATAAAATTCAAATCTAATCCAAATTTTTAATGACTTTTTAAAAAATGTGTGTTATTATTTAGAGTATTTTTTGATAAAGGAGAAAATATGGCAGTAAAAATTACTGATATTTGTATAGCATGTGGTTCTTGTATCGATGAGTGCCCAGTTAGCGCGATTGTTGATGATAGCGATAACCCAACAGGGGCAGATACATACTATGTATATGCTGATAAATGCGTAGAGTGTGTAGGCCACAATGACGAACCAGCCTGTGCAAACGCCTGTCCAACTGACGGCTGTATTGTTTGGAGCGAAGTTGTCGCTGGACAACCAAGCAAAGCTGAAATCGGCGCAGAATTGCGCGGTGGTGATACTCCGGTAGTCGCATAAACACAAATTCAAAATTTTCATGGCTTAAATGCCATGAAAATTTAATTCTTAAATAAATTTTAACCTATTTTAGATATAATCACCCTTTTACAATAAAGGAGTTCGTATGCAACAAACGCTATCAATAATTAAGCCAGATGCCGTAAAAAAGGGCGTTATAGGCAAAATTATTAGTAGATTTGAAACTAACGGTTTAAGGATTGCAGCTGCTAAAAAAATGCAACTTAGCAGATATGATGCTGGTAAATTTTATGAAATTCACAAAGAAAGACCATTTTATAATGATTTAATCGATTTTATGACAAGCGGTCCTGTTGTGGTTATGGTTCTTGAAGGAGAAGACGCTGTTGCAAAAAACAGGGAACTTATGGGCGCGACAGATCCTAAAAAAGCAGAAAAAGGCACTATTAGAGCAGATTTTGCAGAAAGCATAGACGCAAATGCTGTTCATGGTAGCGATAGTTTGGAAAATGCAAAAAATGAAATCGCATTTTTCTTTGCAAAAAGAGAAATTTGCTAAATTTAGGGCATAAAATGGTAAATTTCCAAAAAATTTCAAATTCTCCGATTGAATTCGATATAGAAAAAGACGGGGTTAAATTTAGTGGAAATTTGGTTAGAAAAGATACAAATTTAGTATCGTGCAAAGGCAAATTAAAAGGCGTTATTCCTTACATTTGTGATCGTTGTGGAAATGATTTTGAGCTTGACATTGATGAAGATATCAATTTGCTTTTAAGCGACGGTATTTTTAAAGACAACGAGAGAACAAATTTAGATGTAATGGAGTTTTTTAATAGCCAAATCGATCTTGAAGAAATTTTACAAAGTGAGTTGGAAGCTTACAAGAGCGATTATTTGTATTGTATGACATGTAAAGATTATAAAGAAAATTTATAAAGGAGTAGAAAATGGCAGTTCCAAAAAGAAGAGTGAGCAAAACTCGCGCAGCAAAAAGAAGAACTCATTACACTGTAACCTTACCTATACCAGTCAAAGATAAAGACGGTAGTTGGAAGATTCCTCACAGAGTAAATAAAAATACAGGAGAATATTAATCCCATGACGTCGATTGCTATCGACGCAATGGGCGGTGATTTTGGTTGCGAGCCTATTGTATGTGGAGTTATTGAAGCACTAAGAGAGCAAAAATTTAAAGCTTTTTTGGTGGGTGATGAAACAAAAATTTCCCCTTTGATTCCAAGCGAATTTCAAAAATACATTGAATATGTTCAAACTGATGAAGTTTTCGAGATGAAAGAGGGTGCGACGGATGTTTTAAAACGCAAAAATTCCACTATTTATCAAGCAGTAGATTTGGTCAGAAATGGCACCTGTAAGGCCGTGGTTTCAGCTGGTCATAGCGGGGCTACGCACAGCCTAGCTAC
>JAGBJQ010000037.1 GCA_017934385.1 Campylobacter sp. | reverse complement strand
TTGCAAAAAGCGAACAAAAACAAAAAGCAAGACCAGAGATTAAGCCATTTGATAAAAATCTAGCCGATTTTGACGCCGTATTTTTGGGCTTTCCTACTTGGTGGGGCGATTTGCCAATGGGCGTTTTCACATTTTTAGAGGGGCAAAATTTCGGAAATTTACCGATTTATGTCTTTAACACCCACGAAGGAAGTGGCTTAGATAGGACAATCGGCTCGGTCGAAAAAGCGACAAAAGCCAAGGTTTTGGGCTATTTTAGCCTGTATGGAAGCGTGGCGCAAAATCAAAGAGAGAAAGCCAAAACCGAGCTAAAAGCGTGGTTTGATAAGATTTCAAAATAAATTTTGCAATGAAATTTAATAAAAAATCATTTTACTGGGGCGCGATTTTTGCCCTAGTTTTGTGTATGAATTACAAAAAATTTGGCGAGATAGCGCATGAAATTTTAGGCTTAATCTTAATCTTTTTTGCCCTTTTTCATGCCTTTTCGAGGCGTAAATACTTAGCCAAATTTAGGGTGCGAAACGCCCTAAATTTCGCCCTTTTAGGCTCATTTTTAGCCACTTTTGCAAGCGCTGTTTTTCTTAGCGAGCATATTTTTTCCTTTATTGATTTTGGCTTTGGCTCGGACGCGGCCAAAAATATCCACATGTTTGCCACGCACGCGCTATTTTTGCTAAGCGCTGCGCATTTGGGGCTAAATTTTAGAATTTTTGCAAATTTGCTTAGCGTAAAATTCAGTAAAATTTTAAAATTTTGCCTATTTTTGGCTCTTTTGGCTTTTGGAATTTATTCGTTTGTAGATCTGCATTTTTACGAATATCTGTTTTTTAAAACCGGTTTTGGATTAGAAAACAAAAATACATTTTTATTCAGCAGCGCCGAATATTTGGCGATTTTTGCGGCTGTTATGCTAGGCGTAAGAGCGATAAATTTGAAATTTAAATTTTAGGGTTAAATTTTAAAATTCTAGGGCAAATTTGCCCTAGAAGGATTAGATTTTTTTGTATGGTGCTTGACCGACTTCGTAGAAGTTGTTTCCCTCGCAATCAATTGCGACAATCGCTGGGAAATCCTCGACTGTTAGTCTTGCCACAGCCTCTGGGCCAAGCTCAGGGTAAGCTAGAACCTCGTATTTTTTGATACTTTGGCTAATTAGCGCGCCAGCTCCGCCGATAGCTACCATATAAACACAACCTGATTTTTTCATAGCTTCAACTACTGCGTCGCTTCTATAACCCTTACCAATCATGCCGTTGATGCCTACTTCGTTAATCATTGTTGGAGTGTATTTATCCATACGACCGCTTGTTGTAGGACCTGCTGCGCCTACTGCTTGACCTGGTTTTGCAGGTGTTGGGCCAAGATAATAAATAGTCTCGCCAGCTAAATTTACAGGCAGTTTCTCGCCACGAGCCAAAGTCTCAGTCAAAGCCTTGTGAGCAGCGTCGCGTGCTGCGATGATTGTGCCAGTGATTAAGACATTATCACCAGCTTTAGGCTTTTTACTACATCTTTATCAAATGGAGCTGTTATTCTTTTTACTTCTGACATAATTATCTCCTTAAAGTTCAGCACTTGCGTGGCGTGCTGCGTGGCAATTGACATTAATAGCTACTGGAAGACCTGCGATGTGAGTTGGATACCACTCTACATTTACTTTAACAGCAGTATTTAGACCGCCTAGACCTTGTGGGCCAACGCCTGTTTGTCTAGCAAGCTCTAATAGCTCATCTTCTAGTTTTGCGTATCTTTCGTCTTTGTTTCTGCTATCTACTGAGCGAACAGCTGCTTGTTTTGCAAGAAGTGCTGCTTTGTCCATTGTGCCACCGATTCCTACGCCAAGAACCATTGGAGGGCATGAGTTTGGACCAGCATATTTTACAGCTTCAAGGAATACTTTTTTCACACCCTCTACGCCATCAGCTGGAACAAGCATTTTTAGCACAGATTTATTCTCGCTACCAAAGCCTTTTGGAGCAACTGTGATTTTTAGTTTTTCGCCTGGGACTATGCGCATGTTAATAACAGCAGGAGTGTTGTTTGTGGTGTTTTTGCGCTCAAATAGTGGCTCAGCTACAACTGATTTTCTTAGGTAGTTATCAACATAGCCGTTTTTAACGCCCTCGTTGATAGCGTCCTCGATATATCCGCCCTCGATATGCACATCTTGACCAAGTTCTACGAAAACTACCGTCATACCTGTGTCTTGGCAGATTGGAGCTACGCCTTTTTCTGCAAGATCAGCATTTTGAAGCAATTTGCCAAGGATTTCTTTACCGATTGAAGAAACCTCAGTCTCTTTTGCTTTTTCAAACGCTTTTCTCATATCTGGCGTTACTACATAACAGGCTTTTTTGCAAAGCTCTGCAACTGTTTTAGAGATTTCACTTGCTTGGATTGTTCTCATTGTATTCTCCCAAAAAATAGTGATTAAAGATTATACCTTTTTCAAATTTAGCAACCACTTAAAATAGTATAAATTTATGCATTTAATTTTTAAAAATAAATTTCAAAGCCAAAATTTTAAAATTTGACCTTTAAATTTTCCTTACAAGCTCAGGAATTACAAGCTCAAATTTCACTCCGTCGCTACGCCTCCACTCGCTATCACTCATAGTCTCTTTCATCGCGCTTACGACGAAATCAGCGGCTATGCGGATTGCTGTTTGGAGGGATTTGCCACGCATTAACGCACCAAATGCAACCGAGGCAAAAATATCGCCCGTGCCGTTGTATTTCACAGGTAGTAGCTCGTGGAAATACTCGCTCACACGCCCGTCTTTGGCGTCGTAGCTAAACACACCACACTGCTCGCTTATGTAATTAATCCCCTTTAAAATCACCTTTGACGCACCTAAATCTTTTAGTCCTTCGAGCAAATCAAAGATAAATTCCCTCTCAGCCTTTTCTCGGTATTTCACGCCGACCATTGCGCAAGCTTCCGTGATATTTGGCGTAATCACATCTGCACTAGCGCACAAAAGCGCCATCATACGGGCAAAGTCGTTGTCAAATCCGGGGTAAAATTCGCCATTATCGCCCATACACGGATCGACCAATATCGTCTTTCCGCTTCCACCAAATTCCATAAAAAGTTCGCTAATAAGCGCGATTTGTTCTTGCGAGCCCAAAAATCCAGTATAAATTCCGTCAAATTCCACCCCATGCTCGTGCCAATGCGACATTATAGGGCGCAAATCTTTGGTAAGATCGCGAAATGTAAAACCGCTAAATCCAGTATGCATAGAAAGCACCGCCGTAGGCAAAACGCTAACACTTAGCCCCATTGCGCTAATCACTGGCAAAGCAGCGCTAAGCGAGACCTTACCCACACACGAAATATCTTGAACACTAAGAACTCTTTTCATCTACTTCCTTGATTAAATTTTTGCGCCATTTTACAGTTATTTTGCCTTAATGTAAAATTTAGCCCTTTTTGCGCGTTTTATAGAGATAATCGTATCAGCCACCAAAAAGCAAATAGCCATAAATAGGCAAATCATCAAAATATACGAATCGGGCTCGATTTTTTCGCCCAAAAGCAAAGAAACGCCTAACATCAAAAGTGGCTCGACATAGATTAATAGCCCAAAGAAATTTATCGGAATTAGCGCGCTTGATAAAATTTGAGCCAAAAGCGCAGTCGCACTTAATAGTGCCAAAACCGATAAAAGCGTGTAAATGTTTGGATTTTGCACCGCGACTGCGCCAAGGTCAGTGCTGCTTACAAACCACAAACAAAACGGCAACAAAAGCGCGATTTCTAGGGCGAAACTGCTAGCCCCTTCTAGCCTAAAATACCGCCTTAGGCAAAAATACAGCGGAAATCCTATAAAAACAATCGCGCTATGCCACGATGGCGCGCCTCCGATTAGGATTTTTGAAAACACTCCAATCACTGCAAAGCCCACACACAGAGCTTTTAAGCGCGAAATTTTTTCGCCAAAAACAAGATTGCCAAAAATCACCATGGAAATGGGCATTATGAGGTATCCGATCGAGACTTGCAGTGCGTAGCCGTTACTTGGCGCCCACAGATATAGCCACATCTGAATTCCCATTGTAGCGGAAGTCGCTAGTAAAATGATGAGCAAAAACGGCTTTTTTATCAAACGAACAAGAAGCTTTTTCATCTCTGCCTTTTTGCCACCTAGCACCAAAAACAGCGCTACTATCGGAAATGTTACTAGCATGCGGTATCCCAGCAACTCCTGCCCGCCAAGAGGCTGCATGAAAACCGACATATAATAAATGCTCGCAAACCCGATAGAAGAAAACAGCGATAAAGCGATACCTTTTAACATTTTTAAAATTTAGCCTTGCTAAATTTGACCCTTCCCTGAAATTTTAAATTTGGGATTTTATTAAAATTTGACTTAAAAAATAATGGCTGAATTTTGGCAAATTTGAAATTTGCCAAAATTTATTAGTGAGAATTTTTGCCTTTTTGCGCGCCACCCGCCTCGCCTTTTGGCGCACGAGCCGGCAAAAGTGCGTTTAGGATTTCGCCCTCTTTGAGATTATATTTCGCACACGCTTCGCGCAAATTTAGACTTTCGTCGAAATTCGCTATGCCCTTACCCTCTAAAAATGCGCTAAATTTCGCATTATCCGTGCCAAATGCACCTTTAAATTTGCTAATTTCCAAATTTAGAGCCTGCATATATACAGCCCTAGCTGGATTTCCAGCCCCACTAGCGCCTTTGAGGCTGTATCCAGCATATCCACAGCTAAGCACGATAATAGCGCAGATTACAAGCCCCTGCCAGCCTTTAAAATAGAGTTTAAAAGGTTTGAAATTTATGAAAATATGCACCAGCGCAAGGGCTAGCATAGCCATGCCAAAGTATTCGTGGAAATTTTTCATAACCCCGCTTTTTAGCCCAAAAAACATACCAGCCCCACTAAATGCGACAAAGCCAAAAACAGCGATTAAAAGCCCGGTTCCTACAAATCTAAGCGGTTTCAAAATAGCTCCTTTTTGTAAAATTTAAAGGCGATTTTAGGCTAAAATTTTAACCACAAAATCGCCCGAATCTAACCGAAGCTAACCTAGTTTTTTTCAGATTTTTTGCGCACTTGGATATTGATGAGCTCGACCACGAGCGAAAAAAACATAGAAAAATAAATATAGCCCTTTGGGATATGAAATCCAAGACCGTCTGCTATGAGCGAAACACCGACCAAAATCAAAAAAGAAAGCGCAAGAATTTTTATCGTAGGATTATCATCGACAAATTTTGCTATTGCGCCACTTGCCACCATCATTACAGCCACGGCGATGATGACGGCTAGTATCATTACAGGCAGGTGCTGTGCCATACCCACAGCCGTAATCACACTATCGAGCGAGAAAATTATATCAAGCAAAGCGATTTGAATTAGCGTGCCACCAAAGCTAGCCTTTTTCTCATCTACTCGCTCTTCGTGGCTCTCGCCCACAGCAGAAGAGTGGATTTCGAGCGTGGATTTTACCAGCAAAAACAAACCACCGCCGATTAGCACCAAATCTCGCCCACTAAAACCATGCTCAAACACGCTAAATAGCTCTTTTGTCAGCCCCATTACCCAGCTAAGGCTCATCAAAAGCAAAATTCGCGTAATCATCGCAAGAGCTAGCCCCATAATGCGGGCTTTGTCGCGCTGCGCCTCAGGCAAGCGCGAACACAAAATCGCTATGAAAATTATATTGTCTATGCCAAGAACGATTTCTAGCCCGGTTAGCGTGGCTAGGCTTATCCAGGCCTCAGGAGAAGTTATCCAATCAAACATTTTAGTCCTTAAATTTAAAATAAACTCGCTATTATAGCGATGAAAATTTAAATTTTAGCAAGTTTAAATTGTATAAAATTTTGGAATTTT
>JAGBJQ010000036.1 GCA_017934385.1 Campylobacter sp. | reverse complement strand
CTCATTTTAGCGTTTTTGGCGTTTGATTTGGCATTTTATCACGGCATTACTAAAAGATATAAAAACTCCACAAACCCCGAAATGCAGGCAAAATCAATCGAAATTAGCAAATTTTTGCCATTTGATGAAAATTCGCAAATTTACAAAACAAAAGCGAACTTAAATTTACAAGGCGACTTGCCCGTTATCGACGGAGCGGCGGCACTTTTTCCTGTGTTTTCAGCTTTTGTAAATGCAATTTATCCAAAAGATAGCGTGGAATTTGACGGCGAAAATTTCAGCGAAAAAAGCAGATTAAAATACACAAACACTCGTGGTGCTTACAAGGCGGTGGTTGATAAGAAAGCAGATTTGATTTTTGTAGCAAAGCCGTCAAAGGCTCAACTACAATACGCAAAAGAAAATGGCGTGGATTTAGAATTCGTGCCAATCGGGCTTGAAGCCTTTGTTTTTATCGTCCATAAGGATAATCCTGTATCAAATTTAAGCACCGCTCAAATCAAAGAAATTTATAGCGGAAAAATCACAAAATGGTCGCAGGTTGGCGGGGCAAATTTATATATCGATGCTGTCCAACGAAACGAAGGCAGCGGTTCGCAAAGTGCGATGAGCGCGTTTATGAAAGATGAAAAAATGAAGCGAAATACGCTTGGATTTTTCGGCTCAGCCATTGGCTTTTCGTTTCGCTACTATGTCGAAACTCTCGTCGCAAACGGCAAGGTTAAAATGCTAAGCTTAAACGGCGTGTATCCAAACAAAGAAAATATCAAAAACCGCTCATATCCGATAATCGGCGAAATTTACGCTGTGTATGATAAAAACAATAAAAACGAAAATATCGCCAAAATTTTAGAGTGGATTTTGAGCGCACAAGGTCAAGAAATCATCGAGCAAAGCGGATATGTTGGGATAAAATAATAAATTTAACAATTTTAATCCTATCTCGTTTAATAAAATGTCTAAATTTTAGCTATAATCCACGGATTAGATTTTTTAAAAGGGGCGATGATGAGCGAAACTCAATTTTCCAACTCCGTTACCTTGCGCGACAACCGCAATGGCGCGACATACGACTTCCCAATCCTTGATGGCACAATGGGTCCTAGCGTAATTGACATTTCGAATTTTTACAAAGATACTGGAATGTTTACCCTAGATAGGGGCTACACCTCCACAGCCATGTGCAAAAGCTCGATTACATACATTGACGGCGAAAAGGGCGAGCTCATGCACCGCGGATACGATATCGCGTGGCTAGCCAAAAACAAACGCTACCTCGATGTCGTGTATCTACTGCTAAATAAAAAACTGCCTAGCAAGGAGGAATACAACGCATTTTTATACGAGCTAAAAACCCGCTCATTTATCAACGAAAAAATCCTAAAACTTTTCGACGCATTTCCAGATCGCGCCCACCCTATGGCGGTTTTGCAGGCATGTATCGCGACACTTAGCGCGTATTACTCTAAGGATATGAGCTTTGACGATCCTAACGAATACATGGAAATGGCAAAACGGCTAGTCGCCAAAATGCCTACCCTTGCGGCGTTTTATTATCGCCACTCCAAAGGCTATCCTATCATTTACCCTGATTTGGCGCGCGGATTTACGGAAAATTTTTTGTATATGATGCGAAGCTTCCCACACTCGCATGTAGATCTTAAACCAATCGAGGTCAAAGCCCTAGATAGCGTGCTTATGCTCCACGCCGACCACGAGCAAAACGCCTCAACGACGACGGTGCGCACGGTAGGTTCTACTCACGCTCACCCTTATGCGTGCATAAGCGCAGGTATCGGCGCACTATGGGGACACGCGCACGGCGGGGCGAACGAAAGCGTAATCCGCCAGCTAGAAATGATAGGCACACCAGAAAATGTCGATAAATACATCGCCAAGGCCAAGGACAAATCCGATCCGTTCCGCCTAATGGGCTTTGGACACCGCGTCTATAAAAATTACGATCCGCGTGCCAAGGTGCTAAAAGGTCTGCGAAATCAGCTAATCGAAGAGATCGGAATCGATACGAATTTAATCCGTGTGGCAAATAGATTAGAAGAAATCGTGCTAAATGACGAATATTTCGTATCTCGCAACCTCTATCCAAATGTCGATTTCAACTCAGGTCTAATCCTAAAAGCGCTCGGAATCCCGACAGAAATGTTTGCCGTAATCTTCGTAATGGGACGAAGCCCTGGCTGGATGGCGCAATGGATAGAGCTCAAAGAGCAAGAAACTATCAAAATCGTCCGCCCTCGCCAACTCTACATTGGCCCAGAGCGCATAAACGAATAATGCCCTATTTAGGGCAAAATTTGGGTTAAATAAATGCAAAATTTAACCCAAAAATTTTGCGATAATTTAAAATTTATTAGAATTTTACGCTATAATCCTGTGTTTTATGAAAGGGGTAAAAATGAAAAGAAAATTGTTTTTAATATCTTGCGCAGTATTTTGTTTGGGCTCTTTGGCTCACGCAGCACCAGAGCTCACGGTAGAAACCATGCCAGACGCGGCGAATTTGGATTTAGGCGCATATATGACTCCTGCTAATGCAAGCGAAACAAACGCTAATAGCAAGGTCGCGGCCGAGGCAAACGCGACTGCTACCCAGCCAAGTGCAGAGGCGAACGCTACCAATGCGGCTGTAACCACAGCTGATACGAACGCAACCGCAGCCGCTCCTGCGCCCAGCATAAGCCCAGAAGTGGCAGAACAAGGCGCATTGCTGTATAAAACCTGCGTGGCTTGCCACGGCGCAAAAGGCGAGAAAACCTACACAAAAGTCCCACCTATCGTAAATTTATCTAGCGAAGAGAGATTAGAGAAGCTCCACGCCCTAAAAGACGGCACCGCAAACGACGGCAAGGGATATTATGGTATGGGCGCAGTAATGAAGGGCCAACTTCGCATAAGCGACGATCAAATCGGCATTTTAAACGCATATATCGAATCGTTTAAAAACTAATTTAACTCAAAAATTTTGCTAAATTTGGCTTTTGGCTAAATTTAGCAATCCTAAATTCCTTCAAATTTTAAAATTCGGAGTATTTATGCAAATACGAAGCGCGAAAACCACAGATCTGGACGCTATCAAAGCCATAGAGGACATTTCATTTCCGCCAAATCAAAGGGTCAGCAAAGAGGCTTTTGGCGAGTTTTTGGCGAAATTCGCTGATGATATTTTCGTAGCCTGCGAAAATAATCAAATCATAGGCGAGATTGTGTCGCTATGCACAAACGAGCTAGATTTCGATGATGATATGTTTTTTGGCACTAAATTTCACGACAAAAACGGCGCGTGGCTAATGGGGCTAAGCCTTGGCGTGGTGCCAGAATTTAGGACCCAAGGGATCGGCTCTGCGCTGATTCGCACCCTACAAAGACACGCCTGGGCGCGCGCAAAAAGCGGAATCGTGCTAACCTGCGAAGAGTGTTTGGTGAAATTTTACGAAAAATTTGGCTTTGTAAATGAGGGAATTTGCAAGTCAAAATTCGGCGATAAAAGCTGGTATCAAATGCGCTGGGAAATTTAAAAAGGGCTAAATTTAAGCAGAAATTTGGAAGAGAACATAATTTTATATAAATTTAACCCTTAAATTTGCACTAAATCGCGCGTTTTTTACTTTTTATTAGCGCAATAATGCCAAAAAGTCCAAAAATAATTCCAATCACGCTAAGCAGACCTTGGTATTTCGCAAAGGCTAGCTCGTCGTATTTGCTAACGCCAAAATTCTCATCAATATCCACGCTAAATTCACTTCTGTGCTCGCCGTGATCGCTCTGCGCGCTTATTTCGACGCGGTATTTACCGGGAGCGGGTGGCAAAAAGGCTAGTTTGCCGTTTTCATCTGTCTGCGCGATTTGCATAGCAAGCGCACTATCTCCTTGATAAATGCGAACTTTGGCGTGTTTGGCTGGGATAGAAGTGGCAAAATTTGCATTGATTATCACGGCTTTATCATGCGTGATATTGTAGCTAATCCCATGTGCAAACGCCAAAATAGCGCAAAACAAAACGCTGATTAAAACTCTCATTTTCGCTCAAATGTGATTGAGGTTTGGATTAAAAGTTTGTTGGCATTAGGGTCTGAATACTCGCTCCTAGCGCTTTTAGCAGCGATGACATTTAACCCTTTTTCGACAGGGATTAGCGCGATACCAAACTCATTTGTGCTGATTTCCCAATCCTCATGCACGCCGACTTCAAATTTGGTTTTTGGCGATGGTTTGCCGTTTTTGAGCACCAAAACAGGGAGTTTGTCGCCGTCTTTTAGTGAAAATGGATCTGCAAGGGCGATGATTTCGAAATCAAGTCCTATCGGGCTTAGCATTGCTTCGTTCCACGAAAAATAAGTTTTGCCGATTTTAAGGCTTCTTGAATTTGCAAAAACCACGCCTTTAACGCTCTTTAATCCGCCTTTGACGAAGCTTCCGCCCTCATCGGTTTCTATCCAATACCCAGCGTCGTAAATTCCGCTCATCAAAGCAGGTTTGCTGGCTGTCAGCACGACAGGCGTGGCGTTTGCGTCGTCAAATTTATAATCAATTCCTGTTTTGATAGGTTTTAGATTTTCATCAAAGCCATTAGCTGCGATCAACTGCTCACTGGCGTATTTTTCATACTCGCCATGAGCCCAAAATTTGACTTCATATTTGTTCGTGTCGATATTTTGGATAACGATTTGGTGGGCATTTGCACACATGCACAATGCAACGAATAAAAGTGCTTTTTTAAACATAAAATTCTCCTTGAATATTATTAAAAGTGGATTAGTATTATAGCGACTAAATTTTAATATTAATTGAATTTTGGTGTTACGAATATAAATTTTTTCTTTTATTGTAATATATACGAATTTTAAGCCCCTTTGTGCTAAACTAATGAGCTATTTCACACAAAAGGATAAACTATGTTTCACGAATACAGAGATTTAATCACTGAACTTAAAGGCAAAAATGCACGCTTTGATGCGTTGTTTGAAAAACACGATGAACTAGATCATCAAATCTCAGCCGCAGTCGAGGGCAGAGTGCATATGAGCGATTTAGAAGTGGATTCTCTAAAAAGAGAGAAACTTCGTGTAAAAGATGAAATCGGTATGTTTTTGGCTAAGATTAAAGCCGAAAAAGAGGGCAAATAAAAAGGTTGCGCACTCCGCGCAACCACAAATTTAATATCAAATTTATAAAATTACAAAAATAATTTATCTTCCAAACTGTGTAGGCGTTGTAATCCGATATCGATGTATTCCATTAATTTTTCGTTGTTTTTGACCAAATCGTCGTAGTAAGCTTTGGCTTTTTCCTTCGCTACAAAGTCAGGTTCGACATATTTTATGCCTGATTTAAACAAACCCTTTGTCTCGACAAAATATGTGCCCCAAATCTTATCACAATGCTCAATGCTAGATTCTGTGAAACTTACTATCGAATCATACGCAACATTTCCAAGTAGTTCTTGCAACTTATTAGCAGGATCCTTTAAAAATGCATAGAATTCTTTAAACGGAGTAAATACTTGCTCTAAATTTTGCGCTGAGTCCTGATAAATCCCCTTTTTGACGCGAAACATCATCATTTCTTGCGAATTTACAAATCTCTCAACGGCTTTTATAGTATCCGCTTTATTCACTGGAAATTTCCTTTGATTGAATTAATATAAATCGCTATTATAACACAAATTTATAAAATTTATGTTAAAATACCAAAACAAAAAGGAAAATATATACAAAAAAAGGAGGTAAATATGCAACGACCTATTCCAAAAGATGAGGCCATAGAACTTGATTTTAACAAAATCATCATTTCAAAGACAGATCCTCGTGGTATCATTACCTATGTCAATGATTATTTTTTGGAGGTTAGCGGATATAGCGAGGGCGAGCTCATCGGCAAACCACACTCTATCGTCAGACACCCAGACATGCCAAAAATCGCATTTAAGCTAATGTGGGATAGCATTTCTAAGGGCAGACCATTTACGGCTGCGGTGAAAAATCTAGCCAAAGACGGCAGGTATTACTGGGTCATAGCCAAGCTCGATCAAGTCATTGACCCGCATACCAAAAAGGTCGTCGGACACACGGCTATATCGGAGCATACGGCATTTCGCACGCCAGCCCCAGCTGAGATAATCCAGCAAATCGAGCCAATTTACAAAAAACTAGTCGAGATCGAAAATAGCTCTGGCATAAAGGCTAGCTATGAGTATTTGGAGGGGTTTTTGAGCGCCAACAATACGACTTATGACGAATTTATCGAAGGGCTTGTTACAAAAAAGGGATTTTTAAACAAACTCCAAGCCAAATTTGGCAAAATTTTTGGAAGATAAATTTAGGTGAAATTTAGCGTTTGGCGAAATTTTGTAAATTGAAATTGCCAAACGCTAAATTTGTAAATTTTTAAAGTTTTTATTTTGTAGCATTTCACACGCTTCTTCGTTTAATTTATAAAATTCATCGCGAGAATATAAATGCGAAAAATATTTCTCATACATTTTTTCTACATTGCAAATTTCAGGGCGATTGTCGTAAATATCGCACTCGTGGCCACGCAGATATTTACAAACGCCATCGCCCCTATCAAATTTGCTAAGCTGGGGAATATTTGCGATATGCCTGCAACACTCCCCGCATTTCGTGCAATCAAAGCCCATTTTATCTTTGATTTTCTAGTTCGTAAATTTCGTCAGATTGTTCTAACGCCACTCGCTGTGAATCTTGCGTTAATTCGCCTTTTTCGTTTAAAAGTGGTGTATCGAGCACAATTTTAATACTTTCTAATACCGAATCAGCGCACAAATAAACTTTTAACTCATCGTCATTAAAATTTTCTAACTTTGCTTTGCCGGTGCTTGGGTCTTTGTATTTTTGGGCTATGGCAAGCAACTCCTCATTTATCGGCATAGCTAGTGCGCTCAATCTCACAAGAAGCCTAAAAAACATATCCGCCCGTCTTCTTATGCCGTCGCACGCCACGCTTGCAGTTTTTAGCTCCTGCGCATATTTTTCGGCTTTTGATAAATTTGCATAGGCTTCATCTTTTAGCGCACTTGCTTTTTCACTAGCTATGAATCCAATCACCGCCAGTGCTGGACCTGCGACCAAACCTCCTAGCACAGCAGTTCCACCCGCTACTCCTAAGCCACCAGCTGCCAAACTTCCGCCACCTAAAAACGCCAAAGTAGCGTTTGTAGCAGCTGCACCACTAAGCGTGCCAATCACTGTGCCTGTGCTAGCAGCTGCTCCAAAAAACCCTACTGCACCATACGCACCAAAAGCAGTTAGCGCACCGCCCATAGCACCTGCACCAACTCCGCCTAGTATAGATGAAGCAAAACCACTCATCTCTTTAAGTTCTGCAAATTCGCTTTTATCTATCTTAAATTTGCCAAGTTCTTGAAGCCTTTTGCTATTTTCATCAAATTCGATTGTCTCAATCGTATCGACTAAATTTTTTATCTCGTTATTTAAGATAAAAAGTTTTTTCTCGCCCAAATTTTCAAGCGCTGTTCCACTTGCTTTTCTATGAGCTTCGATAAGCTTTTTTGCATCTTCGATAGTTTCGTTTGCTCGGTCATTTACTCTATTTGCTGTTTCATTGTCTTCATAAGCGTCATAGCCCTTTTTAACGCCATAAGCACCAGTCGCTAATGCTACTCCTCCCAATATAATAGGTATAAATGGTAATGGCATATTCTCTCCTTTATTTTAATGTAACCGAAAGTGAAATTAACTCTTTTATGCTATTTTCTAGCACAGCTTGGTTTTTATTTAATTCTTTACTCAAAATTTCAGACTTGTGAGAACTTATTTTTGAGTTTTGTAAGAATTTCTTTTGCTCTACTACTGCAACCATAGCCTTAGCTATATCTTCAAATTCTCTTGCAAATATTTTATCTAGCCTTGCAAATTCGCAGTAAAGATCGACCAAACTTCGCTCATTATCAGAATAATCGCCGTCTATGAAGCCCATATTTACAAGCGTCCAAAGAAACTGCGTCTTATCAATTTCATTGCTCTCACTATTTTCCATAGCATCTTGGCCATAAATTTTAAATATATCCCTAACTGACTCCCCACTTCCAAGCAACGAATTTACTTCGCTTTTTACTTTTAATATATCTTTCTCGCTTACACCATATTGTTTAGCAACTTGCCTAAAAAGTTCTTCTTCCTTTTTTGTTTTGCCGTCTATATTTATCGCTAGCAATAATAAAATGAGTTTATCTTGTATTTGCATATTTTTCCTTTCTTATTAAATTTTAAAAATTTCGCCTTTTTCAATCAAAGCATTAAATTCATCAAAATTTTTAAATTGTGTTTCACCCCCTAAATTTTGTGTAAGTAAATTTGCGTTTTTTATAAAGCCGTCAATATCGCCTAATTTATACATATCATTCATACGAGAAAATGCTTTGTCAAATTCGGCTATATGGTCGCTTAAATACTCATTGATATAACTCCTAAGTTCGCTTTCATAAATTTGTAATAGTTCTATGATTTTTCCACAAATTCGCTCCATATCAGCTCTATATTGTTTGGCTAACTTGGCATGAAATTTCAAATCATCTAGCACAGCCAAACAAAGTCTTGCAACACCTATAAAATTCACACGCAAAATATTTTTCTGTATGTATGCGTCAGCTAAATCTATGGCAGTGAAAGTTGCAGATGAAATAGTCAGCATTCGTTTAATCGTGCCGTTATTAAACGGCAAAACGACTTGCCAATCTATGTATTTTAAATCATTAAAATTTGAAATTTTCTGCTCTCTTATTTCCATAGTAAAACGACGAATAAAATAAAACGCCCTAACAACACACTCGTTTATGATTACGGGCAATGCTTGCCTAGAAAGTTCATAAGCTACGCCAATTTCGCCCCTTAAATCAAAAGGTTTTATGCTCTCTTTTATAATTTTTCCATTTTCATCACGCTCGGAAAATAATGTGCCGTTAAACAATTTTGAAATAAATACAGAAAATTCAGAATTTCCACTTTCATTTTTTAAATTTTGAAAAATAGGCAAAGATGAAATTTCTTTTAAGAGCGACACAATAGGTCCGGGAAGCCCAGTTCCAGCCCCAGCTGTGGCGCTAGAACCAGCCATATCGCTAACCATGTGAAAAAACCAATAAACTACTCCAAAAAGAATTTTTTCATATATATTTTTTCCGATGAGCGTATTATCTTTTAACGGAACTATCATAAAAGCCCCTGCCGTGTCTGTGCCATACACATTGCCAGTAAATTGCGTAAGCAAAGAAAACATTAGCCCGATTGGTGTGGGGTGATGTGAAAAATCACGCAAATGGTGCCCTAAGCCACCGCCAAATTCAGCCGTAGCTTTATCGGCAGCAATAGGAAATTTATCTTCTAAAAATTTTATAGCACCATCTAATTTATCGCCTTTGTATCCTTGCCATTTAGCAACTTTTTGAACAAAGTCATTGACTTTTTCGCTACCCCACTGCCTACCCCTATCAAAATCAAAAGCACCGACCCAAATTATATCAATAGCCCCAGCAATAGCACCACTAGCAAAAGCAACCATATAATCTAAGCTATCAGCATTATTTTTTAACTTGCCATAACGCCTGATTATGCTATCTGCTTCAAATTCTAAATCGCTTATTTGTTGTTCTAATAATGCTAAATTTTGCAACCTTGTAATTTGTTTTGCACTAGCAAATGAATACTCATAAGGAAATAAATTTGTCATTTTTTTCTTCTTTATAAAATTTACTTTTTTAAATTCTTACAATTGCTTTCTTCATTTTGTTGCAATTTTTCTAAACTTTCCTGTTGTTTAGATAATTTTTCTACTAATTGTCTCTTTTGCTTTTTCAAATTTTCATCCAATTTATCATCTGGTGTTATTAATAAACGCATCATCATATGCATATACTTTTCATTTAACATATTTTTCCTCCTACTCCTGCTATCGCACCTACACCTAAACCTAAGAAAAACTTCCACATTTTTCATCCTTTCGTAAAAATTTATAGTATTTTACGAAACTCTTGCGACAAGGTTTGTCGTTTCTCATAAATTTCCACCATTTTTTAGATAATCTTGCAAAATTTTTTCAAATTTGCTTTGCAAATTCGCTGGTTCGATGATTTTGATATATGGCAGATAGAGTTTTGCGAAATTTAAAATTTCATCTTCAAACGCCGCAGTTACGGCAAGCGTGGCGAATTTATCATTTTGATTTATGATTTCTTGTTTTATAAAAAATTTCTTGTGTTTTAAAAATCCAAGTGCAGTATTATCCACGCGCAATCTCGCATTTATGGGACTAGATGAAAACCAGTGGTTTTTGTTTTCTTTGATTTGGGCTAGTTTTTTATTTTCTGGCGAAAAGGTTTGCTCCAAAACATCTAAATTTGAAATTTTCTCAAATGTAAAGGTCTTTAAAACGCCCATTTCATCGCAGAGCACATACCACACCCCAAGGCGGAAAATAAAGACATAAGGCTTTGCGGTGCGCTCCTTGCCAGAGTAAGTGAAATTTAAAATATTGTGATTTTTGATAGCGTAGCAAATCTCCTCAAAATCCCTTTTGAGCGTGGAATTTGGGGCAAATTTGTCAAATTTGGCGTCAATTTTATAAACGCCGTTTAGCAGGTCTGTGATTTCCTCGCTTCCAAAGCTAGGAAAAATCTCGCTAACGCCTAAATTTCGCGCTAGATTAAGCGAGCAGGTATCTAGAAACCCCCCCCCCAACGCAGTTTGCGCGGATTTCGCCACCACTCTTTGCGAACTCAAATCCGTGATTTTGTAGCGCCTTTATATCGCGTTTTAGCGTATCTGCGCCCACGCCTAGCTCTTTGCTAAGCTCGCCAAGAGTGAAGCTTTGCGCGCTAAGTGCCAAGGTGCAAAATTTCGCCATGCGATAAGCGATATTATCACGGGTTTTGCCTGAGTTTTTTGCGTAAATTTCTAAATTTTTTATCATATTTCTTTCTTTTGGGGTTATAACAAAATCGTTATTATAACCCCCACATTAAATTTGGCTAAATTTATAGCGATGCGTAGCGCACCATGAGGCAAGTGTCGAGTTTGGCGAGCTTTTCGAGGACTGATTTTTGCACCTGAGAATCGACCAAAATCACGGCTAGTGCGCTGCCGTCCTCGCCTCTGCCTAGGCGGAAGTCAGCGATATTGATATTCTCGTCGGCTAAAATCGTGCTTATGTTTTTGATGACGCCTGGGACATCGGTGTTTTTGAAGATTATCATCTTGCCTTTTGGCTTGAAGTCAGTTTTAAATCCATTGACATTTACGATGCGACCCTCTTTGCCGTCAAAGACCGTGCCCACGACGCTCGAAGTATCCTTGTCTGTGATAATCGTAACGCCAATCTCATTTTTGTAGATACTGCCCACGCACTCTTTATACTCGGTCTCGATACCCTTCTCATCGGCTAAGAATTTCGCATTGACATAATTTAGCGAATCGCCCAAACTATCGTGCATTGCGCCCACGATAGCAAAAACTAGCATTGAATTTAGGTATTGTGAAATCTCGCCACTGCCCTCGATTTTGATAGATTTTATCGGACCTTTGTTGATTTGGGCGGCTAAATATGCCATTTTTGATATCAAATCCACATACGCTTCGATTTGAGCTGGCAAATCTTCTGCTTTGATTGGTAAATTTAGCGCATTTGGGTAGCTGATACCTCGTGCTGCGCTGATAGCTTGCTCAGCAGCTTCGACCGCGATATTTCTTTGTGATTCCAAAGTATTCGCTCCAAGGTGCGGAGTGGCGGTTAAATTTTCGATATCTAAGAAATCATGTGAAGTGGCTGGTTCTTTGTCGAAAACATCTATGCCAAGATATGCGATTTTGCCTGATTTTAGATTTTTTACTAAGGCTACTTCGTTGTATAATCCACCGCGCGCGCAGTTTATGAGGCGCACACCGTCTTTCATCTTCGCAATTTGTGGCTCGTCAATCATATTGATAGTTTCGCGGTTTTTTGGCGTGTGGATTGTGATGAAATCGCACGCTAGGATATCATCGAAATTCGTAGTGTATTTCACGCCTAGTTTTGTGGCCTTTTCTGGATCGATATATGGATCATACGCGATGACGCTCATACCAAAGCCAAGTGCGCGCACACCCACGCGAGAGCCGATATTGCCGAAACCAATAATGCCTAAGCTTTTTTTGTATAGCTCAGTGCCATACCATTTTTCTCGTTTCCAAATGCGATTGATTTTCAAATCATTGCACGAATTTACATATTTGCGGGCGGCATTTAGCAGGTGGCACATAGTCATCTCCACAGCGGCGATTGTGTTTGCCGTAGGGACATTCATAAGGATAATTCCACGCTTAGAGCAGCCGTCGATATCGCAGTTATCCACGCCCACACCTGCGCGCACGATAGCTTTGAGATTAGTTCCTGAATTTAAGAATTTCTCATCTACCGCAGTCGAGCTTCTAGTGATTGCTACATCTGCATCGCCAAGCATACCGTAAAGCTCGTCTTTTGGGACATCGGTAGCGTCGATTACATGGATATCTGATTCTTTTGAGAGAAGTTCAAAACCTATATTGTGGATTGCGTCGCAAACTATTACAGTTTTCATAAATTTCTCCTATTTTGTATGTGGAGTTGCAAGGCAAAACTGCCTTGCAAGCGGGGTTATTTTAGTTGATCTTTAATAAGATCTCCCAAAGTCATTTTTTCGTCATCGCCATTTACTTCGTTTAAAAGCTCGCGCTCTTTTTGGTGAGCTAGTCTGCGAACACTTAGGCGAATACGATTTTTCTTTTCGTCAATAAATGCGATCGCAGCTTCGATTTCATCGCCGATTTTGATCTCATCTGCGCTCTTATCGCCCAAATCCTCTTTGCGAAGTAGCGCATCTACGCCACCTTCTAACTCTACGAAGATTCCAAAATCTTTGATATCGCGAATTTTACCTTTTACGACATCGCCTTGTTTGTGAGATTTCGCATAATCGCTAATCGGGCTATCACCTAGCTCTTTACGATTTAGTGAAATTTTTTGTGTGTCGTTGTCGATTTTGATAATTTTGACTTCTAGTTCATCGCCGATTTTGAATAAATTTTTGCATTTTTCGTTTCTATCCCAAGAAGCGTCTTCATTGTGCAAAAGACCCTCTACTCCGTCGATTCTAACAAATGCGCCGAAATTTGTGATTGTTGTGATTGCACCTTTTACCACATCGCCGACTTTGTATTTTGCCAAAAATTCATCAAATGGTTTTGGAAGCAAGTTTTTAAGGCTTACTCTTAGTCTTCTTTCATCTGGGTTGATTTCTACGACTTCTACATCGATTTCTTCGCCCTCGCTGATGAAGTCTTTTGGATTTTTGATATTTTTATCCCATGAAATTTCGCTAATGTGCAAAAATCCCTCGATATCGTTGCCTAAATCAACAAATGCGCCATAAGGCTCGATATTGCTGATTTTTACGCGGATTGTGTCGCCGACTTCTAGGCTGTCTTTGATCTCGTTCCAAGGATCTGGCATTGCAGCTTTGATTGAAAGAGATAGATGTTTTTTGTCGCTATCGTATTTGACGACTTTGACTGGGACTTTGTCGCCGTCTTTGTAAAGTGAGCTAGGATTTACAGGGCCTTTGTATGAAATTTCGCTGTAATGAACTAGACCATCTACGCCACCTACATCGACAAACATACCATAAGTTGTGATTTTTTTGACTGTGCCTTCGATGACACCCTCAGTAGCTACGATTTTTTCGATGATTTCTTTGCTAGCTTTGCGGTCCTCATCAAGTAATTTTTTGCGTGAAACCACGATGCTTAGCTCATCTTCATTTACTTTTAGAACTTTTACTTTAAAAGTCTTGCCGATAGCGCCATTTGGGTTTTTAAGCGCACTTTGAGAGCGTGGCATAAAAAACTCAACATCATCTTCGCTAACGCAAACATAACCGCCTTTGTTAAAAGAGACGATTTTGACATCATATACATTTTCTGCATTTTCATCGTAAGAATCGATAAATGCTTTAACTTTTTCTTTTTTTATAGCTTTTCTATATGATACGACCGGGCGACCACCTCTACTTCCGATTATCGCGACTTTAATGTCATCACCTACTTTTACACACAAGTTTCCTTGGGCGTCGCT
>JAGBJQ010000035.1 GCA_017934385.1 Campylobacter sp. | reverse complement strand
ATATTTGGTAAATTCCACATATTTTTTCCAAATTTTATTTAAAAGTCGTTCCGCCATCGACGATAAATGTATGACCTGTAACCCAACTAGCCTTGCTCGAACACAAAAACAGGCACGCACCTGCTAAATCTGTCGGCTGTCCCATGCGATTAAGTGGTGATAGCTCGGCTGTTTTGTCGCGCACTTCTTCATAATTTGTAAAAGCTCTTAGCGCGTCTGTTTCGATTGGTCCGCCACTTACGACATTTACGCGGATATTTTTCTCGCCAAGCTCGGTTGCAGCGTATCTTGCCATAGCCTCAACTGCCGCTTTTGCAGTGCCATGCCCTGAGTAATGCTCGATATAGACTAAATTTCCAGTCGAACTTAGGCTGATTATACTGCCACCACCTACCTTTTCCATGCGTTTGGCTGCTTCTTGTGAGCCCACGACAAAGGCATTTACGGTCGCGGTAAAGATATTGTTAATCCCGCGTGGTTTTAGCTTCATAAATTTAGTGTATCCACCAGCCACCGCGCGACCCGAAATAATGGCATTTGAGATGAAAAAATCCACTCTATCAAAATCCGCATCGATCTTTTCAAATAGCTCTTTGTAGGTCTCTGGCTCTAAGATATTTAGCGCATACGCCCTTGCTTTAATGCCAAATTCCTTCTCTAACTCCGCTGCTTGGGTTTTGGCTAACTCTTCGTTTGAGTTGTAGGTAAAGGCGACATTTACGCCAACTTTGGCGAATTCCAAAACAATCGCGCGACCGATTCCGCGCGTTCCACCGCTGATTACTAGGGTTTTTCCTTTAAATTCGTTGATAGTTTCTATCATTAAAATCCTTTGATATTGTATTGTTTCATAACAGCTTCAATTTTAGCTAAATTTTCCTTGCTAGGCTCGCAAAGTGGCAAGCGATACTCCAAAGTTGGCATTAGCCCAGCGATATACATTGCCGCTTTTATCGGGATTGGATTGCTTTCGCAAAAGAGAATTTTGTTTATAGCATACAAATCATCATTAATCTCTTTTGCCTTGATATAATCGCTATTTAGTCCAAAATTTACGAGCTTTGAAATATAATCAGGCAATAAATTTGCAGTTACGGAGATGACGCCCTTTCCGCCGTTTGATAGGATAGGGTAGTTTATCGCGTCCTCGCCACTAATCACGCTTAGTTTCGGCTCATGCGCTAGCAAATCCACGCATTTATCGATACTGCCACTTGCCTCTTTTACGCCGTAAATATTGTCGCAATCGTTAAAAAGCTTGATTATGGTCTCTGTGTCGATATTACACCCTGTTCTACCCGGGACATTGTATAAAAGCACTGGAATTTCGATAGAGTTTGCAATCTCTTTGTAGTGCAGATACAAGCCTTTTTGGGTCGGTTTGTTGTAGTATGGCGCGACAGAGAGTATTCCATCGGCCCCATGCGCTTGCGCAAATTTAGCTAAATCCACAGCCTCGTGCGTGGCGTTTGAGCCGGCACCTGCTAGGACTTTGACGCCTGTGTTTTTGCAGGTATCGACTGCGATTTCTATGCAGACTTTGTGCTCATCGTGGGTCAATGTGGCGCTCTCGCCTGTGGTACCGACAGGGACTAGGACATTTATGCCGTTATCGATTTGGCGTTTTATGAGTTTGGCGTAGGTTTGCTCGTCAAGTTTGCCATCTTTAAACGGCGTGATTAATGCGGTCATTGAACCGATAATTACATTTTTATTCATCGTTTTCCTTTCGTAAAATCAATGTGGTTGAATTTTTAAATTTGAGATATTTTTTCATAGTTTCGTTTAAATTTTGCGCTGAGATGTTTTCGATATCGCTTTGGAGTTTAAACAGCGCGTCCAAATCGCCTCTGATGATATATGAGCCATAAATGCTAGCCACCTTGCTAGCGCTATCCATGGAGTAAATTAGGCTTGATTTGGCTGAATTTTTAAGTTTTGTGATTTCATCATCGCTGATTTGAGAATTTTTGGCATTTTCTAGGATAGCAAAAATTTCATCTCTTAGCCTCTCGCCACTGACCCCAGTGTTGCAAACGCCGAAAATTATCATTAAATTTTCATGTTTGCTGGCTAGATTATAGACATCGATTTGGTTGGCTAGCTTTTTCTCATCGACTAAAATTCGTTGCAAAAGCGAGCTTTTCATACCGCCAAGATAGTCGCAAAGAGCGTTTATGCTGGCTGCGTCAGCGTGGTTAAATGGCGGGATTTTAAAGGCGGTTGCCACGATTTGGACATGAGAGTCTTTGTGTATGAGATTAAATCTAGCGCCGTCTTGCTCTGGTTCTGGCGCGCAAACATGCGATTTTTCGCAGCGATTTTTGATATGCGAAAAGCTCTTTTTGGCTAGCTCAAACGCGCTATTTTCGTCGATATCGCCACTGATTAGCAGTGCTGCGTTGTTTGGATTATAAAATTTAGCGTGAAATTCCCTGATATCCTCGATTTTCCAGCCCTCTATATCGCTTCTAAATCCAATCGGCGTCCAGTGATATGGGTGATAAACAAAGGCGCTGTTATATAGCCTAAAAAACAGATACCCGAACGGATCGTTATCCGTGCGCCAAAGTCTCTCTTCTAAAACCACATTTCGCTCTGGTAAAAACTCGCTCTCTTCGAGCTTTAAATTTTCCATGATATCTGCGTATAAATCGAGGCAGGTGGCTAGATTTGAGCGCTCGCATTTGATGAAATAGTGCGTGAAATCAAAGCCTGTGCTTGCGTTATTTACGCCACCAAAACCTTTTACAATGGCGTCAAATTCGCCAGCTTTGCGGTTTTTTGTGGATTTGAAATTTAGGTGTTCGAGCATGTGGGCTATGCCACTTTTGCCCATGACTTCGTCTTTTGAACCCACATCGTAAAATAGATCGACGCTGATGACATCGCTACCTAAATTTACCGGTATGTGATAGACGGCTAAGCCGTTTTCTAGCGTGATTTTATTGAATTTTGCAAACATAAAAACCTCATTTTTTTAAATTTAAACCGATTGCTTCTGTGATATTTGCTAGTCCGTCTTGGCGCAATAGTGAAGCTAACTCGGAGTTGATATTATAGGCTATTTTAGGGCCTTTGAAAATAAAACTTGTGAAAATTTGAACTAGGCTTGCGCCGTCTTTTATGCGGGTGTAGGCCTCGACGCCGCTATCTATACCGCCACAGCTAATCAGCACCGCTTTGCCAAATAGCTCGCTAGATACTGCGCGGAAAAGTTCGCGCGATTTTTGCGTGATTAACCTGCCGCTAATTCCGCCAAAATCCCTTGCTTTGGGCGTTAGCGAGTAATCAATGCTAGTGTTATTTACTAGTAGGGCATCTGCCCCAGCCTCTATGGCACACGAGCATAGCGACACGGCCTTTTGCGCGCTCATATCGGGGGCGATTTTTAGGATAATTGGTTTTTTGGTAATCTCTCTCATCATAGATAAAATTTCTTTTATGAAACTCTCATCTTGCAAAGCCCGCAAATTTGGCGTATTTGGCGAGCTAATGTTGATTTCGAAAATATCGCAAAGACCCTCAAATTTGCGAGTTAAAATTTCATAATCGCTTAGAGCGTTTTCGTTTGGCGTGATTTTGTTTTTGCCAATGTTTGCGACAAGCGGAAATTTGGCTGGGTAAATTTTGCGCACGCGATTTGTGATAGCCTCGGCACCCTCGTTGTTAAAGCCCATTGCGTTTTGGATACTTTCTTCTTCGACTAGGCGGAAAAGGCGCGGTTTGGCGTTGCCTGGTTGGGGTTTTGGTGTAAATGTCCCAAACTCAGCATACCCGAATCCAAGGGCGTAAAGTGGGGCAATCATGGTTGCATTTTTGTCAAATCCACCGGCGATTCCAAGCGGATTTTCAAAATTTAACCCCCAGATTTTTTGATTTAGAATTTCATCTTTGTAGGTTGTATTTTTGGCTAAAATTTCCAGTCCAAACGGAACTACGCTTAGTGTGCGAAGCCCCAATTCTGCGATATGATGTGCAGTTTCTGGCTGAAATTTAAAAAATATTTTTTTTAGCGTGTTGTAATCCATAAAATTCCTTTTCAAAACTCATCATTTTAGCGAAATTTGAATTAATAATTCTTTATATTTTTAGCCAAATTTGTGTAGTTTTGATTGTTTTTGTTTTTTAAAATTTCAGGTCAGTAATTTTGCAAATTTAGCGGCGGGAATTTTAAATTCGTAGATTGCTTCGATTTACTTCGTAAATCTCGCAATGACAGATTAGCAAAATTTACGCTCGATTTGTCATTGCGAGCTTTCGCAGAAAGCAAAGCAATCTACGACTTAAAAATTCCAAAACGCAAATTTGCTGTCATT
>JAGBJQ010000003.1 GCA_017934385.1 Campylobacter sp. | reverse complement strand
GCTATAAAGTTGCGCTGCAAGGGATTTGTTGTGTGTCATTATGAGAGTTGGAATTTGCAAATTTGCGATGATATTTGCCATAGTAAAGGTTTTTCCGCTTCCGGTAACTCCGAGTAGCGTTTGATATTTTTCGCCGTTTTTAATGCCTTGCACGATTTTTTCTATCGCGTTTTTTTGATCGTCACTTGGGGTAAATTTTGATGATATTTTAAAATTTTGCAAATTTTTCCTTTATTTTAAAGCTAAATTTGGTTAGAATAAAAACTTTAAATTATATCTAAAAAAGGACAAATATGGAATCAATCTTTGACGAAGAAAAAAAAGTCGAGAGTTTGGGTCAAAAGGTCGAGGAGCTTATCAGAAGATACAGCGAGGCTAGGGAAGAAAACGCGAGATTGCGCGCAGAGCTAGTTGGTATCAAAGCGCAAAATGAGGCGATTAGTATGCAGCTTGGCACGCTAGAAGAGGACGCCGAGTATCGCAAACTAAGCGACGAGGAGCTTAGCAAAAAACTAGATGAAATTTTTGCAAAAGATGAATTTGACAACTAAAAATGAGAGAAATTTCAGTTAAATTTACAAGCAAATCTTTGAGTAAAGAGTATTCTATTAGCCTAGAAGATGAGTTTGCGCTCAGCTTCGAGCGGGACTGGCGCGAGATTGCAAAAGATGGTTTGCATGTAGATGTGGGCGAGCTTTTGAAGGCATATATTCAAAAGAGTTATGAAAATTATATGTTTTCTAGCAAAATAGAGGCTATTTCAAAAAATATCGATGAAGGAGTGAAAAGATGAGCAAAGGCGGAGCAGGCGGTAGCGGACTAGGTAGTTTGATTTTAATCATAGTTGTGATTTTTTTCGGCGTTAAGGTTGTGTGGCCGAAAATCACTGGACTAACAGATGGACCGATAGCTGCGGCAGCGGTTAGTGATTTAGATCGTACATTTAAGGATATGCGATCTGATTATCAAGCACAAGGTAGATTGAGATTGCTTAGCAATATGACTAGCGTGCGTCAATTTAGTGACGATATGTTGAATTCGACAGTTGAATTAAACAAACCAATACCATTTGGAGTTGGTGTAAAATCAAAAAACAGTATGGTATTTTGCGCTGATATTACGGTTCATGACGGTGGTGTTAGTGGGTATTATTTGACCCTAACTCCTACAAATAGGAAAAATGAGCGTTGTAAAAAATTCCATGCATTGCAAACATTTAAAAAATTACAAAATATGAACTATCCTATTGGAAAATAAGAGGCTGATTAAAAAATCAGCCCTCCAAGTCCAAATTTAATCATCAACGAAAAAATAATCAAAACCCCAAGCCCAGCGAAAAATCCAGCCAAAATATCATCGCTCATCACGCCCAGACCACCCTTGATATCGCGATCGGCGCGCCCTATGATAGATGGCTTCCATATATCAAAAACCCTAAATAGCACAAGGGATAAAATCATCGCAAGCCACGAAAGGCGGCTAGCTTCAAAGCCAGAAATAATTTGCGCGAAATCTAACTCATACACCTCGCCCACGCTAGCACCGATGCTCATAGCGATCCACACGCCCACGACCTCGTCGATTACGATTTCGCTATTATCGTGCGAGCCGACATGTTTTTCGTATTCGTCGATTATTTTTAGCGAGATTACAAAAACCAGAGCAGCGCACAAAAACAGCGTCGTTCCCCCCACAAATGCCAAAATCACAAGCCCTACAATCCAGCCTGCCACGCTCCCCCAAGTCCCAGGCGCAGGTCGCAAAAGCCCACTTCCAAAAAATGTAACAAATAACTTATTCAAATTTTCTCCTTTTAAATTTCAAAATTTCAAGTTTTTAGCGCGCTGGTTTGATACAGCCTCATTAACTCTTCATAAAATTCACTCTCACTTCTAGGCTCGATAAGCCCGTCGTTAGGGAACAAATCATCATAAAGGGCTTGTAAATCGGCGAAGCGATTAGGAAAAAGCTGGGCCAAAATCATCGCCGAAATCTCCTTTCGCATAAAAAGCGCAGGCGGCAAAATCCCAGCATAGAGCATGGCTTTGAGATTGCGCGTGTGATAATGCACATGGTGGTGCGAGCCGTGCGGGCAGTTTTTCACGCTGGAAAGAACCTTGCATTTGTTGCAATACACATACTCTGGCATGAGCCAAATTTCGAAATTTTCGTAATCGCAAAAATCCAGCACAGAGTGCATATCGCCGTGGTCGAAATACCCCGCCACATGCTTGTGTTTTTGCCCAAAGACGACCTTGTTTATGCCTAAATTGTGCGCTATGGCGCATTCAAGCGTGGGGTCTGAGTGGTTATTTAGCGCGCTAAAATCGTTTAAATCTATGAGTAAAACCCGCCCTTTTACAAGGAAATTTTCGCACAAAAACTCCAAGGTTTTTTTGCGCAAATTTGCGCTAAATGCGTCGCTTCTGCTCGAACCTACCAAAAAAATCACCACAAAATCAGCCTTGTCTATCATCAGGCGAAGTAACCTTTCATGCACCCTGTGCAAGGGATCTGCCATGGTGAAAAAGGCTGAAATTTTGGGATTTTTGAAATTTGATTTTCGCGCGAAAAATTCCTCAAACTCATCACCAATTATGCGCGAATTTAGGCTGAGCTCGCCCTTAATCGCCTCATTTCCTGGGCGTTTGTTTTCAAAAACGGAGTTTTGTTTTTCGTCGTCTGTGATTTTTTGCGATGAAATAATTTTTAATTTTCCGCAAATTTCGCCTTCACAGATTAAATTTACCTCTGCGCCAACTCTAAATTTCCCCGCTACAAAGGCGAAATTTTTGCCGTTTTTTAGCCTATCTTCGCCCCCAAATGCCCCAAATTTTAAAAGGTGTAGGGCGCAAAGCTCGCTTTTTGAAATCTCAATGCTATTTTTTTCGCGTGATACCATATTTTTTTCTCTTTTCCCAAAGCGATTTTCGCGAAATCCCCAAAATCGAGGCGAGTTCAGAGTCGAAATACTCGCCCTGATGCGCTAAAATCGCAAATTTCAAATACTCTTCCAGGCTTAAAATTTTATTTTTTGCGCAGTATGGAGAGAGTAAAATTTCATTTGAGTTTTCGCTAAATTCCATAGAGCAAACCTCCAAAACTAGCCGTTTTTCGGCAAAATTTGATAAAATTTGCGCTCTTTTGGCAGGTGATGTTTTATCAAATTTTTGCACGAATAAAATTTCGTTTTTTATTTTTAAGTTTTCGCAATCCTCGCCATTAGCGATTATGATTTTTACGCCAAAATTTTGGGCGATTTGATGAGCGCATAAAAGGCGTGAAATTTCATCATAACCCTTTAAAAAAAGCGGAAATTTGAGCTTTTGCGCGTTTATTTTTGGTGTGTCGTAAATTTCTTTTAGCGCGCGTAAGAGTTCGTCATTTCGCTCTTTTTCACACAAAATTTGCTTAAAATACGCGTAGTGATCGAGCTTTTTGATGAGATCTTCTATCATAAACGGCTTTAAAATATAATCCGTCGCGCCCGCATTTATGGGCGCTGTAACCGTGTCGTTGCTGATGTATGAGACTAGCATTATCACGATTGCGTTTTTGTGGCGCGCAATCACGCTTAGCAAATCGCCACTTCCCCACGATGATGAGAGCAAAACGGCGTCAAACTCCCCAGCGTTCAGGGCTAGTGGCAGGGTGGAAACCACGGTGCATTGGTGGTTTAGCGCGCTTAGTTTTAGGCTAAGTGAGTTTGCCAGGTAGCTTTCCTTTTCGGCGATTAAGATTTTCAAAACTAATCCTTGATAAGCAGTTTTTTCCAGTCAAAATACTTTAAATTCACACTTGCAATCACCGCAATGCCCTCACTTCGGCCCACAAAGCCTAGTTTTTCGGTGGTGGTGGCTTTGACATTTACCTTGCGCGTGGCTAAAATTTCGCACAAAGCTTTTCGCATTTGCTCTTTGTATGGGCTTAGTTTGGGCTTTTGCGCCATTATGGTAATATCAGCATTTACGATTTCAAAGCCATAGCGGTGAATTTTATCTGTTACTTTTTGTAACAAAATTTTCGAATCAATCCCTTTGTAAGCGTTGTCCGTGTCAGGAAAAAGCTCGCCAATATCGCCAATCCCAGCTGCCCCACACATAGCATCGATTAACGCGTGAATCGCCACATCGCCGTCGCTGTGAGCGATGAGCGAATACTCGCACGGTATTTTTACGCCACAAAGCGTGATAAACGAGCCAGCTTCTAGCGCATGCACATCAAAGCCATTTCCGCAAAATATCTCCGTGCAAACGCTAGGAAAATCAAAATTTTCTAAATCGCAAATTCGCGTGATTTTTCTAGCCGAAATTTCGCCTTTTACAAAGCCCAAAGTCCCGCCTACGCTTTTTATCGCAAGGCTATCATCTGTGAAAATTTTTTCGCTTTGTAAGGCTTTTTTTAACAAATTTGTGCGCGAGAGTTGCGGGGTTTGGATTAGTTTAATCTCATCGCGCGCTATCTCGCACTCGCCCAAATACGCCGTGTCATTTACGCCTAAATATGGGCTTACGCAGTCAAATTTGCCTAAATTTTCAAGTAGTGAGTTTATGAGATTTTGAGAAATACTAGCCCGGGCTACATCGCTTACTAAAACAAACTCGCTTTGCACCATTTCAAGGGCGTTTTTAAGCGATTTTTGGCGCATATCGCCACCGGAAACAAATTCGAATTCATCGCAAAATGAGCGCATGTATTTTAAATCTTGCGGATTAGCAACAATTACGATTTTTGCGAAATTTGCCTTTTTTGCGAGATCTTTGGCGACATGTAGCCACAGCGGATCATCACCTATGCGAAGCCACTGCTTTTTTACTGGGCTAGCAAAGCGCATAGAATCCCCAGCGGCGAGTAAAACGAGTGATATTTCAGACATTTGATTTCCTAAAATTTTAAAAATGTTACGAAATTATACATATTAAATTTAAAAAATAGTGAAATTTTGGCTAAATTTTGCAAATTTTGACAAGCAGTGTTACGAATTTAAACACGCAAAAAAGATTTAAATTTTGCTTTTTTGTAGTAAAATTCTATCAAATTTCACAAATTTTCGCATGAAAGGTCAAAAATGCAAACCCCAAATTTAAAAGACTGCGCAACCCCAACTCAACTTTTTTACGCTAAAAATGGTGTTATCACCCCACAAATGGAGGCTGTCGCAAAAACAGAGTGTTTGGAAGCCGAATTTATCAGAGCGCAAATCGCACAGGGAAAACTCATAATCCCAGCCAACATAAACCACAAAAACCTAGTTCCTATGGGCATTGGCAGGGCGCTGAAATGCAAAATCAACGCAAATATCGGTTCTTCTAGCCTTAGCAGCGGCATAGACGAAGAGATCGAAAAATTGCGCCTTTCGATAAAATACGGCGCTGACACCGTCATGGATCTAAGCACAGGCGGGGATTTGGACGAAATTCGCCGCGCGATTATCGCAAACTCAACCGTTCCTATCGGCACAGTGCCGATTTATCAAATTATCCATGACATCAAAGATTTAGACAACCTAACGCCACAAATTATGCTTGATTGCATCGAAAAACAGGCTAAGCAAGGCGTTGATTATTTCACTATTCATGCAGGATTTTTGCTTAAATTTATGCCACTTGTCGCCAAACGCAAAATGGGAATAGTAAGTAGAGGCGGCTCATTAATGGCGAGCTGGATGATGAAACACCACAAAGAAAATCCGTTTTACGAAAATTTTGACGCTATTTGCGATATTTGCGCTAAATACGATGTTTCGCTCTCATTGGGCGATAGTTTGCGTCCTGGTTGCTTATATGATGCCTCGGACGAAGCCCAAATGAGCGAACTTGCCGAGCTTGGCAAACTAGCACTTAGAGCGAACGCAAAAAATGTTCAAGTTATGATAGAAGGCCCTGGTCATGTGCCTTTTAATCAGATTGAATTTAACATGAAAGAAGAGCAAAGACTTTGCAACGACGCTCCGTTTTATATACTAGGCCCTCTTCCAACCGACATCGGCGCAGGGTATGATCATATCACAAGTGCGATTGGCGGGACAATGGCAGCATTTCACGGGGCTAGCATGCTTTGCTATGTTACGCCAAAAGAGCATTTAGGTTTGCCAAACGCAAAAGATGTCAGAGAGGGCATAATCGCCCATAAAATCGCAGCTCATGCAGCAGATGTCGCACTTGGTAGGGTTGGAGCGATTGAGCGAGATCACGCTATGAGCGATGCTAGGTATAAATTTGACTGGAACAAGCAGTTTGAACTCGCACTTGATTCTGAGCGTGCGCGCGAATATCACGACGAGAGTTTGCCTGATGAGGGCTTTAAAAATGCGGAGTTTTGCTCGATGTGTGGGCCAAAATTTTGCGCGTATAAAATTTCGCGCCAAATCGCAGAGCAAAATTGCGAACACTTCCAAAAAGATGAGCGATGAATAAAACTGCCTTAATCACGGGAGCTAGTAGTGGTTTAGGGCGCGAGTTTGCGCGGATTTGTGCCAAGAGTGGATATGATTTGGTTATCACAGCGCGAAATACTGACGCGCTAAACGCCTTAAAAAACGAGCTTGAAGCTAAATTTGGCGTGAGAGTTTTTATCTTTGGGGCGGATTTATCGCAAAATACTAGCGCAGATAAAATTTGCGAATTTTGCGCCCAAAACTCCATAAAACCCGAAATTCTAATCAACAACGCAGGTTTTGGCGACCATGATGAATTTACCAAAAGTGATCTAAAAAAACAGCTTGAAATGGTGCAAGTAAATATTTCTAGTTTGCTAAATTTAACGCACTATTTCGCAAATTTGATGATTATACAAGGCGGCGGAAAAATCCTAAATATCGCTTCGGCTGCCGCGCTCACAGCGGGTCCAAAAATGAGCGTGTATTACGCAAGTAAGGCATTTGTGCGAAATTTCAGCGTAGCCCTAGGCGAGGAGCTTCGCGCGCAAAATATCAGCGTTACGGCATTTTGCCCAGGACCTGTGGCTACAAATTTTGGCGAGCGAGCCGGCGTAAAAAACGCTAAAATTTTTGCGCGTTCAGATGACGCTGGCGCCGTGGCAAGGCGAGGCTTTGAGGCGATGATGAGTGGCAAAACGCTAGTGTATGACGGCAGGTTTATGGGGCTAGCGAACCTTTTGACCCGCATTTTCCCGCTTAAATTTTGCGCCAAAGTTACAGGTTTTTTAAACGGCTAAATTTAAAAAAAATTTCAAACTTTTTAAATATAATGCGCCTTTTATCAAAATTTCAAAGAAAGAGGAAAAATGAGTAAAGACGAAATTTTAAACGCGCTTCGAGGCGTGATTTATCCGGGGTTTTCGAAATCTATCGTTGATTTTGGCTTTGTAAAAAGCGTGAGTGAGGGCGAAAATCCTGTGATAGATATCGAAATCCCAAGCCAAAAAAGTGAAATTTCAATGCAGATTAAGGCTGAAATTTTAAATTTAATCCCAACTGCGCAAATTTCGATCAAAACACCAAAACTAGCCCCCGAGCAGAGCAATTCGCGCTCTGGCAAAAATATCGCCCCGCAAATCAAACATTTTGTGATGATTAGCTCTGGCAAAGGTGGCGTTGGCAAAAGCACAACAACCCTAAATTTGGCGATTTCGCTAGCCAAACTTGGCAAAAAAGTAGGCGTGCTAGACGCTGATATTTATGGTCCAAATATGCCACGCATGTTAGGCGAGGAAAACACCCAAGCTAGCGTAATCGGACAGAGATTAAAGCCGATTGAAAGCCATGGAATCGAGATGATGAGTATGGGCGTGCTAATCGAAGCAGGTCAGGGGCTAATGTGGCGTGGGGCAATGATAATGAAGGCGATCGAACAGCTTCTAAAAGATGTCGCGTGGAGTGATTTAGATGTGCTTTTCATCGATATGCCACCTGGAACTGGCGATGCGCAAATCACACTTGCCCAAAGCGTGCCAGTAACAGCTGGTGTGTGCGTAACCACACCTCAAACCGTAGCCTTAGATGACGGCGCTAGGGGGCTTGATATGTTTGAGAAGCTCCATATCCCAGTGGCTGGAATTATTGAGAATATGAGCGGATTTATCTGCCCTGATAATGGCAAAGAATACGATATTTTCGGCCGTGGCGGTGCGCAAAAGCTAGCTAGTGCTTACAATACCAAAGTCATCGGCGAAATCCCAATCGAAATCGCAATCCGCGAGGGCGGCGATAATGGCAAGCCAATTAGCTTTTATGCGCCCCAATCTGTGAGTGCGAAACGCTATGAGCAGGCTGCGCGCGCACTATGGGAAAAAATCGAAGAGGTCGATAGGGAGAATTTGGCCGATAATTCAGCGATTCAACCACAGGCTTAAATTTCAAATTTTACCTGCCAAACGGCGAATTTTTGCCGTTTAGTATATAAATTTCATATATCACAAATCGTTATTTTATATTTGACTTTAAATCGTTTTTATTGATACAATCTCGCAAAAATCCAAATTTAAGAAAATATATGAAATTTAACGATATTAAAATTTTACTAGCTGGAATTTGCGCTTTTATCGTGGCTATCGGCACGGCGCGCTTTGCTTTTACGGCACTTTTGCCACCAATGCTTGATGATTTTTTAAGCGTAGAACGGGCTGGAATTCTAGCCTTTGCAAACTACACTGGATACTTCGTAGGCTCCTTTGCCACGGTCTTTGTGCGCGGGGGAGAGTTTAAAATTTTGCTTTTTAAACTAGCGCTTTTTCTAAGCATTTTTACGACAATTATTTTAGCATTTAGCGAAAATTACTACCTTTGGTTTGGCGCGAGAGTGGCCGCAGGAGTGGGTTCGGCGCTGGTTATGGGCGTGGGTTCGTCATTTGTCTTTGACCTGCTATCTCACAACAAACAGGCCATGGCGTTTTATTTTGGTGCGGCTGGTATTTCTATCGTGCTAACCTCGCTTGTGGGAAATTTGGCTCTTGTGTTTTTTCACTGGAAAATCGCGTGGGTTTTTTTGATAGTTTTTTCGCTTCCACTAAGCATCTTTGCGCTAAATACACTCACACCAAAGCGGGGTAAAAATGCCAAATTTTTGGTCGCAAAAAGCGAAAAATTGCCAAATTTGCTAATTTTGAAAATTTTAATCTTTGCATATTTTTTGGAGGGCATGGGATTTGTGGTGCAGGCTAGCTTTTTGCCTGATATTATAAACCGCGTAAAAGGGCTAGAAAATATGGGCACTTATGCGTGGTATTTGGTGGGCGTTTTCGCGATGTTTGGGCCGTTTGTGTGGGTGAATTTGGGGCGTAAGTTCGGTGCTGTGGGTATGATGATTATGGCGCTTTTGTTGCAAGGAATTAGAATTTTAATCCCAGTGTTTAGCCAAAATTTAATCTTAAATTTATTAAGCGGTGCTATATATGGAAACACGATGATGGGGCTAACCGCGCTATTTATGAGCTATGGGGCGAGTCTAGCGCCTAAATCATCGGCACCGATTATGAGTGCGCTAACGGCTGCGTATGCCATAGGAACGATAATCGCGCCGCTGTATTGTGCTAAAATCTTTAATATCTATCAAAGCTACGATAGGGCGCTAGTTTTAACCGCGATTTTTGTGGGACTTAGCGCACTTAGTCTAGGTGTGATAAAATTTTTAAAAAAGGAGCAAAGATGCCACTTATCAATGTCAAAATGACTATCGAGGACGGCGGTTTAAGCGTGGAGCAAAAGCAAAATTTAGCTAGGGAATTAACAAACGCTTTTGTGAAAGTCGTCGGTCGTGGCGAGAAAACCTGCGTCGTCATCATAGATGAGCTTAGCACCGATAACTACGCAATCGGCGGCGAGACGATAACAAATATACGCAAAAAGCAAATTTGATTAAATTTGGTATAAATTTAGTTGATTTGGCAATGATAAATTTAAAAACAAACCTATCTAAAACCGAGTTAAAAAAGCTTAAAATACTTTATAAAAGGGCTTTTCCAAAGGCTGAGCGAAAGCCTTTTGCGATGATTTTGCGTTCTTATGCCGAGCAAAAGGGCGCAATTTACGCTGTTTTTCGTGGTGCCAAATTCGCAGGTTTAGCTATAATTTTAATCTCGCAAGAGGCTGTTTTGCTTGATTATTTAGCGATTTTGCCAAAGTTTCAATCCCAAAAAATCGGCGGGGCAGTTTTAGCAAATTTAATGCAAATTTATAGCGAAAAAACTATATTTTGCGAGATTGAAAGCACTGAAAATTTGCAAAATTCATTAAATTCTGCCAAATTTAAACGAAAGAAATTTTATCTTTCAAACGGACTATTTGGCACCGGCATAAAAATCAGCCTTTGGGGCGTGAAAATGGAGCTTTTAAGCACGAAAAAAGAAGCTAGTTTTGATGAATATTTCCAAATCTACCGCCACGCATACGGCGATAAATTTGAACTTAAAATCAAAAATCTAAATTCACTTAAAAGTGGCGAAAAGTAAATTTATGAAAATATCGATATAAACGAGATTGGCGTGTGAAATTTGCCACTTTTTGCGAACGAAGCGAAGCAATCCAGCGAATTTTTGATAATGTTCGAAATTATAAAAACGACTTCGCCGTTTGCTGGATTGACTTTGCACCGCTTCACTTGTTTTCACAGAAACCTGCTTTGGCTTTGCTTGCACCGCTTCGCTTGTTTTGCCACGAATTTTTGCTAATGTAAAATTCTCGCAATGATAAAAACTAAATTTCTATTTTTTCTAAAAATTCTTTTACGGCTTTTGCGATTGCATTTGATAGCGGTGGTGGAACAGCGTTTCCTACTTGTTCGCAACGCTTTGTATGAGAACCAAAAAATTTATAATTTGTAGGAAAACCTGTGATTGTTGCAGCTTCTCTTACGGTTATACTTCTATGTTCTTTTGGGTGAAGCGGAAAATTACTATGTCCTGGAACTAGCGTTGGAGCAAGAGAATTAAAATCCAATCTCATAGTATTACCACGAGAATAAAATTTTGAAATTTTTAATTCGCTTGGCAAATCATCGATACACTCCGATATATTTTTCCCTGCTTTTATAAATTTAAATCTC
>JAGBJQ010000034.1 GCA_017934385.1 Campylobacter sp. | reverse complement strand
CTTTTAGCTAGAATTCTCAGGTTTTACACAATCTCAAACAGTAAGGAGAAATTATGGGAAAAGTTATGAAAACTATGGACGGAAACGAAGCCGCAGCTTATGTTTCTTACGCTTTTACCGAGGTTGCAGGAATTTACCCTATCACACCTAGCTCACCAATGGCTGATTATACAGATATGTGGGCTGCAAAAGGTATGAAAAACCTTTTTGGTATGCCAGTTAAAGTCGTAGAAATGCAAAGCGAGGCAGGTGCCGCTGGAACAGTGCATGGTTCATTGCAAGCTGGTGCGCTTACTACAACTTACACAGCTTCACAAGGCTTACTACTCAAAATTCCAAACATGTATAAAATCGCTGGTCAAATGTTACCAGGCGTTATCCATGTAGCAGCCAGAGCCCTTGCAGCGCAAGCTCTTTCTATCTTTGGCGATCACCAAGATGTCTATGCATGTCGTCAAACAGGTTTTGCTATGCTAGCAAGCGACAGCGTGCAAGAAGTAATGGATTTAGGCGGTATCGCTCACCTAGCAGCAATTAAAGGTCGCGTTCCTTTCCTACACTTCTTCGACGGCTTCCGCACAAGCCATGAAATTCAAAAAGTCGAGGTTATGGACTATGCTGAGTTTGACAAACTTCTTGATTATGATGCAGTTAAGGCTTTCCGTGATAATGCGCTAAACCCAGAACACCCAAAAACTCGTGGAACTGCGCAAAATGATGATATTTATTTCCAAACAAGAGAGCTAACAAACAAATTCTATGATGCTTTGCCAGATATCGTAGCTGATTATATGGAAAAAATTTCAAAAGTTACAGGTAGAGAGTATAAACCTTTCACTTACTATGGAGCAAAAGATGCTACAAATATCATAGTCGCAATGGGTTCAGTAAATCAAACTCTTGAAGAAGTAGTTGATTATCTAAATTCAAAAGGCGAAAAAGTAGGTATTATCAAAGTTCATCTTTACAGACCATTTAGCGTAAAACACCTATTTAATGTCCTACCAAAATCAGTAGAGAGAATTTGCGTTTTGGATAGAACAAAAGAGCCAGGAAGTATCGGCGAACCACTATATCTAGATATCAAATCAGCATTTTATGGCTGTGAGAAAGCTCCATTAATCGTAGGCGGACGCTATGGTCTAAGCTCAAAAGATGTCGATCCAGCTCAAATGATTGCCGTATTTGAGAACCTAAAATCAGACAAACCAAAAAATGGCTTTACTGTCGGTATTAATGATGATGTTACCTTCCTATCATTGCCAGTTGGCGAGAAAATTTCTCTTGGCGAAGCAGATGAGATCGAGTGTCTTTTCTATGGACTTGGCGCAGATGGAACAGTCGGTGCGAATAAAAACTCAATCAAAATTATCGGCGATCACACTGATTTTTATGCACAAGCTTATTTTGCTTATGACAGCAAAAAATCAGGCGGTTATACAAGAAGCCATTTAAGATTTAGCAAAAAACCAATTCGCTCAACTTACCTAGTTTCAAATCCAAATTTTGTAGCCTGTTCAGTAGCAGCGTATCTTGAAATTTACGATGTAATCGACGGTATTAAAAACGGCGGAACTTTCCTTTTAAATTCAATCTGGGACGCAGAGGAAACTATCAAAAAAATACCAAACAAAGTAAAAAGAATCCTAGCACAAAAAAATGTTAAATTCTATATTTTAAACGCTACTAAACTAGCTCGCGAAATCGGTCTAGGCAACCGCACAAATACAATTATGCAATCAGCGTTTTTCAAACTAGCAAAGATTATTCCGTTTGAAGAAGCTCAAAAATATATGAAGGAATTTGCATACAAATCATACGCCAAAAAAGGCGACGCAATCGTGCAAATGAACTATGACGCGATTGATAAGGGCGCTGACGGCTTAGTCCAAGTCCCAGTCGATCCTGCATGGGCAAATTTAAAAGACGAAGTAAAATCTGATAGCGTAGGATACAAAGGCACAGAATTCGTCGAAAAAATCGTAAAACCTGTAAATGCAGCCAGAGGAAATGATTTGCCAGTATCAGCATTTATCGGACACGAAGACGGCTCATTTGAAGCAGGCACTACAAAATACGAAAAACGCGGTGTAGGCGTGCTTGTGCCAAAATGGATCGAGGCAAATTGTATCCAATGTAACCAATGCGCGTTTGTTTGCCCACACGCTGTAATCAGACCGTTCTTGCTAGATGAAAACGATGTAGCAAACGCTCCACAATACACAAAAGAGCACCTACTTGACGCAAAAGGCAAAGATTTTGCAGGTATGAAATATAAAATTCAAGTAAGCCCGCTAGATTGCACCGGTTGTGCATTGTGTGCTGAAAACTGCCCAAGCAAAGAGAAATCTTTGGTTATGGTTCCACTTGGCGAAGAAATGGATAAAGGCGAGCAAACAAGCGCTGATTATTTATTTGAAAATGTTCGCTACAAAGATGATTTGGCACCGAAAAACAATGTTAAAAATGTCGGCTTTGCTAGACCATATTTCGAATTTCACGGCGCATGCCCAGGTTGTGGCGAGACTCCATATATCACACTTATCACGAGATTATTCGGCGATCACATGATTGTAGCAAATGCGACAGGTTGTAGCTCAATTTATGGTGGTTCTGCTCCTTCAACTCCATACCGCAAAGACGCAAACGGACGCGGTGTCGCATGGGCAAACTCACTATTCGAGGACAACGCAGAATTTGGCCTTGGTATGAAAATAGCAACCGAGACAATTCGCCATAAAATCGAAGATGTTATGCTAAATACAATGGAAGAAGCTCCAAACGCGCTAAAAGCTCTATATAATGACTGGATCGAAAATCGCAATGACACTGTAAAATCTCGCGAAGTTACAGACAAACTAATCCCAATCTTAGAGCAAAACAAAGGCGTTAAGGGCGTTAGCGAAATTTTAGAGAGAAAATCTTACCTAAGCAAAAAATCACAATGGATTATCGGTGGCGACGGCTGGGGTTATGATATCGGATACGGCGGACTTGATCATGTTTTAGCTAGTGGCGAAAATGTAAATGTAGTCATCCTAGATACTGAGGTTTATTCAAACACAGGCGGTCAAAGCTCAAAAGCTAGCCGCACAGGCTCAGTTGCGCAATTCACAGCTGGCGGAAAACCTGTCCAAAAGAAAGATATCGGTCAAATTTCAATGACTTACGGAAATATTTTCGTAGCTCAAATCAACTCAAACGCTAGCCAAGCTGCTACAATCAAAGCGATTTTGGAAGCAGAGGCTTATGATGGTCCATCGCTCATTATTTGTTACAGCCCTTGTATCGCTCACGGTATCAAAGGTGGATTAGGACACTCAGGCACACAGGCTGAACTTGCGACAAAATGCGGTTACTGGCCAACTTATACCTTTGATCCACGCCTTATGAAAGAGGGTCAAAACCCACTAAAAATCACTTCAAAAGAGCCAGAGTGGGATAGATACGAGGAATTTTTAATGAACGAAGTTCGTTATAACGCCTTGAAGAAAAACAACCCAGAGCACGCTGACGAGCTTTATAAACGCAATAAAGCCGACGCACAAAGAAGATACAGACAGCTAAAACGCATAGCAAATTCTGATTATTCAGACGAGATTTAATCTCGCAGGTTGCGGTAAATTTACCGCAACCTTTTTTTCTTTATTCTTTCAAAATTCCCTAAATTTAGCCTTTTTAAATTTATAAAAATTCTGAGATTTTTATATCCATTATCAGAAAGTTTTAAATTTTTTGTGTTATAATAACCAATATCAAAACAAAAGGGGATAAAATGAGTGTTTTAGTAATAGGCGCGGATGAAATCACTCCGATAAAGGCTGTTTTGCACAATCTTGGCGCGACGCATATCGAGCATTGGGACGCACGCAACGAAAACCGCGTCAATCGCAAACCAATCCCGCAAAACACCGACTGCGTGGTAATGCTAACTAGTTTTTTAAACCACAATACGATGAAAAAAATCAAAAGCGAAGTCAAAAAGCGCAATATCCCGCTTGTGTGCGCAAAACGAAGCGTGAGCTGTGTATTTTGCGAGTATTGTAAAATTTTCGGACTAAAAAATACATTTTGTTGTGACAAAGACAAAAACGATTAATCTAAAATTTCGCCCAAATTTCTCGCTGAAATTTTGGGTGAAATTTAGCTTTTTTGCAAACCCCAAATTTAGCCATTTTAAAATTTGCTAAATTTAACTAAACCACGATTTTATCGCACTTTCTATGAAATCCAAATTTCACATTTTTGCACGATTTGTATGCGAATTAATCATCAAATTTAAGTATAAATTCATAGCAAAATTAGTAATATAAACCCTCAGAATTTAGCTTATAAAGGATTTTAAATGATAGGCATTATCTACGGTAGCTCGATGGGAAACACAGAAGTAGCCGCGAAACTCATAAGCGAAAATTTAGGCATAGTAAATGAAATCAAAAATGTAGCAGATATCACGCCAGCGGACCTCGCAAACTACACCGCGCTCATCGTAGGAAGCTCTACTTGGAACGATGGCGAACTCCAAGACGATTGGGCGGCCTTCGATTTTGATTCGCTCGCAATCCACATAGCTGGCAAAACAGTGGCGATTTTTGGCATGGGCGATAGTTCGAGCTATTCTGGCGCATACTGCAACGCAATGGCGGAGTTGTATGCCAGATTTAAAACCGCTGGCGCAAAAATCATAGGTGCGGTGCCGACTGAGGGTTATGATTTTAGCGCAAGCAAAGCCATAAAAGACGGCAAATTCGTAGGCCTTGCCCTCGATAACGACAACCAAAGCGCCCTAACAGAAGGTCGCATAAAGGCTTGGTTGGCCCAAATCACCCAAGAACTTCAATGATTTTAAGATACCCTAGGGTGTCTTTTAATTTTTCAAATATAAATTTTAAAATTTACAATTTTTTTACACAGTATTATTACGAATTTTCGCAGAATTTTAAATTTTGCAATTTTAGCATTTGAATTTTTAAAACTCATAGATTACCACGAAACTGCTACACAATTTCTCTTGGCGACAAATAGAGCAAATTTACCAAATTTGATAAATTTGCCCAACAAAAACTAATTTTTTTGCAGTTGTTTATCTTTGCCGAAATTTGGCGAGAGTGGGCCATAAAGCAAGCAATCGTTGCAGTCTTGCCCCAAAAGCAAGGCATCGCTCATAGCCGATACATCGTAGCTTTTATCCGAAATGCTCGATGCGATTTGCTCTATCGCGGCAGTTATGAGCATTACAAAAAGATTTCCCCCGCCGTTTCCAGAGCCACTTTGGGCTGAGGCTGTCTTTTGCCACAGCGTCGCACCAGTGCCTAAATCGACTAGCTTTCCTTCGACACTGACGATTGTGTCGCTAGAAACGACCTTGTAGCTCGAACCGTATTGTAGGACTTTTAGATACAGTGCGGCGTCTGCGCCAAAAATCTCTTTTAATTTCGCTGGCGAGATGGCGTGGATTTCGCCCGCTTCGCTAAGGCCGTTGCTTTTGAAGGTCTCGTGCGCCACGCTTACAGGCAGGACATAATATCCAGCCTCGCTTAAAGGCATTACACTATGAGCCAAAACCGCGCTTGCGCCCTTAACCTCAACGGATTCGTTTGTCGGCATTAAGACTAAAATCGAGGTTGGCTTTTTTTGCAAAAATGCTGAATAATCGGTCTTTGGAGCGTTGTTTGCGCAACCAGAAAGTAAAAATACGAGGCAAAATATAGCCAAATTTATAAATTTATTTTTCATTTTGCACCCTTTTTAGCTTTTTTATCACTGAGCAAAAACTCCATATATCCCCTTGATTGTGGGAACGCTGTGGCTTCTTTTTGGAAATACGACTTAGCTACGGCTGTATTTCCTAGCGCATTATACAAAAGCCCCACATGCGCATAAAGCCCTGGCGGAACCTTTTTCGCGCTAGCTTCTGCTTTGGCGATAGATTTCTCTAACGATGAAATTTGCTCGTTTATGTCGCCCTCTTCGTTAAGATATAAATAAAGCGATTTTTGATACTCGCCGTCCCAGTGATACAGGCTCTGCCTGCCACCGCCAGCACACCCTACTAAAAGCGCCCCGAGGCAAAATGCAAAAATTAAATTTTTCATTAAAACGCCTTATTATCGACGCCAAGGGCTAGTTTGTCGCTGGCTTCTTTGATCGCTAGGCTTAGGACTTTGCCATTTAGCGTAGCGTCGTATCCAGCCGTGCCACCAAATCCGATAACTTCGCGGTTGCTTAGCGAATACTCACCAGCACCGCTGCTTGAATACACGACCTCGCTAGTAGCGACATTTACGACATTAAGATTGACTTTGGCGTATGCGATTTGAGTTTTGCCTTTGCCCAAAATTCCAAAAAGCTGATGATCGCCGACAGTTTTTCTACCAAACTCCACGACATCGCCTGTGATGATGTATTTCGCCCCTTTTAGGCTTTGGGCTTTTTTCGAAATTTTGCTCTCTTGTTTCATCGCCTCTAAATTTGTGCGCTCTAAGACATTAAAACGCCCGCTTTGCTGTAAATTTGTGATTAAAATACTCAAAGCTTGGCTTCCTAGCCTATCCTCGCCGTCTGAGAAAATACCGCTATTATAGGTCGATTGATTTGCGAATCTACCCACGCTGACGGCTACTTTTTCGCCGTGATACGGACTAAGTGCGACTTGCGAGACGGGCGTGTCGATGACTCTTTGCTTTTCTGTGGCGCAACCTGTGAAAATCACTGCACCAAAAAGTGCTGAAAGTAAAATTTTCTTTTTCATAATAAATCCTTAAATTTGAAAATTTAAAAAGCTGGATTATACGCAAAATTTGGTCAAATTTGGCTAAATTTAGCCCTTTTTCGCTAATAAAAATATACACGAAAGTATCAGCACAAATCCTACGAAATCCAAAAACACAAATTTTGTCCCTAGCCAAAAATGCGCAAAAAAGGCAGCGCTTACTGGCTCAATCGCGGCGATTAGGCTTGCTTTTGGCGCACCGATTAGTTTAACGCCGACCATATAAAAACTAAATGCCAAAACCGTGCCGAAAAACACCACGCCCAAAAACGCCAAAACACCGCTTGTATCGCTAACGCCAGCTAAATTCCACACGCCCAAAACCACGCCTAAAACCACTCCGCCAAGCACCATGCCCCAGCCTAAATTTAGCACGACGGGGTATTTTTGGTTTAGTTTTTTGGGCGCGAGATTATACACGCAAACGCAAGCTGCGCTAAGCAGACAAAAAATAAGCGCTTTTTGGCTGATTACAAGCGAGCCCAAATCCCCATGCGTAGCCAAAATCACAACGCCTAAAATCGCCAAAATCAGCGAAATAAACTCATTGATTTTAGGTAGTCGCGCCTCCGTGATACACACAATCGCCAAAATCATCGCGGGCGCGGTGTATTGGATCACGGTGGCAACAGCGGCGTTTGAAAGCTCGATAGAATAAAAGTAAAAATATTGCGTCAGCATTAAGCCCAAAATCGAAAAAGCCAAAAATTGCGCCCTCAAATTCGCGTCCAAAATCGGCGCAAAAACTCGACTATCTCGCAACGAAAAAGCGCAATAAATCACCAAAACTCCCCCAGCACAAAGCAGGCGAAGCGGGACAAGCCAGTTTGCGCTCACGCCCTTTATTTCGAAGAGATACTGACCGCAAACCCCGCTAAATCCCCACAAAACCCCACCAAGAAAGGTTATGAAAATGCCAAAAATTTGACCCTCGAATTTCATTTTCTTAAAAATTCCTCGTCAAATTTACGAATTTGGTGTTTGCTAAGTGCGATACCAACTGGAATTTTTATCAAAATTCCACTACTTATTATATGATCCGAAAGTTTTACCATTTTCCCTTTTAGCAAAACAGGCGGATTATACTGCTCGTAAATCGTGCTTCCACCAAGCACGACATCGCCATTGTGCGTATTTGACGCAAAAAGCAACCTAGTGTTTTTTGGATAGCCACTAACCAAATTTTGGGCAAGTTGATTTCCGTTTTTATCAAATTCTATAAATTTTATCCAGACTTCAAATTTCGCATTATCACTTTTGCTAACCGTGAGCAAAATATTATCACCATATTCACTAAGCAAATAAGTCGTGTAATCATCGCCATTTTCCCTGTGCAAATTTTTATCCCAAATCAAATTTGCATTGGCGTCAAATTTCATAACCCTTGCTATGCCATTATAAAAAAATCCTTTTTCTTTTTGCGTTTTTAAAGCAAAAATCGAGCCGTCTTTTGCCTGAATCAGGCGCACATACTCCCAATCATCTAGCCTTTTTTCAAAAATCAAGCTTGCGTTCGTGTCGTATTTGACTAGCCCATATCCTGCGATAGAGAGTAAAATTTTATTATCTTTGGTTTTCAAAATTTGATCAATCACGGCTTTTGTTTTGCTGTGCCTTGTAGTGCCTTTTAGCATATTATCTGCATTGTATTCATATTTTGTGTAATTTTCCTTCAAATCTGTTTTGATTACACGCTTCCATTTTTGCGTTAAATTTTGATCTATGAAATATAGATTATTATGGTGATCGCAAGCAACAAAATCATCGCCGAAACTTACAACATTGCGAAATGTTTCGTTAAAATCCAATCTTTTGATTATACGAGATGAAGCTATATCCACAATCGCATTAGGTGTGATTATATGGGTATTTGTAGTATCGATAGTCCTTAAATTGGGTGCATTAATAGCTTTTTCCCACATAATCAAACCGTTTTGATCGGTTTGGATAAGTTTGCCGTTTTTTTCGCTATCAATTACGCCAAGAATATAGCCCGATTTATTTGGCTTAATCGATTGAATTTCATTAAAAATTTTAAGCTTTGCAAACGGCATTTCCCAAATGCTTTCTTGATTTGCTAAATTTGGAGAAATTTCTTTAAATTCGGCATTTTTTGCACTAGGTTTATTTTCTATCACGCTAACATAACTATCCCACTCATCGCTAGGCATACTTTGCAAAAATATAAATCCTCTATCTTTTGAAAGTTTTGCAAAAACGCTGTGATTTTCTGGCATATTGTAGCTTTTAAAAAGGGCTGGATCCATCTCATAAGAAATATCCACAACCTCGATTCTAGCGAATTTACCCTCTTCTTGTTTTGCAAATTTACCAAGATAGACTAAATTCGCACCAAAATCAATCTCGAAGCTATCCACGCTCCCACTAGATAAGTATTCACTAAGAAATTTTATATTTTTTATATCGCTAATATCATAAATCCTAAAACCATTATCTGTTTTGGCATACAGTCTAGTGGCATCTGGCGAAATTTCAAACTCATACATCATCGCAAATTTACCACTTCTAACGATATTAAAGTCATAACTATGATGTTTAGCAAGTATGTTTGCTGGATTTGAAATATCCAAAATATACAAATCATTAAAATTTATAAACAAAATTTCACTATCTGACAAAAATGCAAAATCGCCTCTTGGTCTAATGCCAAAATAATCGCTCTCACTCTCGCCAGTATCGCTAAGAAATTCACCGATTTTTTTCATCTGCGCACCTGAAATATCAATAGCAAAAAAGCCTTTTGCTGTTTTAACAAAGGCTGTTTTTTCGTCTTTGCTAAGTTTAATTTGCAAAGCAGTAACTAATGGTAAAACTCCCATTTCTTTGATATTTTCTGGATCGCTAATATCCAAATGCCACACTCCATTATGCGGATCGGCGATATATAAATTTTTGGCGTCTTTGCTAATGGCTAAGTTTATGTTATTGACGCTGTATGTGGCTTCGGGGAATTTATATGTCCCAAGAGTAGTGATTTTGTGGGGATTTGATATATCTAAAATAGCCACTCCGCTCCTATTGTGTCCGTAAGAAAAGAGTTTTTTGCCATCGCTAGAAAGTTTCATACCTCTTGCATCTTGCAAAACATAGACTAGATTATCTTTCAAATCTGATTTATATAAAATTTCACTAGAATTTTGTCCAAATGCTACTTGCGCCTTTATAGCACAGATAAACAAAAACAAAAACACTAAAATGGAATTTGATTTTTTATTTGGCATTTTAAATCTCCAAAATTTTTAATTTTGTAAATTTAAAGGCAAATTCACGCTAAATTTAACGCAAATTTGCCAAATTTAAGAATTATTTGTTTTTTAGATACTCTTGTAAGCTCTTAACTTCCAGCGCAGAACCGTCTTGCACAGCGCAAACCGACATCGTAGCAGCAAGGGCTGATTTGATATTCGTAAAATACGGCAGTTTAAATCTCACCACAGCTTGGCGGATTTTAAATGTATCTGACGAGCTTGATTTAGTGTCGCTGGTGTTTATCACAAGGGCGATTTCGCCATTTTTTAGCTTATCTTCGATATTTGGGCGACCTTCTGAAATTTTATAGACGAACTCGCACTCTAACCCTGCCTCTTTTAGCGCCTTGCAAGTCCCGCCAGTGGCAATCAGACTAAATCCAGTTTCAACCAAAGTCTTAGCTAGGCTTACCCCTTTTTCTTTGTCGCGGTCAGTCAGACTCATAAACACAGCGCCCTTGCTTGGCAAGACATTGCTGGCTGAAATTTGACTTTTGGCAAAGCTTTTTGCGAAATTTTCACTAATTCCCATAACCTCGCCCGTGCTTTTCATCTCAGGCCCTAGCGCGATATCGCAGCCTGGGAGTTTGTTAAATGGAAATACGCTTTCTTTGACGCAAACTCTGCCACTCACGCGCGGTTTTAAAATGCCCTTTTCCTCGCACAAAACGCCAAATTTATCGTAAAATTTAAGCGCCTCGCGCAAATTTCCTTGCCACATTACGCGAGTGGCGACCTTTGCCATTGAAATTCCAGTTGCTTTGCTCACAAACGGCACAGTCCTAGAAGCGCGCGGATTTACTTCAATCATATAAAGCTCGTCCTCAAAAATCGCAAACTGAATATTCATAAGCCCCACGACACCCAAATTTAGCGCGATTTGTTTTGTGGTTTCGTTTATTTTGTCAATCATCTCATCGCTTAGGCTCATAGGAGGCAGTATGCTTGCACTATCACCAGAGTGGATTCCAGCCTCTTCGATATGCTCCATTATCGCGCCGATATAGACATCTTTGCCATCGCTTATAGCATCGACATCAAGCTCGGTTGCGTCAAGCAAAAATTTATCTAATAATACCGGCGAGTGGTAGCTCACGCTCACAGCCTCGCTCATATACTCTTTTAGCTCATCGACATTATGCACTCTGCGCATTGCTCTACCGCCAAGCACATAACTAGGGCGCACAAGGACCGGATAGCCGATGATCGCGGCTTTTTCGATTGCTTCAGCTTCGCTTATGGCTGTGTCATTTTTAGGCTGTTTTACGCCGATTTTAGTGATAAATTCGCTAAATTTCTTGCGGTCTTCTGCAATATCAATCGTGCGCGCACTCGTGCCGATAATCTTGGCTCCGATTGCGTTTAGGCGTTTGGCAAATTTAAGCGGAGTTTGTCCGCCAAAATGCACGATTACGCCCTCTGGCTTTTCTGTCTCGATTACGGTGCGAACATGCTCGAAATCAATCGGCTCAAAATACAAAATATCGCTTGTATCGTAGTCGGTCGAAACCGTTTCTGGGTTGCAGTTATACATAATGCTCTTTATGCCAAGATCCCTTAGCGCGTAGCTTGCATGCACGCAGCAATAATCAAACTCTATGCCTTGACCTATGCGATTTGGTCCCCCGCCTATGATTAGGACTTTTTTAGCATTTTGTGGCGTTCTGGTTGGCAGGTTTGGCGTGATATTTGTGCTAGAATACAAATACGGCGTGAGAGCCTTAAATTCGCCTGCGCAGGTATCGACTTCGTTATACTCTAAATTTATGCCGTGTTTTGCGCGCGCAAAGAAAATATCGTTTTGCGTAAGGCCTAGATTATCGACTTTGTTGATCAAATGCGCAATCATTTTGTCCGAAAAGCCCATGGTTTTGGCTTTGCGCAATAAATTTGGATTATTTAATATATCCATATCAATTTTATTTTCAAATTCAACAATTTCGTGAATTTCGCGCAAAAACCATGGATCAATTTTGCTAAATTCAAAGACCTCATCTACGCTAAATCCCTCACGATAAGCTTGCGCGACATACAAAATTCTATCCTGCCCTGCGTTTCTAAGCCCAAAAATCAAATCATCTTTGCTTAAATTTAGCTCAATAAAGCCATAGTAGCTTTTCTCCATTGAGCAAAGTGCTTTTTGGATACTCTCTTTAAATGTGCGCCCAATCGCCATTACCTCGCCGATACTCTTCATCGCAGTGCCAAGGTGCGGGTTCGCGCCCGGGAATTTCTCAAATGCAAAGCGAGGGATTTTTGTGACGATATAATCAATCACAGGCTCGAAACTCGCAGGCGTGCCAGTAATGTCGTTTTTGATTTCATCTAGGCTAAATCCCACAGCTAGCATGGTAGCGACTTTTGCTATCGGATAGCCTGTGGCCTTGCTAGCTAGGGCTGAGCTACGGCTGACGCGCGGATTCATCTCAATTACTATCATGCGACCTGTGCGCGGATTTATGGCAAATTGCACATTGCTTCCGCCTGTATCGACGCCGATTTCACGCAAAATCGCAAAACTTGCATCACGCATTCGCTGATATTCTTTGTCTGTGAGCGTCAAAGCCGGTGCAATCGTAATGCTATCGCCCGTATGCACGCCCATAGGATCAAGGTTTTCGATAGAGCAAACGATTATGCAGTTATCTTTATTATCCCTGATAACCTCCATTTCATACTCTTTCCAGCCAAGCAAACTCTCTTCGATTAGAATTTCATGGATTGGGCTAATGTCAATGCCGTTTTGCGCGATTTCTTTAAATTCGTCGATATTATACGCTATGCCACTTCCTGCACCTCCAAGCGTATAACTAGCGCGGATAATGAGCGGAAAGCCGATTTCTTCGGCTGCACGAAGAGCTTCTTCCATAGTGTAGGCGTATTTTGACTTTGGCAAGTCCATGCCGATTTTAATCATTGCTTCTTTAAAAGCCACGCGGTCTTCGCCCTTTTTAATCGCTTCTGGTTTAGCGCCTAGAAATTTAACATCGCCTAACTCGCCACTTTCATAGACTTCCATTGCGACATTTAGCGCAACCTGACCGCCCATAGTAGGCAGTATCGCATCGACGCCCTCTTTTTTGATAATTCGCAAAATGCTCTCTTTCGTGATTGGCTCGACATAGGTCGCATCTGCAAAATCAGGGTCTGTCATAATCGTAGCTGGGTTTGAATTTATCAAAACTACGCGATAGCCCAAATTTTTCAAAGTCTTAGCAGCTTGTGTGCCACTATAATCAAATTCACACGCTTGACCGATGACGATAGGACCGCTTCCGATGAGCAATATCGTCTTTACATCTTCTCTTTTTGGCATTATCTTTCCTTTGTAACGACATACAAAAACGTTGGCATATTTGGATTTGCGTATGGCTCTATGACAGCGCTTTTGTATAATTTACCACTCTGAACTGATTTGACCCGCCCCACAGGCACGCCCTCGAAAAATATCTCGTCCTTTCCGCTCGTATAAACCTCATCGCCGACTTTTGGATCTAGCCATTGTGGGATAAATTTCACCACCAAAGCATTTCCCTCGCCGTTTGCAACGCCTGGAATTTGGCTCTCGCCGATTGAGACAGAAAAATTGCTTTTTTCATCTTTTTGGAGTATGGCTAGGGGTTTGTTGTCGCGATTTACGACGATTCCTGCGGTTTTGCCCTCGCTGATGAGACCATAGACTTTATCTGGATTGAAATTTTTAAAATTTATCCAAAATTTGTTGTAATCATTTAAACTAGCGTAACTTAGCGTCCTAGCAAGCTCGACGCGCGGTTCGTAAGCGGAGCTGTTTTTATCAAGCAAAATTTTATTTAACTCCCCCGCAAATGTGCCAAGAAGCATGGCGGATTTTTTCAGCTCCTCATTTTCGGCACGCAGGGCTTCGATAGTGTTTGCTTGATCGATATGTTTTGAAATTTTGTTTTTTATAAAGCTCGTAATATCTTTGTAAGTATCGATAGCTCCTCCGCTAAGACCGATAAATTTACCATGAATTTGCGATCCAAAAATAAGCGAAGTAGCCACCAATACCACGGCGATGAGTAGAAACTTTACATTAGTCATTTGCTGCTTGTTTTAGCGATTTGATATCTTCTAGGGCCTTGCCAGTGCCGTTTGCAACGCAAAGAAGCGGTTCATCTGCTACGAATACAGGCAATTTTACAGCCTCGCTTAGATATTTATCTAACCCTCTAATTAGCGCGCCTCCGCCGGTTAAAACCACGCCGTTTTCTACGATATCGGCTGCGACTTCTGGCTGGATACTTTCAAGCACAAATTTTAGCGCGTCGGCGATTTCGCGTATTGAGTCTTTTATCGCCTCTCTGACATCTTCGCTAGTTAAATCAACCGAGCTTAAAAGCCCACTGATTTGGTCCTTGCCTTTGACCGTGTAGGTTAAATCTTTTGGTTGTTGGATTGCGGTGCCGATTTTGATTTTGATCTCTTCGGCTGCACGCTCTGAGATAAGAAGGCTGTATTTTTCTTTGACATAATTTACAATGCTAGCGTCGATTTTATCGCCTGCTACGCGCACTGATTTTGCATTTATAATGCCCCCTAGCGAAATCACGCCGATCTCTGTCGTGCCACCACCGATATCTACGACTAGTGAGCCTTTCGCCTCGGCTACTGGAAGCCCTGCGCCAATCGCTGCTGCCATTGGTTCTTCGATTAGATAAACCTCGCGCGCACCTGCTATCATCGCGCTTTCTCTCACAGCCTTGCGCTCGACTTGCGTTAGACCATAAGGCACAGAGATGATAATCCTAGGACTTACGAAAAAGCGTCTTTTGTGTGTTTTTTCGATGAAATATCTAATCATCTTTTCAGTCATATCAAAGTCTGCGATAACGCCGTCTTTCATCGGGCGCACAGCCTCGATATCGCCCGGTGTGCGACCTAGCATCTCTTTGGCTTCTGCGCCCACAGCTATGATTTTTTGTTTGCCATAGCGTTCGTTTTGCACAGCCACGACGCTTGGTTCGTTTATGATTATACCTTTATCTTTGAGCAAAACTAGCGTGTTTGCCGTGCCAAGATCAATCCCCATATCACTAGAAAATAAGCCTAATAAAGAATCAAGTAACATTTATT
>JAGBJQ010000033.1 GCA_017934385.1 Campylobacter sp. | reverse complement strand
CGATGTTTTCTGATAGTGTTGATTTAGCAGGAAACCATCTTGATTCCCAGTTTCTATTGATACCTAGTCTTAAACCAATCGGATTAACTTTTTGTCCCATACTACGCTTCCTTACTTGGTTTTGCTACTTCAACGCTAATGTGTGAAGTTGGCTTTCTAATTCTGCTTGCTGTTCCACGAGCGCGTGGTCTAAATCTTTTTAGAACTGGACCAGCATCTACGCGACAACTTTTTACTATAACTTCCTCTGGTTCAAAACCGCCGTTTGCAACTGCGCTTGAAATTGCAGTAGCGATATATTTTGCACCGCGATTTGGAGTAAATTCCAAAGTTGCAAGTGCAAATTCAGCGTTCATGCCTTGAACTTGTTTTGCGATAAGTCTTGCCTTGGTCGGTGAAAGGCGAACAAATTTGATAGTTGATTTACTCATTTATTTCCCCTTATTTACCGATTTTCTTTTGAACTGAGCCTTTGTGGCCTTTGAAAGTTCTAGTAGGAGCAAACTCACCTAATTTATAACCAATGTGGTGTTCTGTAACATACACTGGGATAAAATTTTTGCCATTATGCACATTAAATGTTAGTCCAATCATATCAGGAACGATTGTGCTGCGTCTTGACCAAGTTTTAATTGGTTTGTTATCGTTAGCAGCCTTTGCAGCTACTACTTTTTTCATTACATGATCATCTACGAAAGGACCTTTTTTAAGCGATCTAGCCATTTTTATTTTCCTTTCTTTCTAGAAATTATAAGCTTATCACTAGCTTTTTTACGACGAGTTTTCGCACCTTTTGTAGGTTTGCCCCATGGAGTAACTGGGTGACGACCTGAATTTTTCTTGCCTTCACCACCGCCGTGTGGGTGATCTACTGGGTTCATAGCAGAACCTCTGGTTTGTGGGCGAATTCCTCTGTGGCGATTGCGACCAGCTTTTCCTAGAACGACATTGGCCCAGTCTTCGTTACCAACAACGCCGATAGTAGCCATACACTCAGCCAAAACTCTTCTCATCTCACCGCTTGGCAAACGAAGGATTACATATTTTTCCTCTTTACCCATTAGTTGAGCATATCCACCAGCAGATCTTGCCATTTGAGCGCCTTTGCCAGGTTTTAGCTCGATATTGTGCAAGATAGTTCCCACTGGGATACTTTTCATTTTCATTGCGTTGCCTGGTTTGATATCTAGTCCGCCCTCAGCAGAAGCAACGACATCGCCTACATTTAATTCATTTGGTCTGATGATATAGCGTTTCTCGCCATCAGCATAAGAGATCAAAGCAATTCGGCAATTTCTGTTTGGATCGTATTCGATAGCCTCTACTTTACCTGGAATTCCAAATTTTCTTCTTTTGAAATCGATAATTCTGTAAAGTTTGCTAGCACCAGCTTCTTTATGGCGGCTTGTAATGCGACCATTATTGTTTCTACCAGCAGCGGCTGGAATTTTTACAAGTAGGCTTCTAACACTAGCTTTTGCTGTGATGTCATCACTGCTAAGACTTGTCATAAATCTTCTACTTGGAGTATATGGTTTATAAGTTTTAATCGCCATCTTACGCCTCCGCATTTTCTAGGGTTGCACCCTCTGGAAGTTTGACATAAAATTTCTTTACATCATCTCTTACGCCTAATCTTCCTCTAAATCTTTTAACTTTACCATCTTGGCGCAATGAATTTACTTTTACAGGCACGATGCCAAAGTAGTTTTTCAAAACGCTTTTTAGTCCATTTTTAGTCATTGACGGACTTGTTTGGATAACAACTACGCCACTTTCTTGTAGGCCAAGAGACTTTTCTGTATAAAGTATAGTTTTGATATCTGTTATATCTGCCATTTTAGTCCTCTTTCACCAATGTTTCAAATGCAGCTTTTTCGCATACGATTGAGCTATATACTGCAACCAAATAAGCATTTACTTCGCTAGCATCAACTACATAGCAATTTTTCAAATTTCTGTATGCTAAAAGTGTTTGTGCATCTAGCTCGTTTTTAACGATTAAAGCATCTCTTACACCTAGTTTTTCGATAAATTTAGCAGCGTCTTTTGTTTTGCCACTTTCTACGCTTAGGTTATCGAAAACATAAAATTTGCCCTCGTTTGCTTTTTCGTTCATAGCAAATTCAAGCGCAAGGCGTTTTTGTTTTTTATTGACTTTTTGCTCATAGTTTCTGTTGTTTGTCGGACCAAATGCAACCGCACCGCCAACCCAAACATTTGTTCTAGTCGAACCAGCTCTTGCACCGCCACGACCTTTTTGACGCCATGGTTTTTTGCCACCACCGCTAACTTCTGAACGACCTTTTGTTTGTGCCGTATTTGCACGAAGTGAAGCAAGGTAAGATTTTACATATAAATATAAATTGTGCGAATTTACCTCTGCATATTTTGCAGGAAGCTCGATTTCGCTAGCTTTTTCTAATTTTTCATTAAGAACGCTTACTTTACTCATTTTACTATCCTTATTCTGCCCATTGCACCATTAAATCCTGGGATAGAACCTTTTACTACCAAAATTTTATTCTCAGCATCAAAGCTTACTATCTCGTTTTTAGCAGTGATTGTCTCATTGCCTGTGTGACCTGCCATTCTCATACCTGGTTGGACGCGACCTGGCCACTCGCAGTTTCCGATAGAACCTGGTCTTCTGTGGAAGCGTGAGCCATGAGCTGCTGGACCGCCAGAAAAACCGTGGCGTTTGATAACACCTTGGTAACCTTTACCTTTTGAAGTAAAAGTAACTTTTACGATTTTAGCCGAGCTTAATACTTCTGTGCTTTGATCGCCAACCTCAGCATTTTCGACATTTAGTGTCGCGAATTTGTTAAATTCTTTGCTTAGGCTATATTTTTTCTGAATTCCTGCGATAGATTTGTTGTATGCTTTGCCGTTAGCGTAAGCTACGATAGCTTGCTTCTCGTTGCATACTTCGCAAATTTTAGTATTAATAAGCTTTAAAAGCGTTACAGGCGTGCTTTTGATGCCGACTGTTCTACTCATGCCTATTTTTTCTACGATATATTCCATACTTTAACTCCTTATTTGCCCATCGCATGAACTTCGACATTAACTTCTGGGGCTAAGTCAAGTTTAGTTAGCGAATCAACTGTATCAGGGGTTGCCGCTACGATATCTAGCATACGAGCGTGAATTCTCATCTCAAACTGCTCTCTCGAATCTTTGTTAATGTGTGGAGATTTTAAGACTGTGTAGCGTTTGATCTTCGTAGGCATTGGAACTGGACCTCTCACATCGGCGCCTGTTCTCTTGACGGCTTCTACAATTGCCGCAACTGTGCGATCTAAAACCCTATGGTCATAAGCTTTTAACTTTAACCTGATTTTTTGCATCTGCTTTCCTTAAAAAGAACTTGTCACAACGCGTGACCTTTTGCCTTAAAAACAAAAGATTGGGATTATATGAAAAAGGCAAAATTTTGTCAAGAAATTCACTAAATTTTATAGAATTTTTTCCTTTTAATAAGGAAATATTCTGAAATTTAGAGCAAAATTTTTGAAATTTTAAAATTTTGTAAATTTTGCTGAATTTATTTCCTTTTAATAAGGAAAATTTTAAAATGCAATTTATGCAAAATTTAGAATATTTTTATGACAATCCGCCAGAAGAGGCGAAATTTATAGCTAGAAAAACCTCCATTGATACGCCCAAAACTATACTTTATGGCGCGCTTGGGGCTGGGAAAAGTTTGATTTTGTTTGATTATATTTCAAATTTCAAAAAGGGCGAGTTTTTGTATGTAAATTTCGCAGATTTGCGCTATGAATTTTTAAATCTAAGCGATGAATTTGATAAAATTTTTAAATTTTTAGAGCAAAATTCGCATATTATCGCGCTTTTTTTGGATAATTTAGATGAAATTTTGCCGGGTGAAATTTCGCATTTGCAAAATTTGCTAAACTCTGGCGCCTCGCAAAATTTGCAAAGTATTATCATCTCCACGCGCAAAAGTAGCTTTACGCTAGCAAATTTTGCAAAGCTAAAAATTACGCCACTTTGTTTTGAGGAATTTATCGCTTTCGATAAACGACACAGCGAGATAAACGCCATTATTTCGGCATTTTTCTCGCAAGGCGGGAGTGTAGGTGGCTCGCTTTTGCACTCAGCAGGTAGCATAAATTCCGAGCAAAACGCGCTAAAATCGGCTCTAAGCGCAAACGAGATTAAAATTTTAAAAGAGTGCGCGGCTTTCGTCGCAGCGTCATTTAGCGCGAATAAAATTTATACAAATTTAAAGGAAAAAATCCGCATTTCAAAGGACAGCGTCTATGCCGCCATAGCGAAATTTGACGATGAAAATTTCATAAATTTTATCCCAAAATTTGGCGATGAAAAAGCGACAAAAAAGATGTTTTTTTCGAATTTCAATCTCAAAGAAATTCTCGGTTTCAAAAAAGATTTTGTGAAAAAATTTTTAAACGCCGTGTATTGCGAGCTGGCAAATTTGGGCACGCCCATTTACTACACCAAGGATTTGGATTTTTACCTGCCGAGCCGAAATTTAGGGGTTTTGGTCGTGCCATTTAGTGCGAGTGAGATTGTGTTTTTGAGATTTAAAAAACTGATTTTGGAGCTAAAACGGCTCAAAATCACGCGCCTTGCCGTGATCTCCATGGCAAATACAGGCGCGCTTGAAATCGAGGGGATAAAGTGCGAAGTCGTGCCGTTTCACAGCTTCGCACTGGGACTTTGATTATTTTATAACGACTTTGCCTTCATTTTTGAAATTTTTTATTTCGGTTGTTTCATATGTTCCTATATACTTGTTGAATGGTATTGTGCAGAGTGAGCTCTTATTTATAGTAATTTCTAACTCATTTTCGTTTTTTATTGCAAAATCGGCACAAATTGTATCATTCACTTTTATCGGTATTGGCAGTTTAGTCATACTTTGAATATCTGGGACAAATTTACCATGGTCGGCGTAATAACTACGAAAATCTTCCAAATACCGAAACGCATTGCGTTTTAATGCTATTACTTCTCTCTCAGTGCGTTCCATATCTTCTCTTACTGCTGTTTTTGCATTTTCGCAATCCTTTGCGGTTTTTTCACTCATCCGCTCCATTTTATTGCACTCACCCACACGATCCATGGCGGTGTAGAGATTAGCGGCAAAATATTCAACCGTTCTAGGGTCTTCCTCCCCGCAACCACTCAAACCAAATCCCACAGCCGCCACAAGGCTAAGAGTTAAAATTCTTTTCATATTTTTCCTTTGAAATGAAATTAAAATTTTTATTTTATCGTTTTTTTTTGTTTTGCTTAAAGTTAGCTGAAATTTTGGAATTTTTATTGAATTTTGAAATTTTGCTTACGCAACCTTGTAATACTGCGCCGAAATTTTACCTTTTATTATAAATGCAAAATTTTGCATTTAAATGTCATTGCGAGCCCGCTTTGCTGGCATGGCAATCCAGCAACGGCAAAACCGTTTATAAAAATCAAACATTGTTTAAATTTACTGGATTGCTTCGGCGATAAATCGCCTCGCAATGACACTTAAAAGCGAAATATAAATTTCCCTAAACCACTTCGACAATGGTGCAAATTTACTTCGATTTGTCATCACAAGGCGTGAAATGCCGAAGCAATCTACGAGATTAAAATTCACAGACACTAAATTCGTTATCATCGCAAGGCGCAGGTTTCACGCACAACCAGCTATGTTTTCGCGCCAAATTCTACTGTCCGTAACGCCTAAAAATGTATGTGGAACAATCCAAGTATCTGTGTAAATCGTAACTTTTGGCATTTTACTCTCCTTTGTTTTTGATTTTTATCGTTAAAAATGGTTTTTCATTTGGCTTGACAACTCGACTATAAGCAACCCCTGAATTATTAGAATTACTAGAAAAATGAAGTGGTGTTTTGTAAATCAATATTTTCATATTTACACCTTGAATTTTAGAAGATTCTGATACATTTTTCATTATTTGTTCTAATTCTAAATTATTAAATCCATAGATATTTAAAACATATTCTTCCAAATCAGTTACAAAACCGCAACTATACATCCAATTTTTATCTGTATTTTTTATCTCGGTATGTAAAATTTTACTTGCCTTTTCATTTGGCTCTGTTCTACAAGGATCGCCACAGCCCGCAAGCCCCACAACCACGCAAACTGCAAGGCTAAAATTAAGAAATTTTTTCATTTTAATCCTTGATAAATTTATGAAATTTTGAAATTTTAGCCCGAATTTGGCGCAAATTTCGCAAAATTCACGCCAAATCAAATTTAATAAACCGAAATTTCGACCAAATTTCCGTCTGGATCGTATAGATACACGCTTTTCATCTTGCCAAGTGCGCCGGTTCGCTCCACAGGTCCTAGCTCGATTACAGCGCCACGAGAGGTGATTTCGCGCGCGATTTCATCGATGTCGCCCTGAGCGATTAGGCAAAAATCAGCCGAGCCGTAGGTTTGATTTTTCGCTACGGGTAGAAATTCGGCTAGTTTTTGGTGGATATTGATTTTAGAATCTCCGAATTTCACAGCCATTTTGGCGCCGTTTTGCACGATTTCAAGGCCTAAAATTTCGCCGTAAAATTTCAGCGTCGCCTCTAAATTTGCGCTTAAAATCACAAAATGATCAATATTTTTAATTTTCACGCTAGCCCCTTACGCGATAAAATCGCCGTCGAAAAGGTGTCTGACATCGCCTGATATGCACGCAGTCTCGCCACGCATTTTTACGCCGATTTTTTCGCCACTCACGCACGCCATATTTGCGTTTTCGCTCAGATTATAGCGTGCTCTGCCTGCGATATATGCGCTAGCTATGCCAGTTCCGCATGATAGCACCTCTTTTTTCGCGCCGTGTGCGTATGTGCGCACCCTAACTCCTGTGTTACTTATCTCAGCATAACTTACATTGGCATTAAATTTCTCGCTAAGCTCGGTAGCTAGGGTGTGGTTATATGCGCTCAAATCTTTGACAAAGGTTACGACATTTGGCATACCGACCTCGTATAAATACCACATGTGGCCATTGTTCATAAATCCCTCGCCAAGGCGATTGACTTTATCAAACTCGACCTCGACATTTGCCGTGATTGCGCGGTTTGAGCCCATGCCGTAAATTTGACCAAAATTTGAATCTCGTTTTTTTGTGCCAAAACTCACGCTTCTACCTGTGTCAAATCCGCGAATTTCGCCGTTTATTACATTGGCGTCGTTTTTGAATTTCACATTTTTGCCAGATAAAAATCGCTCGTAGGCATACATACACACGACCATTGCGGCGTTTGCGCTTATCGGGCTTCTAGTGCCGTCTGGGTTGTAAAACTCCACAATGATATTATTGTCGTTGCTTCCAGGGGTTGTTTGGTTGCTTAGCGAAATAAATCCGTTGGCTCCGATACCCTCTGCGCGGTTGCAAAGCACCCTAGCTAAACTGCCACGCTCGGCACTTTGTGAAAACTCGACTACTACAAAATCATTTCCGCATGCGTTATACTTTGAAAAATTCAATTTATCTCCTTTAAAAAATTTTTCACATTTTTTTCAAGTGTTATTTTATCGCTAACATTTTCTATAACAAAATTTGCGTTTGCACGCTTAAATTCGATATCTGCTTGCAAACTAACGCGAAGCGTGGCTTGCTCACGCGTTAGTGCGTTTCGCTCCATAATGCGCGTTATAAGCAAGTCGTGTGGGGCATATACAACTACGATTTTGTCGAATTCATCGTATTTTTGGCGCTCGAAATACAGCGGAATATCGGCGAAAAATGGTTTATTTAGGTGTTCTAAAATTTCAGATTGTCTTAGAATTTCATCTTTGATTTTTGGGTGCAAGATTGCTTCTAGTTTGGCAAGCTCAGCCTTGTCGTTAAAGACCAAATCGCCTAGCTTTTTCCTGCGGATTCGCACGGATTTGCCGTCTTTTATGATGTATTCATTGCCAAAAATTTTTGAAATATCTATCCAGGATTTATCCAGTAGCTGGTGCGAGATTTCGTCTGCGTCGATGATTTGATAGCCCAAATCACGCAAAATTTTACTAACGCTAGATTTGCCAGATCCTATCGAGCCTGTGATTACATAACCATTTTTATATGCCATTTCACACCCCTTTATAGCGTTTTTATGCAATTTTAGCTAAAATAATCTAATTTTCTAATAAATCCAAAAAAAAGGAAAAACCGTGATTAGCTACAAAGAAGCAGGTGTCGATATCGACGCAGGAAATGAGTTTGTGCAAAGTATAAAACCCCTAGTCAAATCCACAATGACCCCAGGCGTGATTGGCGGAATTGGCTCGTTTAGCGGTGCGTTCGCGCTACCAAGCGGGTATAAAAAACCAGCGATTTTGGGCGCGACGGATGGCGTAGGCACCAAACTTCGCCTAGCAATCGACACAGACAAGCTTGACGGCGTGGGCATCGATCTAGTCGCAATGTGTGTCAATGACCTCATCTGCAACTTCGCTACACCGCTATTTTTCCTAGATTATTACGCTACGGCAAAACTTGAAATTGCAAACGCAAAACGCGTAGTAGCAGGTATCGCTGAGGGCTGCAAAATGGCTAAGTGTGCGCTAATCGGCGGCGAGACAGCCGAAATGCCGTCGATGTATGAGGGCAAAGATTTCGATTTGGCCGGTTTTGCCGTAGGAATCGCCGAGCAAGATGAGATAGATCGCACGAAATTTGTGGAGCGTGGCGATGTTTTGATTGCACTTCCTAGTAGCGGTTTGCACTCAAACGGCTTTTCGCTAGCGCGCAGAGTAGTTTCTGAGCTAGGGCTGAAATTTGACGAGAAAATCGACGAAAAAAGCCTAATCGACACGCTTTTAGAACCAACTAGAATTTATGTAAAAGAGTTTTTGGCACTGAAAGATAAAATTCACGCCTGCGCGCATATCACAGGTGGTGGTTTGGTAGAAAATCTGCCTCGTGTATTCCCTGCTGGGCTTGGCGCGAAAATCGAGAAAAACGCAATCAAAACGCACGAAATTTTTAAAATTTTAGCCAAAAAGGTCGAAGCAAGCGAAATGGAGCGCACATTTAATAACGGCGTGGGTTTGGTGTTAGTCGCACCGAAGGCTAACGCTGATTTTGTGTTAGCTAACACTGACGGATATGTTATCGGCGAAGTATGCGAGGGAAATGGCGTAATAATGGCGTAAATCACGCGCTAACAAAGGCTAACAAATTTATGAAAAATTTCGTTTTTTGTTTGGTTTTGTGTGTTAGTGCGTTTGCTAACACACAAATTTCAGGGCTCGAAAAAGAGTGCGAGGCTGGGAATTTAGATAAATGTTTTGAGTTGGCGACAAATTTAGGAAATAGTTGCGATAAAACCAAAAATTTTGAAGTTGGCGAAAAGCCATAAAATACTATGAAAAAATATGTAATTCGGATGAAACCTTTTTTTATAGCGCTTGTCTGAGCTTAGCGCGCATTTACACAAGAGGCAATTGCACACAGCAGAATTCAGCAAAAACACTAAAATATCTAAAACTATGTTGCGACAAAGAACATATCGATACTGCTTGCAGTGTTTATCAAAGAGGTTTGGCATCAGTCGAATATTTCAGAAGCAGGTGCAAAAACGGAGATAGGGGAGCCTGCGAGCGGCTAAAATCAGAGGGATATTAAATTAAAATTTGGCGAAATTTTAAAATTCCGCCAAATTTCAGACTATTTTGCTAGATCAAAAATCTCTTTCACAGCTTTTGCATCATAACTAGGAAGTCCCCAGCTTGGCGCATCACGCACTATTATACTCATTACCTCATCTACATTACTACTATCAATTTTAACCTGTGAAAGCGAAGTCGGAGTGCCGATTTTATTAAACCATGATTTTAGTGCCTCTATGCCCTCATCGGCAGAATTTAGTCCAAAAATCTCTTTGGCGAAGCGCGCAAATTTGGCTTCATTATTTTTCTTATACCATTTCATCCACGCCGGCATTATCACGCTTAGCCCCGCTCCGTGCGCACAATCAACCACCGCGCTCATTGCGTGTTCTAACATGTGATTTGGGTAGCTATAACCACTCACGCCCACATAAGTTAGTCCGTTTAGCGCCATTGTCGCAGCCCACGCGAAATCCCCCCTAGCCTCGTAATCATCAGGGTTTTTAAGCAAAATTTCGGTTGTTTTCATAACGGTTTTTATGTTTGCTTCGATATACATATCGATGATTTCAGGGTGTTTTGTGGCTGTGAAATAGCCCTCGATTGAATGTGCGATGATATCGCTAGCCGAATACACCAAATACTCAGGCGTTACGGTAGCTTGAAGCTCTGGGTTTATGATTGAGACTTTTGGGAACAAAGCTGGGCCATCTATGCCAAATTTTTGCTTTGTCGCTTCGTTTGTGACTACGCCGCCTCTATTCATCTCGGAACCAGTCGCGGCAAGTGTGATAATGTCAAAAATCATAAGTGCTTTTTGAACCTCTTTTGCGAAGAAAAAGTCCCACACATCGCCCTCATAGCACGCTCCTGCCGCGATTGCCTTACAGCTATCTAGCACGCTTCCGCCACCGATTGCTAGCACGCTATCTGCGCCGAAATCTTTCGCGATTTTCACGCCCTCATGGACTTTGCTAAGCACTGGGTTACTTTTGACCCCGCCAAGCTCGGCGTATTCTATGCCGTGCGCTTTGAGCGAATTTATGACTGTATCGAAAAGCCCAGATTTTTTCACTCTATCGCTACCATAGACGACAAGCGCCTTTTTCGCGCCGTATTTTGCCATATACTCACCGATATTTTTCTCTTTGCCCTTGCCAAATTCGACCTGCACAGGGTTTTTAAAACTGAAATTTTCCATAATTCTCCTTTAAAAAATTTCGCACATTATAACCGAATTTACAAAATTCTTATAGACAAATTTTACAAATTTATTGCCTAATTCTGCAAAATTTAAAATTCTTTGCTAAAATAAATCAAAATTTCAAAAGGGGTAAAAATGAAAGATAAAAACAAAATTTTAGATGAAATTGCAAATTTTATTGATAAAAATTATCCAAATTACGGCGTTATAGATACACAAATCGAGCAGATTAAATTTTATCGCGCGGGCGAAACTACCGAGTTTCGCAGCGGAATTTACAAGCCTAGTATCTGTATCGCTCTACGCGGAAACAAGCTAGTGAAATTTAATGGCAAAGAGTATTTTTATAACAAAGACCAATTCATGCTCACCCCTACTCACATACCGATTTCGGGCAGGGTTACGCAATGCCCACTTTTGTCAATTATTATCGAATTTAAAGTCGATGATTTGGCAGAGGCGATCAAAAACATAAATTTCACCCCGTCGAAAAAAAAGCTAAAAGAGAGCCTGTATGTGAGCAAAATCGGCTTAGATTTGGCTGATTCTATCGCTAGGCTGGTGCATTTGCTAGAACGAGGTGGCGCGCACAGCGAGTATTTGGTAAATCTATCTATAAAAGAGGTTTTGTATTCGCTGATGAGTGGCGATGAGGGAGCTGCGAATTTCTTATACAAATTTATCCTAAACGGCACCATGCAAAACCAAATAGCACACGCTATCAGTGAAATTTCAACACATTTTAACGAAGCGATAAATATGAGCGATTTGGCTGAAAAAATCGGCATTAGCGTTTCGTCTTTTTACCATAATTTCAAAAAATTTACCGCCCTTTCGCCACTAGAATTTCAAAAGCGAATTAGGCTAGAAGAGGCAAAATTTATGCTGCTAAATACCACGACTTCAGTCTCGCAAGTGGCATTTGATGTGGGCTATGAGAGCACGAGCCAGTTTAGCAGAGAATACGCGCGCATGTATGGACTGCCCCCAAAAGCGCATATCCAAACGCTAAAAGAATTGACGCTGAGCTAAAATCGGTGTAATTTAAAATCGTATAAAAAAATGGTGTCAAGAGAGAGACTTGAACTCTCGACCTCCGGCTTATGAGACCAGCGCTCTAACCAGCTGAGCTACCTTGACACATCATAGGAAAAATGGAGTTTATCCAAATTTTACTTATATAAAATTTAAAAAGCACAAATTTTATATATAATTTATGCTAAAATAGCAAAATTTCATTTTCATAAGGGAAAATATGGGCGTTTTAACTATCTTTTTAACCATAATTGCAGTTTTGATTTTGGCTGTTATTGGCATTTATAACTCATTAATCGCCAAACGAAATCAGGTCTCAAATATCGCTTCCAGCGTCGATACACAGCTTAAAAAACGCTATGATTTAATCCCAAATTTAGTCACTACCCTTAAAGCATATTTGACACACGAGCGCGAAGTTTTGACCAAAATTTCAACCCTACGAAGCGAAGCAATGAATACCACAAGTAATACACAAAAATTCGCCCTAAACGCCGAACTCTCGCGCATACTTGGCTCGCTAAAAATCGCTGTGGAAAACTACCCAGAGCTAAAAGCCAACGAAAATGTCCTTCATCTCCAAGCCACGCTAAGCGAAGTCGAAGAGCAAATCAGCGCAGCCAGACGCGCTTACAATGGCGCAGTTATGGTGTATAACAACGCATGCGAAATGTTTCCCACAAACCTCATCGCTAACTTTTTTCACTTCAAAAAAAGCGAATTTTTCGCCGCCGATGAGAGTGAAAAACGCGCGCCAAATTTATCTGAAATGTTAAAATAATGGAAAAAATTTTAAAATTTAAAAACGAAGAAATTATCCAAAATTTGGAAATTTTAGAAACCAAACGGGCAAAAATCGCCAAAAATTTACGCATTTTAAAGGTCGCTTCCTTTGCGCTCATTTTCGCCTTGCTCCCCGTTTTGCTACGATTTGTGCCTGATTTGCTCATTTCTAGCATAATTTGCGTTTTTGCCTCGCTTATGTTTTTTAGTATTTCGCACGCTAGGCTTATAACGCCCTTTAACGCGCGCTTTAAAGACGAAATCCTAAGCCTAATCGCCAAAGACGAAAATTTAAGCTACGAGCGCAAGAAATTTTTCGAATTTGCCGAATTTAACGCGCCCGGCTTTTATGAAAGCGGTTTTAGCGTGTATAGAGGCGATGATTTTTTCGCCGGGGAAATCGAGGGCGTGAGGGTGCAGTTTTGCGATATTTATCTCGCCAAACAAACACAAACAAACACTAACCAAAAACAAACGCCCAAACTAACAACCCTGTTTTATGGCATAACGCTTATAGCCGAATTTAACCAAAATTTCGCCTCCACGCTCCATGTCATCGACACTAACGCCAGAGCCAACTCGCATCTAAAACGCGTTAGTATGGATAACGCTGAGTTTGAGCAGTATTTCCGCACATATTCACTCGATCCTATCAGCGCGCACTACATACTAACGCCCAAATTTATGGAGCAATTGATCGCACTTAGGGATTATTTTAAAGCTCCACTTAGCCTAGCGTGTGAGGGAGGCAAAATTTGGCTATATATCGCGCTTGGTAAAAACAGCTTCGAGCCAAATATTTCATACCCGCTCCTTGGTGAAAACTCCCCAGCCATCACGCTAAAAAAGGAGTTGGAAAAATTTAAAATTTTGGCTAAAATTTTGAAAAACAATCAAAAAGCATTTGTGGAGAAAATATGAGTATAGTATCGTTTGAGCTGAAAAAAAAGACGATTTTAGAAAGTGAAGCGAGCGCGAAAAAACGGCTAATTATCGTCGTTTGCGTGGTTTGTGCGCTGGCGTTTTTGATTTTAAGTGGCGGATATTCGCTGAAATTTAAAATCATTTTGGGCTGTTTGATTGGGATTTGCGGGCTTTTGGCGCACTCGTATTTTGACAAAAACCAAAAACAGCACTTCTCGGCCCTGCTCGACAAAGCCTTTGATAATGAAATTTTGCTTTGGATTGCCAAAGAAACCGGGCTTACTTTTAAGCCATTTGGCGCATTTTTTTTAGAGGATTTAAGCTCGCTTCCGATTAAAAAAGACGCTAACACATGCGTTTGCAAACGATCACTAGTAGGCAAAATAGGTGAAATCGAGGCGAAATTTGGCGATGCGGCACTAACGCGGGCTAAGGGGCGCAAAAAAAGTTTGCTCGGACTTGATAAATTCGAGTGGGGACGCATAAATGACGGCAAAATTTACACTGGATTTATAGCGAAATTTGACTATCCACTCGCCTTTGCTAGCGATTTTTCGGCGATTGGCAAGGGTGAGTTTATGCTCCAAACCCCGCACCTCAAACTCCAAAAGGCAAATATCGCCAAATCCGATATTTTCGACATTTACGCCGGAGAGAATTTTGACAGCGAGGTTTTAAAAGACGGCAAAATCCTAACCACACTCGAACTCATCAGCATTAGCCTAAACTCCCCAGTGCAAATGCACGCTGTGAGCAACTCCGTATTTATCGCGGTTTCGAACGACACGCTCTTTACTCGCATAGATACAAACCAAAACGCAAATGTGATTTTAAGCATAAATATGATGATAGAAATCGCGCGAAATCTAGCGTCTTTTGCCACTAGCGAAATCAAAGCAAGCGAAGAACCAAAGATTACGGCTTTGCTAAACGAAATGCGCTCGTAGCGAAATTTAGCTTTTAAATTTAGGGCAAATTCGAGCGCTGAAATTTAGCCTTCTAATTTCACGGCAAATTCGCCAAATTCTGCCTTTGTCGCAGTTGCTAAATCGTTTGGATTTAGCCAAATTTGTTTGCCCCGCACTCCTGCGCTAACGCAAATTTGCGTTTGTGTTAGTGCGCGTGAGTCGATAAATGTGCGAAAGTGCTTTTTCATGCCAAGCGGCGAACAACCGCCCCTAACATAGCCTGTGATTTTTGTTAGCTCTTTTAGATTCATTAGCTCGGCTCGTTTGACTTTCGCAATTCTAGCTAACGCCTTTAAATCAAGGCTTAAATCGCCTTGCAAACACGCCGTGATATATTCATTTCCGCACTCGCAAACTATCGTTTTATAGACCTGCTCGATAGGCTTTTGGCACGAATTTGCCACATGCACAGCGTCAAGGTTGTTTTCATCTACTTCGTATTCTAGGATTTCATAAGGAATTTTAAGCCCGTCTAAGATACGACAAGCGTTAGTTTTTTCGATTTTTTTGGACATAATAATTCCTGCTAAACCATAAGTCTTGGTATAAATGCGATAAATAAAAGACAAACTCCAAATACAAGATTGCTTACAAAAAATATATAGATATTAGAATTTTTATTTCCAACAAACAAAAATAATATCCATACAATTAAACATATAGCATAAAAACCAAACATACATTTGATTAAAAACATCATAGCTCCTAATGTGCTAAAAACTTGTTTAAAATCTCCTATATCTGTGCTATTTATAAGCAATACAAACAAAAGTAAAAATAAACCATGTGCTATAATTACGCTTATTATCGCTTTTACTGATTTTGGAAATTCATCTTTAACTGAATTTTCAATCTCTTTATTTTCCATATTTTAACCTTTATTGAAAAAACTTACAAATTCAAGCCAATTTGCCGACGATTGCAAATTTATTTAATTTCGCCACAAATATTCAAGACAGAGTGGGCGTAGTAAAGCTTGAATTTGGGCTGTTTCAAGCGAAGCTACCTTTGAGCGGTAGTGAGCGTAGAAATCGTCCAAATTCAAGCTTTAATCCGTTCGGTATGGGGAATTTTTAATAACGAATATTTTCTTGTTTTAAGAAGTCTCTCAAATCATCATATTCGCTACTATCCAAATATCTCCACTTTCCAGGCTTCAAAGTCCCCAGCGTAACTCGCCCAAATGCCGTGCGTTTGAGATCTACCACTTCTAGGTCAAAATACCCAAAAAACCGCCTTAACTCCCTGTTTTGCCCTTCGTTTATGATGGCTTTAATCTTGGTGTATCCGCCGCTGCTTGGCATTATGCGATACGCCAAAAACGGCTTAAATTCCATTGATTTGATTTTACTTTTGGCGTGAGCGCCCTTGGTGGCGTCATCTGCGTAAAAGCCCTCTTTTATCGCCGTTACGACTTCTTCACCCACTTCGCCTTTGACTTTGAGATAATACTCCCTTTCGATGTCGCTTTTCATCAGAGCCGTCGCAATCGCAGGGGCGTCAGTTAATAGCAAAAGCCCTTCACTGGCAAAATCAAGCCGTCCGATACTAACAAATTTGCTAAATCCGTTTGGCAAGCTGTCATAAATCGTCTTGCGACCGCGGTCGTCTTTTTTGGTGACTAACTCGCCCTTTGGTTTGTGATAAACAATCACGCTAAATTCGGTTTTTTTCTTGACTAAACGCCCATTTATGCGAATTTTCTCTTCGCCACTGACTTCGACAAACTCACTAACAACTCGCCCGTTTATGCTAACTTTGCCGTTTTTGATTAGCTCGTCGGCTTCACGGCGTGAATAGCCCGTGTTGTGCGATATAAATTTATTTAAACGCATTTTTTCCATTTTTACAGCCCTATGTTTTTAAGGTCGTGGATATGCACGGTGCCGATTGGGGTGCCGTTTTCGTCCGTAACAGCAAGAAGCTGAATTTTGAAATTTTCTATCATCTCCAACGCTTTGGAAGCTAAAATTTGCGAATTTTCAATGGTTTTTGGCGATTTTGTGGCAAATTTAATCGCGCGTTCTTCAAGGCTAAAATTCTCGCTCATCAAAGCCCGTCGCAAATCTCCGTCGCTTAAAATCGCCGTTAGTTTTCCGTTAGCGTTAGTTAGCAAAACGGTGCCTAGTTTGCCGTGCGTCATCGCATTTATGGCTTCTTTTAGACTAACACTCTCACTAACAATCGGCAAATCGTTAGTTCGCATGACATCGGCTACTTTTAGATATAGCCGTTTGCCAAGACTTCCGCCTGGGTGGAAGTTTGCGAAATCTTCTTTTTGAAATTTTCGCTCACTCATCAAACACACAGCTAACGCGTCTCCTAACGCTAGTGTTAGCGTGGTCGATACGGTAGGCGCCGCTCCTAACGGACAAGCTTCACGCTCGATTTTAAGGCTAATAAATTCATCACAAATTCGCCCCAAAGAGCTATTTTTGTTACTTGCCATTGCGATGATTTTCACGCCAAATCGCTTAATGTGTGGCAAAATTCGAACCAGCTCTTCGCTCTCGCCACTAAAACTTATTGCCAAAACCAAATCATCTTTGCCGATCATTCCCAAATCGCCGTGCAGGGCTTCTGTGGGGTGCATGAAAAAGCTAGGCGTGCCTGTGCTTGCCAAAGTGGCAGCGATTTTCGCGCCGATATGTCCGCTTTTGCCCACGCCTGTAACGATTAGCTTACCTTTGCAATTTAAAATCAAATTTACCGCTCTTTCGATTTCGTCGCCGATAAGCTCTGCGTGGCGTAAAAGCTCGCTACCTTCGAGCCTTAAAACCTCTTTTGCGTTTTCTAAAATGCCCATAAAATGCCCCTTACATTAGGTAAATAACCGGCACGATTGTCGGATATTTTTTCGTTTTTCTAAAAATGTGCTTTCGCACGGCTTGGCGAATTTGCGACTCCAACATGCGGTTATCAAGCAAAATTTCGGTTTTCATATTCGCCAAAAACTGCTCGATTAAGCCTTCCATATCCTTGGTAAATACCGCTACTTGCGACTCTGCGACAAGCCCGTAGGTAATGACGCGAGATTTGATGAGCTTTTTGGCTGTTTTGTCGATTTGAGCGATGATTACAGCCACGCCAGCGTCGGCCAAATTTTGCCTGTGTTTTACGATTTCATCGGAAATTTGCTTATTGATTTGATTGTCAATGAAAACCTTGCCTGTTTTGACGGTTTTGACCCGTTTTAGGTATTTTTCGCAAATCTCCATTTGATCGCCGTCGTTCATCAGATAGATATTTTTCTCATCAATCCCGCATTCTATCGCAGTTTCGCGGTGTTTGACTATGTGGTTATACTCGCCATGGACTGGTAGGAAAAATTTCGGCTTGATTAGGCGAAGCATTAGTTTTTGCTCCTCTTGGGCAGCGTGTCCGCTGACATGGATTTCGCTAAAATCCTGATACGCCACCTTTGCTCCACTTTTTAGTAAGAAATTTAGCACTGTTGAGACGCTGTTTTCGTTACCTGGAATCGCCTTGGCTGAGATTATAACCTGATCTGTGGGTTTGATTTTTATATATTTATGCTCGTCTGTGGCCATGCGATACAGCGCGCTCATAGTCTCGCCCTGAGAGCCTGTGGTTACGATTAAAACCTCATTGTCAGGGTATTTGCTGACCTCATCTGGATCGATGAAAATTTTACGATCAAGCTCGACATAGCCTAGCTCCATTGCCGTAAATAGGTTTCGCTCCATACTTCGCCCTATCACGCAGACCTTGCGGCCGTATTTCACACCGCGCTCGATTGCCTGATAGACACGGTGGATATTCGAGCTAAATGTGCTCATAATCACGCGCCCTTTCGAGCTAGCAAAAATGCCGTCAAATGTCCTGCCTACCGAATTTTCGGATTTGGTAATGCCATCTCTGTGAGAATTCGTGCTATCGCTCATCAGTAGCATTACGCCGCGATCGCCATAATGCGCCAAGCGGTTTAAATCGGTCGGATAGCCGTCAATTGGGGTGTGGTCGATTTTAAAATCGCCCGTGTGGATAATCGTGCCAGCCTTTGTGGTAATCGCAAGCGCGCTAGCGTCGATAATCGAGTGCGTTATGTGGATAAATTCGACCTCAAAATCGCCGATTTTGTAAATTTTGCGCTTTTGCACCGGGCGGAAATAGCTTCGCTCTGCCTTTAAGCCGTGCTCTTCAAATTTGTTTGAAATCATACCCAAAGGCAACGGCGTAGCGTAGATTGGGAATTGAAATTCCTTGAAAAAATAGGGCATTGCGCCGATGTGATCCTCGTGCGCGTGCGTGATGATGATACCTTTGACTTTGTCAGCGATCTTGCGAACATAGCTAAAATCAGGAATCAAAATATCCACGCCGGGCATATTATCATCAGGGAAACTCATACCCACATCGACGATAATCGCGCTCGTAGCGGTCTCGAAAATCGTCATATTCGCGCCGATCTCGCCAAGTCCGCCAAGTGGAGTTATGCGGATAGTCTCACTAGAATTTGCGTTTTTTAGCGGATAGAGCCTTGCTTCGTGCATAGCCTTATTCGCCGCGATTGCCTCGTCCATAGCCACATGCCATGGCTCGGTACCGGTTAGGCTTTTTGGCATATTTGTCTTGCGTTTGGAGCGTTTTTTCTTTTTAGCGCCCTCCTCTGAATTTGGGCTTTGCACGGCTGTTTCGCCGGCTAAATTTTGCACTTTTTCGCTTTTTGATTTTTTATTTTTTTTGTTTTCGTTTGCTGGGGTTTTTTGCTCATCTTTTTGATTTTTGCTCTCATCAAACGATTTTTTTAAATTTTCCCTGTGTCTGCGGCGTCTATTTACCTTTTTTAAGCGCTCAGGGCCTGTAAAATCAGAGTTTTGCGCTTGGTTGTTAGTTTTTTTCTCTTCCATTTTTCACCTTTAATTTTTTAAAAATATCTAAAAATAAGGCGAAATTTAACTCGTGCGGTCTTGTGTTTTCAAAAATTTCTAGTTCTTCGAAAATTTGGGTTATATCTGATTTGGGCGCGATTGCGCTTAGATTTTTGGCTAGTGTTTTTCTAGGAGAGGCGAAACACACTCTCAAAAACGCCTCAAAATCGCGCTTTTGCTCCATGCTTTGAAAAGGATTGCGTGTCTTTTCTATCCTCATCACGGCTGAAATGACCTTCGGAGCTGGCTCGAAAGCGTGTGGAGGCACCTCGAAAAGATACTGCACCCCGCCACAAAGGCTAGCCAAAACCGAAATCGCGCCGAATTCCCGCTTCCCAGAAACTGCGCAAAATTTCTGCGCGACCTCTTTTTGCACCATTACGACCAAACCCTCACACAGCGGGTCTTCAATGGCTCGCAGGATTATATTTGTCGCGATATAATACGGCAAATTCGCAACCAAAAAATATGGTTTTTCGCTAAGAGAATTTTCCCAAATTTCCAAAACATCGCCCAAAACCAGCTCCAAATCGCGGTTTTTTATCTCTGTGGCGAAATTTTGGCACAAAATCTGATATAAATCATTATCAATTTCGAAACTTTTTACTTTATAACTCTTCAAAAGATTACGAGTTAAATCACCCAAGCCAGGCCCAATTTCTACGATATTTTCAGCATTTTTGGGAATCGATTGGATAATTTTGTCTAAAATCAAACTATCTTTTAGAAAATTTTGTCCGAATTTTTTCTTTGCAACTATCATCGAGAGATTTTATCCAATTTTTACTTATAAAATGGTTATATAAGCGAAATTTGGCTAAAATTTACAAAAATTTTAAAGGGCAAAATTTTGAAAACATTTGCAAAACGAATAATTCCATGCCTAGATGTGCAAAACGGGCGCGTGGTAAAGGGCGTAAATTTCGTAAATTTACGCGACGCAGGCGATCCTGTCGAAATCGCAAAACGCTATAACGACGAGGGTGCGGACGAGCTTTGTTTTTTAGACATTACGGCTAGTTTTGAGAACCGCGACACTATCGTGCATGTGGTCGAAAGCGTGGCAAAACAGCTTTTTATCCCGCTGACCGTGGGTGGCGGAATCCGCAAAATCGACGATATTTCGCGACTTTTGGATGTGGGTTGCGACAAGGTCAGCTTAAACTCATCGGCTATCGCAAACCCAGGTTTAATCGACGAAGCAGCGAAAAAATTTGGCTCTCAATGCGTCGTCGTGGCAATCGATGTCAAACGAACCGGTGAGGGCTACAATGTCTTCGTCAAAGGCGGCAGAGAAGACACCGGACTGGACGCTTATGCGTGGGCAGAGGAAGTGCAAAACCGCGGTGCAGGGGAGATTTTGCTCACTTCTATGGACTGCGACGGCACCAAAAACGGCTTTGATTTAGAAGTCACGGGCAAAATTAGCAAAATGCTAAAAATCCCCGTCATCGCAAGTGGTGGAGCCGGAAATATGGAGCATATCAAAGAAGCCTTTGAGTGTGGGGCTGACGCGGCACTAGCAGCTAGCATTTTTCACTTCGGCGAGATAAAAATCAAAGATTTAAAAGCCTATCTTTTGAAAAACGGCATAAGGGTTCGAAGTTGATAGTGTGCGCAGGAAATGGCGAAGAATTCGGCTTCGCGCGCGCTGTCGGCGTGGGGCTCGTGGATTGCGCTATCAATTTAACCAAAATTTTAGCAAGTGAAAAACATAGCGAAATTTTGTTTGTAGGCAGTTGCGGCCTGTATAATGAAGGTAAAATTTTTGATATTTTCGAGTGTGAAACAGCCACAAACCACGAAATTTCCGAGCTTTGCGGCTATTCATACAGCCCGATTTTTGACCCAAATGTTTCATATGAAACATTTTGCAACTCATCAAATTTCATCACCACAAATGAAATTTGCGCGCAAAAATTCGCCACACTCGGCTACAAAATCGAAAATATGGAATTTTACTCTGTCGCCAAAGTCGCCGAAAATTTTAAAATTCCAGCTCGCGGAATTTTCGTCGCGACGAATTTTTGCAACCAAAACGCACACGCAGATTTTTTGAAAAATCACGCAAAAGCCAAAGAAATTTTAGAAAATTACTTAAAACAAAAAGGAATAATTTGAAAAATATCCTAGATTTCACACTTGATGAACTATCCGAGCTTGTAACGCCAAAATTTAGAGCCAAGCAAATTTACGAGTGGATTTACAAAAAAGGCGTTAAAAATTTCGATGAAATGCTAAATTTACCAAAAGAGATGAGAGAAAATTTAGCAAAAGAGTTTTATTTAGATCCGTTAAAATGCGTAAAATGCGAAGAGAGTATTGACGGAAGCAAAAAATATCTTTTCGAGCTAAAAGATGGCAAAACCATAGAAAGTGTTTTGCTTCCCATGAAAGATGAACTCGCCGATGAAAAGGGCAAAATTTCACGCCATGCAAGATATACGATTTGTGTCAGTTCGCAAGTCGGTTGTAAAATGGGCTGTGCATTTTGCCTAACTGCCAAAGGCGGATTTGTGCGAAATCTCACAGCAGGTGAAATCGTAGGGCAAATTTTATACATAAAAATCGCAAATCAAATCCCTTACGAAAGACGCGTAAATGTCGTATATATGGGTATGGGCGAACCACTTGACAACCTAGCAAATGTCTCAAAAGCTGTGCAAATTCTAAAAGAAAATGACGGCCTAGCCATCGCCCCACGCCGCCAGACTATCAGCACGAGCGGTCTTGCCACGCAGATAAAAAAGCTTGGCGAAATGGATTTGGGCGTTTTACTAGCCATTTCACTTCACGCCGTAACCGACGAGCTTCGCGCCAAATTAATGCCGATAAACAAAGCCTACAACATAGCTTCGG
>JAGBJQ010000032.1 GCA_017934385.1 Campylobacter sp. | reverse complement strand
GCGAAAATGATGCGATAAGCTATTATCAAAGTATGATTAAAACATTATATAAATTTTTAGGAGATAAAAATGAATAAAGAGAATAAATTTACATTTAAAGAGTTGATAACTGGTGACAAAGATAAAAATATAGAAGCAATGACGATAGAAATCCCTATGCTTCAAAGAGATTACGCACAAGGCAGAGATGATGAAAAAACAAAGCAGATAAGGGAGAGATTTTTGACTTCTATTTTTGAAGTTTTAAGTGGCGAAAAAGACAATTTACACCTTGAATTTATATATGGAAGCATAAAAAATGGTAAATTTATCCCGCTTGACGGACAGCAACGCCTAACCACGCTATTTTTGCTTCACTGGTATTTTGGATTTGGCGAATTAAAAGACGGTGAAAAGTCAAAATTTCACTACGAAACAAGGGCTAGTTCTAGGGAATTTTGTGATATGCTGGTAAATTTAAATAGTAAAGCTTTGAAAAATAATGAAAAAATTTCGGCTCAAATCAAAGATGATGCAAAATTTTTAGCATTTTGGCAAAACGACCCAACGGTAAAATCGATGCTAAATATGCTCGATGCTATACACGAAAAAGCAAAGGGCAAAAATTTAAACAAAGAGAATTTAGACAAAATAGACTTTGATTTTTTGAATATGGGCGAATTTGGTCTAAGCGACGAGCTGTATATCAAAATGAACGCAAGGGGTAAAGGGCTAACTGAATTTGAAAATTTTAAAGCAAAATTTGAAGATTTGTTAGAAAAAGAAAAATTTAGACATTTATTGCGTTATTTTAAAAATAAAATCGATAAAGATTGGGCTGATAAATTTTGGGATTTTAGAGATAAAAACGAAAAAGAAAACCCAGCAGATAGTGCAGATAAAGCCTTTATGAGATATTTTGATTATTTTAGTGAAATGCTATTTTATAAAGAAAAAGAAAATTTTAAAAACAAAATCAAAGAAAAAGAAGATGAAATATCTAAGGATTTTAAAAATAAAAACGAAAACGAAAAAGATAAACACTTAATGCATTACTTTAAATACAAATTCGAAAGAGATTTGGCTATAAGATTTTGGGATTTTAGAAAAGAAAATCCCAAAAAAAGCGAAAAAGAAGCCTTTGATATATTTTTTAATAGCGAAACGGAATATAAGGATAAAAAAGTAGATGAAATCGACATAAATAAAGCTTTGAAAGTTTATGAAAAACAAGAAAATATCCTTTTTTTATTTAGAGCTTTGAATAATGTAAATCAAATCGAAGAGTATGCAAACAATATATTTTCTAAAAATTCAGAAGAAAATAAAATTTGTATTTTTGATGAATTTAAAGAAAATTTCATAGATGAATTATTTCAAAATATCAAAAATAAAGATAAAACAAATTTAAATAATCACCAAAAAATCCTACTTTTTACCGTAATCTATGGTATCAATGAAAATATAAATGACGATAAACTAAAAGATATTTTAAGGCTTGTTAGAAATATATCAAATTCAGCAAAATATCATAGCGACGGAAAGTTAGACTATGCACCGAATTTTAGAACAAGTGCCTTTGGTTGGGTTATAAACGAAATAATCTATAAAATTAAAAAAGTTGATTACGCAATTAGAACCGAAAATAGTCCAAGCGAAATAACCAACGAGATGATTGAGCATGAAAATATCAAACTAAGCCATTTTGCAAATGAAGCATACAAAAAAATAATCATAGAATTCGAAAATCACAAATATCTAAAAGGCGATTTGAGAAATTTTATTGATGAAAATACTAGCTTCGAATATTTTCAAAAAAACAAAGAAGCAATAGAAGAAATTTTTGAATTAGACGATTATATGATTGCTTCTTTATTATTGTGTTTTAAGAAAGAGAAAGAAAAAATTGAAGAATTTAGCATACAAAATTTTTATCCATACCGTGTTGGTCAGTCTAGTAGTTATCCTAAATATCATTTTGGCAAAAAAGGTTATTGGGAAATTATTTTAACCAACAAAGACAACAAAGTGATTTTTGAAAATTTAATTAAAGAATTTGTAAATCAAAGGAGTATCGAAAAAATAATTTATAATTTTAAAAATAATTTAATAACAAAAAATTGGGTTTATTATTTCTTAGAATACAGCAAAACCTTTTTTGACAAAATAGACAATTTAAATATAAATAGCGAATTTAGCAATGTTTTTAACTGGGATACCTGGAAAGGTGAAGATATAAAAGGATATGATATAGAAAAAATGAGCGGTTCGAGAATTTCTAATGAACACATAAATCCATATCTTTATGTAGCATTAAAAGACAAAGAAAATGTGAAATTTATGGGTATAAATGAAAACAATTCATCTTATGCAACAATAGAAAATTTTATCGAAAAGTTATACTGCTTAGATGATGGTTGGCATATAGAATTTGTGGGAAATTTTGATTTTTCAGCGATAAAAGATAAATTAAATCCTAATGAATTTATCCTAGCTCACGACCCAAACAGCGACACGATAGAAGATTTGAAAAAATTACTAAAAGATTTGGCTCAAATTTAAGAGCCAAATTTTACTCAATACAAAGGACAAAAATATGTTAAATTTGGACAAATTCCCGCTAGAAATCGGTGCTTTAAAAAGAAAACAAGGCTCAAATGCGTTTGTTAATGATAGCAGCGGAATGGCTTGCCTTGTCGATACGAAAGAAAACAAGATTAGTTTTGGACTTTTTAGACCAGCAGGTGCTCATTTTGGCACATTTAGTGTTAATGACGAAAAAGAAGCTATACAAATAATCAAAGATTTCAAAGTTGGCGATAAAAAAATCACTGATTATTCGCCATACGATGATAAGGACAAAATAGACCCGCTAGGCTTGGAGAAAAAAATATCAAATTTAGAAGAGAAAATAGCGGTTTTAGAAAATACAATAATCGATTTAGAGCACAGACTAGACAGCATAAACGATAGGCTTGAAGCTAGTTATTTATAAATCGCACGATAAGCAAAGTTTGCAAGACTAGCTTATCTCGCCTATATACCCCGCGATTTGCGCCTTTATCTCATCATTTAGCCAGGCTGGTTCGACGACCTTGATATGTGGCAAAAACCGATAAATCAGCGGTTTGACCTCCATAGGATTGCTAAACCCAAACTCAATCTCGATTGAGCCGTCCTCGCACTCCTTTGTAAAATCGCAGTTGATATATGGCTTGCGCCTAAAATACTTCGCGATCACTTCATCTATCCACAGCCTCGCCCTATACTTGTCTTCTAGCTCGAACCACACCGAGCGCGCCTGTTTTATGCGTTTTTGCACCTGCGCAGATATTTTGAAAACCTCGGGCGTGATTTTTATATTTTCGATATCTTTGAAATGAAATTTCTTAAACCTATCCCCTTCGCCGCAATCAAACACAAACAAATACCAAAATCCCTCCAAAAACGCGATTTTTATGGGTTTTGCTTTGAATTCACGCTTGCCGTAAGTGCATTTGATGATATTTTTGTTTTTTATCGCTTTTTGGACAAGGCTAAATTTCTGTATTGATTTTTTATCCAGCTTTTCGTTGCCAAAAAACGCCAAAATCTGCTCGTCCATGCCCCCAAGTAGCCCAGAAATCAGCTCGCTATTTTTGAAATAAAAGTCAGAGGATATGTTTTCGCACAGACTTGCTATCAGGCTTAGCACCAGCCTCTCCTCGTCGCTTAAATCACGCATTTGCGCGCTAGGGTCGTATTTCCAGCTCCACCCCTCTTTTACCACGCCATAATCCCTTAAAATCTCCATATCTCTACCTATCGTCTTTGCATTGACACCGAAAATTTGGGCTAATTCTTGCGTTTTTGCGGGGCGGGATTTGATGAATTCAAAAATTTGATTTAATCTTTTATTTTTTTTATTTTCCACTTGTTTTAGCGGTAGCATGAAAAATCCTTGAAATTTAGTAAATTTTGCCCTATTTTATCAAAATTTTTGGCATAAAATTTTAATCTAATGCGATAAAATTTACGAAAAATTTTAAAGGGAAAATTATGAAATATATCATAGGAATTTTGGTTTTTATCGGAGTGATTTTTGGCGGGGTTTTTGCGCTAGTTTGGAGCGATTTTGGCAACTCTATCACTAAGCCATATATCGAGCGATACCTTTCGCAAAAAACAGGCTTTGATATAAGGCTAGATAAATTCGACCTTAACTGCGACGATTTCGACATTACAGCGCTAATTAATGGCGAAATTTCAGCGCATTTGGTGGGCAAATACGACATTTTTTCCAAAAGCTTCGACACAAACTACGAGCTAAATGCAAAAGATCTAAAAAGCTTTGGCGTAGCACTTGACGGGGAAGCGATTTCGCTAAATGGTCGCGTGCTAGGAAATATGCAAAAAATCAGCGCAAATGGCGCAGGACGGGCGTTTGATAGCGATGTGAAATTTCTAGCTAATCTCACAGATTTTATGCCCACAGACCTGCAAATCGTAGCGCCAAATTTAAATGTCGCCAAAATTTTAGCCGTAGCAGGTCAGCCACTTTACGCCACTGGAAATGTCGCCATTAACTCCAATATCATCGCCACAAACGGCGCACCAGAGGGCAGTGCAACCATAAAATCGCAAAATTTATTGCTAAATGAAAAGGCACTAAAAGATCTAAACATAACTATCCCAAGTGGCGTTAAAATCGCGCTAAACTCCGATATCAGCGTGAGCGAGGGTATCGCCAAAGCCACGAGCGAAATCAGCTCAAATTTGGCAAATTTGAGCGCGAAACAAAGCGTTTTTGATATGCAAAAACGCACCCTTCAAAGCGATTTTACCCTAAGCGTGCCTGAGCTTAAAAATTTAGCCAAAATCATAAACTACGAAACCTCTGGTGATTTACTCGCTAGTGGCGAGCTAATCAGCGATTTTAAGGATTTCACGCTAAAAAACACAAACATAAACGCCTTTAAAAATGGCCTTAAAGCCGTGATAAATGGCGCGTATAATGCGCCTAGCAAAGACGGCAAAGTTAGCGCAAATTTCGCTATTAGCGACTTTGCCAAACTCTCCCACATCACAGGGCAGAAATTTTCAGGCTCTGGCAAAGGCGTGGCTGATATCACGCTAAAATCGGGCAAACTAGCTAACCTAGCCCTAAATCTCGACGCGCTTGGCGGAAATTTGATAGCTAGTGGCAATCTTAGCGCGCTAAGCGTGCGCGCAAAATCGCTAAATTTGGCAGTTATAACCTCGTTTTTAGGTTTAGAGGCTATCGGAAATGGCGCGATAAACGGCGAAGCTAAGCTAAATCTAGATTCTGGAATAAACGGCGAACTTAGCGCAAATATCGCTAATGGCGTGCTTTATAAAAAATACCTTGACAAACTTAGTGGCAAATCTTTCCCAAGCGATACGAAATTTAGCCTAAATTTTGGCGCAAATATCAAAAACTCGCTTGCGAATTTTACCGCCAAACTTGGCTCAGATTTGGCGAATTTCGACAAAATTTCAGGCACCTACAATCTCAAAACTAGCACTCTAAACGCCGATTATAGCGTTAATGTGCCAAATTTAACCAAAATGAAATTTCTAACTGGCATTGAGCTGTTTGGCAAAATTAACGCAAACGGCAAAATTGATTACAAACCTAAAAATTTCGCCGTTTCGTTTGCTTCAAATATCCTTGGCGGGGCGATGAACGGCAAGATGATAAACGATGATGTCAGCGTCAAACTCACAAAATTCGCAGTCAAAGACCTAACCGATATGCTTGGTGTGCGCCACATTTACGACGGCGTTGGGGACATGGATTTTAGCTACAACACAAAGGCCAAAAAGGGTAAATTTAAATCCATCATAAATCAAGGACGCCTCAAAAGTAGCGATTTTATGGGCGTCGTAAGCAAAATTTTAGGTCGCGATTTAGCCGGCGAAGTTTATAATAATGTAACCCTAGATGGCACAATCGTGCAAAATTTAATCACTTTTAACACAAATATGAGCGCGCAAAAAAGCAAGCTAAATGTAAGTGCGGGCAAATTTGACACCCAAAGCAAGCAAATCAATATCCCGGTTAAGGCAAATATCGAAAAAACGGATATTAGCGTCCAAATCACCGGCACCACGCAAAACCCAAAATATAGCGTCGATTCTGCGTATTTGAAGGAAAAATTAAACAAAGAAATCAGCAAAGGTATCGACAAACTCTTAGGCGATAAGGGGTCTAAATCAGGGCAAAACACTGGCACAAATTCTGGCGCGCAAAACAACGCCAAAGAAAAAAGCCGTGAAGACAAGGCAAAAGAGGCTGTTAAAGGGATTTTAAAGGGGCTGTTTTAGCGCAAAATTTGGCTAAATTTTAAAATTTTTAAAATTTCAAAAAATTTCGGCGCAGTATTTTGCAAACCAAAATTTAAACAAAACGCAAAATTTCAAAATTTCAAATCTCAATCACCACGACCTTGCCCCTGCTAAGGGCGATTTTGCCTGATTTTTCCATCTCTTTTAGCACGCGCGATACCGCTTCTCTGGCACTTCCGATATGATTGGCTATATCTTCGTGCGTCGCGCACACTTCGCCGTTTGCGCCCAAATTTTCGCGCAAAAAGCCCATTATGCGCTCGCTAAGTGGCGCAAAAATCGCCTGCTCGCTTGCCATTATGACTTGCGAAAAGCGTTTGGCTACGATTTCTAGGGCAAAATTTAGCACAGCAGGGTAGCGTTCTTTTAGGATTTTGAAAATGCTTGGCGGGATTACGATGAGCTCGCACTCGCTTCTAGCCTCGACGCTAAGGCGGTTTTGGGCAAGGGCGAACTTGCAAGTATCGCAGATCATACAGCTCTCGCCGTTTTGTATGCTAAAAACGGTCAGCTCCTTGCCCCCAGTGCCGATAAATGCGCGCAAAAGCCCGCTACGAAGCAAAACATAACCCAAACAATCCTCGCTAGCATAGATTATCTGCCCTGCTCTTAGGCGCTTTTTATACGCGTTTTTGTAAATCAAACCCAAATCATCGCCCTCAAAATCAAATTTATCGCAAAAATTTCCCTTCAAAAACTCCCAGTCTTGCGCTTCTAGCATATTTCACCCCTAAAAATTTTATAAAGCTTTCATTTTACACTTTTAAACTACCATTTACTTTAAATTACTAATATTTTGAAAATTTTTAAGGAGATGCAATGAAAAGCCTAACCCTGCCACTAATCGTATCGTGCGCGCTCTGTGGCGCAAACGAGCTAGAAAAACCAAAGCAAAATTTCATCGAAATTTATCAAAACGATAGTTTTTTGACCCAAACTTTTAGCCCGGGCTCTGCGAAATTTAGCGTAGAAATCCCAGCACAGCTCGATTTAGGTCTGCTTGAAATAAAAAGCGAGTGCGAGCTAAAAAACCTTGAAGACAGCGGGATTTATGAGATAAAAAGCGATGAGAGAAAACGCCTAGAAGAGGCACTCGCAAAGATAGTAGCGCAAAAAAAGGCAATCCAAGCTAAGATTGAATTTAGCAAAAATTTGGCTAGTTCTAGTAGCGGAAATGCGGATGAATTTTATGCAAGCACGCTAAGAGATTTTGAAAATATCGCAAAGCTTCAAGCCGATGAGAGCGCGCTAAATGAGCAAATCACACGCACACCTAGCGCGCAAATGAGGCATGCAAATTTAAGCTTTGCGTGCGCGCCAGAGAGCGTTGCATTGCGATACGCGGCGTTTTTAAACGAGGGAGCGAGCGCGAAAATCAGCGCCGATACAGCGAAGCAAAAGCTTGCTATCACGCAATCGATCCGCGTGAAAAACCCGCTAAATTCGGCTCTTGACGCGCTTAGTGTGGCGATTTATCCGTATGCGTATTCTGCCCTGCTCGCCCCAAGGCCGTTTCAGGCGCAATATATCGGTGGGCAAACTTACGAAGCAGATGGCGTGTATATGCAAAAAGCCATGCTAAGTGCCGCTCCAAGGGCTGCGATGAGCAACCGCGCCGTGCAGGCGACAAATGCCCAGCTCACACTATCAAATTCATACACGATTGAAAATTTAAGCATTGCGCCAAATGAGAGCGCGAAAATCGACTTCGACAAGCAAATTTTAGAAGCGAAATTTAGCGTTTTTATCGACGCATACAGCCAAAATTTAGCGTTTTTGCAGGCCAAAACAAAGCTTGAAAAGCCACTCAACCACGCCCTTACGACAATCGAAATCGACGGGGTAAATGCTGGCCAAGACTGGCGCGAGGAAATACCTGCGGGTGTGGATACTAGCGTGTTTTTAGGACAAAATCGCCTAATCAAAGTCACCAAAAAAATCGATGAGAAAAACACCAAAGAAAACTTTTTTGGCACCAAAAAAACCACGATTTCTAGCTGGAATTACGAGGTGAAAAACACAAGCGAGCGGGCTTGGGATATCGAACTACTCGCCAAAATGCCACTAAGTGGAGATGAAAAGGTCAAAATCACAGACAAAAGCACCATAAAAGCCGATAATATCGACACTGAGGGCCGAGCAAGCTGGAAATTTAAGCTAAATAACGGCGAGGCAAAAACGATAAATTTCGGATATGAAATCAGCGATAGTAGAGATTAAGCGGGATTTATTTCGCATTTAGTGTCAAATTGGATTATGGCCCTTTTAGTATTAGAGCCATAATCCACATTTTAAAAGAGTATCAATGGAAAATAAAGAAACAAAATTACTAAATTTGCATAAAAAAATCAAAAAATACAACTGCTATTTTTTGATTTTTACACTGCTAGTTTCATTACAAATTTTTGTCTTACCAAACGACATTGTAGAAAAATTTCCTATTTTGAATACTTTTATAAAATTTATGAAATTTCATTTTGAAATCGTAAATTATTCATGCGAAAATTTGCCGACTTTTGTTACATTTTATCTATGCGAAATGAGCCTACTCGGTCTAATTTATGGCGTTTGTTGCTTCATTTATGCTATTTATTTTCTGGGTTTTCATTATGATTTTTGGATAAAATGCAAAAGAGTAGATGACCCCAGCATATTTTTACACGAAAACAAATCCGCCTCAGATCAATTTATCACTTTGATTTTACGACCACGCAAATTTTCAGGCTTGCTCATCAAAAATAGATTTCTATTTTTGGTTTCTCTATCGTTTCTTCTACTTATGTGTTATAATCTTATAGAAATAAAAAACAAAAAAGGTTATTTCAATAGCTCAGAAATTCCGAAATTAGAAAATTTGGATTTTTTCATCTTTGGAATTTTTTATGGTTTTGGATTGATTTGGTTTTGTATTGCTATATTTAGTGCTATTTTTGGAATTATTACTTCCTTTATTATTGATTTTAAGCGATTAGATTAAAAATGTCGTTGTTAAATTTTAACTATACCAAAAAACAAAAAACTGCTTTGTTCGCGACAAAAATTTAGCGTCGCAAACAAAGCACAAAAATTTATAAATTTATTTCACGCTTGCGATGACTTCGATTTCTACAAGAGCGTCTTTTGGGAGTTTTGCGACCTGAACGGTTGAGCGGGCTGGTTTAGTGTCTTTGAAATACTCGCCATACACCTCATTTACCGCCGCGAAATCGCCCATATCAGCCAAAAAAATCGTGGTTTTAATCGCGTGGTCAAAGTCGCTTCCAGCCTTTTTCAAAATCGCTTTTAAATTAGCCATAACCTGCGTAGTTTGCGCTCTCACATCGCCGCCAGCGAACTCGCCCTCTGGCGTGAGCGCAATCTGACCAGAAGTGAAAACAAATCCATTTGCGACGATTGCTTGTGAATACGGCCCAATGGCACCTGGGGCTTTTTTTGTCGAAATTACCTTCATACAGCTTCCTTTCAAAAAAAAATTAAAAAATTCTAGCCACTTTTAACTTATGAGCCAATAAATTTAAGTTTTTTTATAAAACTACCAAATTTTAGCCAAAAATCAATCCATAAAGTAGCTTCAAAATCGTGCATGCAACGACGAAAAGCAGTATCGTGCGCACGAATTTCACATCCTTTTTCACGACCAAATTCGACCCCATCCAACCGCCTACTATCTGCGCGCAACCCATGATGATACCTATCATCCACAGCACCTGTCCGCCGATGATAAATACGCCTAGCGATACGATATTTGAGACGAAATTTAAAATTTTTGTCTGTGCGACGGCAGTTTTCATGTGAAGTCCTAGCACGCCAACTAGCGCAAAAGTCCAAAACGACCCAGCCCCAGGTCCAAAAAATCCGTCATAAAATCCCAAAAGCAGACCAAATAAAACATAAAATAAATTTTTGCTCATCTTCGCTGCGCGCTCGCTTTCGCCTAAATTTGGGCTTAGCACAGTGTATATAAAAAGTGCTAAAAGCAAAACCGGGATAATGTAGTTTAGAAATTTCGCGTCGATTAAAAGCACCACACGCGTGCCAATAAATGCGCCAATGAGCGTGCAGACTATCGCTAGGGCGATTTTGCGCGGATCGACTAGCCCTTTGAGCGTGAAATTTAGCGCCGCAGAAAATGTGCCAAATGTGCCTTGAAGCTTGTTTGTACCAAGGGCGAGGTGTGGCGGGATACCCACTGCAAGCAGTGCAGGCAGGCATATCAGCCCGCCTCCGCCTGCGATTGCGTCGATAAATCCACCAGCAAACGCCGCGGCAACTAAAATCAAAATTTGCCAAATTTCAAATTCCACACTATCCCCTTTTAATCAAATTTATTTAATTTCAAATTCAGGAAAAACGCTGTTCCAAAGCGTTTTTAAATTTTCAGGTTTAAAGTCCTTAACCCGCCTAAGCCTGTGCGTCATCGCTAGCATATCTGGGTAGCGAGCGAGCAAATGCACCGAAAAATCGTGCGAGTATGGGCTAATATGCGTGATTAGCGGGACTGCGCGCAGACTTTTTATCTTTGTCGCGTTGCCCTCTTTTTCGATTACGATATCAGCCATGGCGCCTAGCATGCGCGCGCTTTCATCTTGATTAGAGATAAAATTCCCTAGCGAATAAAAGCACGGCACGCTTCTGTTATCATCTGTGGTGATGAGCTCTAATGGCTGGATTACATGCGGGTGTGTGCCGATGATGAGATCTGCGCCAGAGTTTGCCAAAAACTGCGCCTGCTTTTTCTGCGCAGCGGTTGGTTTGTGTGTGTATTCCATGCCCCAATGTGGCAAAACCACCACAAAATCGGCGTGTTTTTTCGCAAGCTC
>JAGBJQ010000031.1 GCA_017934385.1 Campylobacter sp. | reverse complement strand
GCACGGAAAATACGATTTTTATAAGGGTAGGGTCTTTGACATTTTGCAAGAAAAATAGGCAGATATGGTAAATCGCATTTGAGAGATTTATCACATATCCGTCATAATATCGTGGCGCGTCTGGCGGGAATTTGATAAAGACCGAGCTATCGTATCTGCTACACTCTTCGAATAAAATTTCGCTTTGAAGTTTAAGCGGTTTTAAGATATCGACTTGATTTATCGGGATAATTTTCTTTTTTACAGGTTTTATTTCGACCGGCTCTTTTTTAGGGAAAATATCGCCCTTATACGCCCTGCGCCTAAGCGCCTTGCGAAATACGATTCTATACACCAAAACTAATGCCAAAAGCCCTAAAATCCCAAGTAACGCGTAATCTTTAATCATAGTATTATCATCCCGTCGCCATAAGAATAAAATCTATACTTTTGCTCCACTGCTTCGCGGTAAATTTCAAGGGTCTTTTCAAGGCCGATGAAGCTAGCAACCAGCATAATTAAAGTAGATTTTGGTAAGTGAAAATTTGTAAGCAGATAATTTTGCCTAATAGGCGGATTATTTGGGTGCAAAAACAGCTCGCAAGCCCCACATCTCGCGCCATTTCGTGCGAAATTTTCCACAGTTCTAGTAACTGTGGTGCCTACACCTAAAATTTTTTTATCGCTTTTTAAAATACCAGCCGTATCTTGCGCAATGCTGTAAAATTCGGAGTGCATTTTATGCTCTCTTAAATCCCTTGCTTCAACCGGCTTAAATGTCCCGGCGCCCACATGCAGGGTAATGTAGTAAATCCCGTGATTTGCTCTAAGCGCGCGTAGCATTTCCTCGCTAAAATGCAGGCTCGCAGTCGGAGCCGCCACAGCCCCAGCCTCGCGCGCGAAAATGCTTTGATACCAGCTCTCATCGTCTTTGGTGTCTTCGCGTTTGATATATGGCGGTAGCGGGACATGGCCGATTTCATCGGTGAGAGCAAAAATTTCGTGTGTGCCCAGCGCGCGATTATCACGGCTAAACTCCACCACTCTAAGCCCATCTTCACAGCACTCTACGACCCGTGCGCGCAAATTTTTATCAAAAACTAGCTCGCTACCCACGCTTACTCGCCCTCTGATATATGCGCTAAATTTATTATCATTTAACGGCGAATTTAGCAAAAGCTCAATCTTGCCACCGCTTGATTTAGCCCCGAAAATTCGCGCTTTTATGACCTTGGTATCGTTAAAGATAATCTCGCAAGGTGGCAAAATTTCAGCCAAATCGCCAAATTTAAGGTGTGAAATTTTATTTTTTTCTCTCTCATAAACCAAAAGCCTTGCGCTCTCTTTTGGCATTAGTGGGGCGTTTGCGATTAAATTTGGCGGCAGGTAGTAATCATAGCTATCTACTAAATTTAGATCCATTACGCCTCTTTTACTGCGCCTTGCGCGCTTTTCTCGCTCTCTTCGTCCTCGTCTGCCTCGTCTTCATCATCATCGTCGGCTTTGTATGGATTTACCATTTTTGCGATAAGTATTGAAAGGGCGTAAAGCACGATTAGCGGACCAGCTAACATAAATTGGCTCAAAACATCAGGTGGTGTCATAATTGCCGCAAAAACGAAGATTATAACGATTGCAAAACGGAAAAAATCTGTCAAGCTTTTGTTTGTGATAAGCCCTAGTTTGGCTAGGAAAAATGTAACTACTGGAAGCTCAAAACTAATGCCAAAAGCCACAACTAATTTTGTGAAAAACCCGACATATTCGCCGATTTTAAGCATAGCAGAGTATGCCTCGCCGCCGAAATTTATCAAAAAGTTAAAAGCTACTGGAATTACGAAATAATAACAAAACGCAGCCCCTAAAAAAAACATCACACTAGCGCTTAGCACAAATGGAATTACATATTTTTTTTCGTTATCATACAGCCCTGGGGCGACGAAAAGCCATGCTTGCCAGAAAATTATCGGCATAGAGAGCAAAAGCGAGGTAAAAAACGAAACCTTCATCGCTGTAAAAAAGGTTTCGCCAAGTTGGGTGAATACGACTTTGCCGTCATCTGGAAGGACTTTGACGAGTGGAGCTTTCATAAAATCTAAGATTATTTCCCAATAATTAAAGCATACGACAAACATAAGAATTACCGTGATTACGCAGATAACTAGGCGTTTGCGAAGCTCGGCAAGGTGTGGTTTTAACTCTTCGAACATATTTTACTCTTTTGAATTTTGTGTTGGATTTGAATTTTGCGCCTGCGGGTGCGCTTCTGGCTGCGGTTGCGGTTGCTCCTGTGCCGAATTTGGCGTAGAATTTTGCGCTAAATTTTGCGTAGAATTTTGCTTAGAATTTAGCGAATTTTCCGCTTCATTTAGCGTGGTATTAACAGAGCTTTCTATATCGCTTAGCCCTGCATTTAGCGTATCTTTGACAGAATTTAGCCCGCTTTTAATCTCGTCAAGCTCCTCGAAGGTAAGCTTTTTGCGCATGGTTTCTGTGGTTTTGCTAATGCTTTCTTTGTATTTTTTGGCGTCCTCTTTGAGTTCGGCTATGCGGACTTCTTGGTCGAAAGTGGCCTTTGCGTCGTTGATTGATTTTTTGATGACTTTGAAGTATTTTGCAATCTCAACTAGCGCGCTAGGGAGCTTTTCAGGGCCTAGGGCGATGACTGCGACGATTAAAATTATCGTAATTTCAGGGAAACTGATACCAAACATTAAAATTCCTAAACAAAAAGATTGCGTATTTTAGCTAAAACTTCATTAATATTAAATTTAATGCTCGCTCACAAATAGGGCGATTTCGTCGGCTAGCAAGAAATTTGGATTGTAAAAAACGCCGTTTTTGAAATCTAGCTTGCCCTCTGCGCTTAAAATTTGGGCGTTTTTAAGCTCTTTTTCGCGCAAAATTTCGCCCCTCACGCCCAAAAACGAGCGAAATCCAAGGAAAATTTTCTCCAAAATTTTATCCTCCAAGCTTAAATTTTCCACGCTTTTTGCAAGCGGATTTTGTATGTATTCCTCGATACTACCTGCGCCGCTGTATCGCACAAATCCGCTCGTGCCCACAGCGTGCGCGCCAAATCCAGCGTAATCCTCGCCACTCCAATACGCCACATTGTGCGCACAACGCCTGCCATTTTTGGCGAAATTTGAAATTTCGTATTGCGTAAAGCCTAGTTCGCTAGCTTTTTTAAAGAAAAATTTAGCCAAATTTTCATCATCTCTGGCAAACTCTGTGCGCCCAAAAAATGGCGTGCCAGGCTCTAATGTAAGGGCGTATGCGCTTAGATGCGTTACCCTCGCGCGCGCAAACTGCGCAAGCTCGAATTCTAAATTTTGCTTATCATCAAATTTGCTAGCATAAATCAAATCCAAATTTATATTTGAAATTCCCGCGTTTTTGGCGTTATCCACGGCTTCGAAAATTTCATTTTTTCCGTGTGCGCGACCTAGAAATTTGAGTTTTTCATCATTGAAACTTTGCGCGCCAAAACTTATGCGATTTACGCCAAATTTTCGCATTTGCTCTATCCATTTGGGCTTGGCAGAATTTGGGTTTGCCTCGGTTGTAATCTCGGCGTCTGTGGCGAAATTTGGCGAGAGTTTTTCAAAAATCTTTTCATAATACTGCGCCGAAATCGAACTTGGCGTGCCGCCACCGATAAAAAGGGTTGAAATTTTGAAATTTTTATTTTTTTTAATGAAATTTGAAATTTCGAAATCCAGCGCGTCAAAGTAGTTTTTAGCTAATTTAAATGCGTCCATGCGTGAGCCAAACGCGCAATACGGGCACTTTGAGGTGCAAAACGGGATATGAATATAAATATGCAAAATTTCTTCCTAGCCAAATTTAAAGGGCGAAATTTAGCAAAAATTCTTTGAATTTTAGCCAAATTTATACCTATTTTCGCTAATATTTTGCAAATTTTTTTCAAAGAGCTAATATGGAGAAAAATTACAGACCAAATGTCGCAGCTATCGTGCTTGCGCCTTCGTATCCGTTTAGTTGTGATGTGCTTATCGCCCAGCGCAGTGATATACGCGGGGCTTGGCAGTTTCCCCAAGGCGGTATCGACAAGGGTGAGACGCCAAAAATGGCAATTTTACGCGAGCTAAAAGAAGAGATAGGCACAGATGATGTCGATATCATAGCCGAGTGTCCGCAGTGGCACAGCTACGATTTTCCGGAGGCTGTGGCGCAAAAAATGCGCCCATGGGACGGGCAAATGCAAAAGTATTTTTTACTAAGATTAAAAAGCCTAAAAGGGCTTGATATCAAAACGAATAAGCCTGAATTTGATGATTTTAAATTTGTAAATGCAAATCAAGTTTTAAAGCATGTAAATCACTTCAAAAAGCCGATTTATGCGCTTGTTTTAAAATATTTTAAAGAGGAGGGATACCTTTAATGCTTATAGTTCAAAAATACGGTGGCACTAGCGTAGGCACATTAGAGCGCATAGAAGCGGTTGCCGAGCGCGTGATAAAGACTAAAAACGAAGGCCATGATTTAGTCGTAGTTGTATCTGCGATGAGTGGCGTTACAAATAGATTGGTCGAGTATGGAGAGTATTTTACAAAAGATCTAAACACTCGCGAAATGGATATGATGCTAAGTGCTGGCGAGAGGGTTACTAGCGCGCTTTTAGCCCTTGCGCTAAATGCAAAAGGCTACCCTGCGGTGGCGTTTTCTGGCAGACAGGCTGGTATCGTAACCGATACAATGCACACCAAAGCTCGCATTAGTTTTATCGATCCGACTAATATGAATAAAGCCATAAAAGATGGCAAAATCGTCGTAGTAGCGGGATTTCAAGGCATTACAGAAGAGGGCGATATCACTACTCTTGGCAGAGGTGGAAGCGATCTATCTGCTGTGGCGATAGCTGGGGCGATAAATGCTGATACATGCGAAATCTACACAGATGTCGATGGGGTCTATACCACAGATCCACGCATTGAACCAAAGGCGAAAAAGCTCGATAAAATCAGCTATGAAGAGATGTTAGAGTTAGCTAGTATGGGAGCTAAGGTTTTGCAAAATCGTAGCGTGGAGTTAGCCAAAAAGCTTAAAGTAAATTTGGTAACTAGAAGTAGTTTTAATAACAACCAAGGAACACTAATAACAGGAGAAGAAAATATGGAAGACGCAGTAATCAGCGGAATAGCATTAGATAGAAATCAAGCAAGAATCACAATCAGAGGCGTAGATGATAGACCGGGCGTTGCGGCTGAGATTTTTTCATCTTTGGCGCAAAAAGAGATAAATGTAGATATGATAGTCCAAAATATCGGCATTGACGGAGCGACAAATTTAGGCTTTACGATTCCACAAAACGAAATGGAACCAGCCCTAGAAATCATGCGCTCAGTAATTTCTAATCCAAAATGCGTAATCGAAAGCGACAACGAGGTCGTAAAAGTCTCAATCGTGGGCGTGGGTATGAAAAGCCACAGCGGTATTGCTTCGCTTGCATTTCGCACACTAGCTGCTGAGGGTATCAATATCCAAATGATCTCAACTAGCGAGATTAAAATTTCAATGATTGTAGCTGAAAAATACGGCGAGCTAGCAGTTAGAGCCTTGCATAAAGCATATAATTTGGATAAATAATGCAAGATTTATACACTTGGAGTGCTAAAACTCTGCAAAACGAGCGAGATATGGAGTGGCTCGAAAATCGCAAAGAGCACTGGATACCGCTATTAGCGACAAAAATGCGTCTGCTATATAGCGGGTATTCGTTTGTGGTGATGTGCGATGATGAGAGAAGGTGGTTTGGCGAATATATCGTCAGCAGGATAAACGATAGTAAAAATACCAGACCGCTTCTGCCATTTTTCGAGTTTTCATCGCTTTATAACCAAGAGATTACCTCCCAAGAACAGGTCGCTTTGCTAAATGATATGCTCTCGCTCTCATTTAGCAACGGCTTCATTTATTTTTACATAGGCAGGGGCGATCATACTTACGCCAAAATAGCCAAAAGCCACGAGGACAGCTATTTGTGGCTCATCGACGAGGCATTGCCAAACAGCTTTCAGCTAAGCGAAAACGATGAGAGCCTAGATATCAAACTGCTTCAACTCTTTAAAATTTTAAACAAAAGTATCGACGCGGTGCTTTTTGGTGAAGTTGTGCTTTGAAACTCATTAATCAAATTTTCATAACGAACGATTATGCGGGTTTTAAAGCAAAAATTCTATCTGAATTTTCCCCTAAAAATTTGCGCTTTTTCGAAAGTGATGAGCTTAAAATCGACGAAGCTAGAAAGATAATCGACGAAGCCTATATCGCCGAGGTAGAAAACAAAATCATCGTAATTAGCGCGGTTAAATTTCGCGACGAGGCGCAAAACGCGCTTTTAAAAATCCTAGAAGAGCCACCGCGCAATACCATATTTTTCCTCGTTGCGCCCTCGATTACGCTTTTATTGCCGACGATTAGATCTAGGCTAATGGTGCAAAATTTGCTTGGCGAGAAAAAGCGCGAGCGCACGGGGCTAAATTTGCGAAAAATCGATTTAAGGCAGATTGATGCGTTTATTAACGAGTGCATAAACAAAGAACGCGTCGGCTCGCTCGATAAATTTGCCCTAAAATCGCTTGTCATGCAACTTGTCATCGAGTGCTTCGAAGCTGGGATAAAATTTAGCGCTAGCGAGCTAGAACACATAAATAAGCTCGTCTATCTCGTCGAACACAACGCCAAATCCCACGCTGTATTGCCACCGCTATTTTTGATAATCAAAGGCAAATAATGAAAATTTTTAAAATTTCAAATAGTGCCGATTTTATGGCACTTTGCGCGCGCATTAATTGCACAAAAGAGGGTGCGAAAATCATGCGCAAAAAATCAAATTTGAACTTTTTTTATATCAAAGATTTGCGCACCCCCGCTGCAAATATCTTAAAGCAAGATGCCCTTAGCATAGGCGCAGAGCTCGTAACGGCTGAGCATGTGATCACAGGCGGGGCAAACTCAGACGCGCTTTTGATTGCAAACGATAAGCAGGTTGAAATTTTGTCAAAAAAAGAGAAGGCGCAGGATTTTGGGCTAAAAAATTTGGCGCAGTTTTTGGGGCAAAATTTCAAAAAACCCAAAATTTGCGAGATTATGGGGGTTTTAAATCTAAATTTTGATAGTTTCAATCCTGCTTCTCGCACTCAAAATTTAAACGAAGCAATCACAAAAATTGAAAAGATGATTGAAGATGGAGCCGATTATATCGACATTGGTGGGGTTAGCTCGCGCCCTGGAAGCCAGTATTGTGGCGCAGATGAAGAGTTTGCGCGCATAAATGGCGTAATAAGTGAAATTTATAGGCAAAATTTACACAAAAAGGTCAAATTTAGCCTTGATAGCTTTGATGAATACTGTTTGGAATTTGCTCTAAATCATGGTTTTTCTCTCATAAATGATATTAGTGCAAATTTAAGCTTAATTCCACTAGCTAAGCGATATGGCGCACAGTATTGTTTGATGCACATGCAAAACTCGCCCCAAAATATGCAAAACTCGCCATATTACGATGATTTGCTAGGCGAGATTGATGAGTTTTTCGCGCGAAATTTGGCGCAAATCGTCCAACTTGGCGTGGAAGATGTGATTTTAGATGTGGGGATTGGCTTTGGCAAAACGGCTGAGCAAAATTTGATTTTAATCAAAAATTTAGAGCATTTTTTGCACCACGAAAAACCGCTTTTGGTAGGGGCTAGCAGAAAAAGCGTGATTGATTTTTACCACAAATCAAGCGTGGAAGAGCGATTGCCTGGGTCTTTGTATTTGCATTTGCTAGCAGTGCAAAATGGCGCAAGTATCATTAGGGTGCATGATGTGAGAGAACACAGGCAAATGCTGGATTTAAAATCGGCTTATGATAAAATTTTGTTGTAAAAATGGCTAAATTTTATTAGAATTTTATCCAAATTTAGCAATACTTATCAGCTTAAATTTCACAAGGAGAAGATATGAGAAAGATTTGTGTTGGTGTCGCTGCATTAGCGATGTTTGCAGGTAGTTTGAGTGCAAAAGAGTTTATCAATATCGGCACAGGTGGAATGACAGGGACTTATTATCCTGTGGGCACTGCGATTTGTCGCCTTGTAAATGTAGATAAAAATTTTAAATGTTCAGTTCAATCCACAGGTGGATCGACTTATAATGTCAATAATGTTCTTAAAAAAGAGCTAAATTTTGGCTTCGTTCAAAGCGATGTTGTTTATGATAAATACAATGGCAAGGGCAAATTCGAGGGCGAACCAAATCCGAAACTTCGCTCTGTTATTTCGATTTATCCTGAGCTTTTGGCGTTTGTAGTCGCGCGCGATAGTGGAATCAAAGCTTATGCTGACATTGAGGGCAAAAAGATAAATTTAGGAAATCCAGGTAGTGGAAACGAAGTAACAAGCACTTTGATTTTTAATGAATATGGCATTGATTTAGCTAAAATGGCGCAACGAAGCGTGCTAACTGTGCAAGAATGCCCAATGGCGCTAAAAGATAAGAAAATCGACGGATATTTCTTTATGGTTGGACACCCAACTGCAAATATCATCGATGTAGCGACATCTATGCCGGTTGATTTGGTCAGTATCGATGAAGCCACAGCTGATAAAATCGTAGAAAAATATCCATATTTCGCAAAAGGCGTGATTCCAAAAGGGCTTTATGAGGGGATTGATTACGATACTACGACGATTGGCGTAAAGGCTGTGCTAGTCGCTGATGAGAGCGAGAGCGATACAGCCGTAAGAGCGATCGTAAAGGCTATTTTAGATAATTTTGACGAGTATAAACAGCTCCACCCTGCGCTAAATTTGGTTAGCAAAGAATCCCTAGTAGAGGGTCTTAGCGCACCACTTCACCCAGCGGCTGAGGCGGTATTTAAAGAGGCTGGAATTTTAAAATAAGGCAGTAGATGAAAAAAGACGAGCAGGTATTAGAGGTAAAAAGTAGAGAATTTTCGTCAAAAAAGCTATTTTGGCTTGTGACGCTAGTGTGCTTCGCGTGGGCTGTTTTTCAGCTTTATATCGCGTATTTTCCGATAAATGGCACGCGCGCTAGATCTATCCACTTAGGATTTGCGATTTTTATCATTTTCGCTCTTTTTCCTGCTCGTTCGCACTCTAAGGCGCATTTTTACATACCATTTTATGATTATATTTTGCTGGCTGTGGAGACATTTGCTATACTTTATCCTGCGATTGATTTTTACGGGATTGCGCAAAGACCAGGCGATTATTTGCAAAGAGATGTGGTAATTGCGTTTTTAGGAATTTTTGTTTTATTCGAAGCTGGGCGCCGTATGATGGGTCTAGCACTTCCGATAATTGCATTTTTGTTTTTGCTGTATTGCTATTTTGGGCAGTATATGCCAGATGTCATCGCGCACCGCGGCGCAAGTATCGAAAAGCTAGCCGGACACATGTTTCTTACCACAGAGGGCGTTTTTGGCGTGCCTGTGGGAGTTAGCACAAATTATATTTATCTATTTGTGCTTTTTGGTTCGCTTTTAGAGCGCGCTGGTGCGGGGCAGTATTTCATAAATGTAGCGTTTGCGCTTTTGGGTAGATTTCGTGGCGGACCAGCCAAAGCTAGCGTTATTGCTAGTGGGCTAACTGGCATGGTTAGCGGAAGCTCGACTGCAAATGTCGTTACCGTGGGAACCTTTACGATTCCGCTTATGAAAAAAGCAGGCCTTAGCCCAGTCAAAGCAGGCGCAATCGAGGTCGCAGCTGGCGTAAATGGCCAACTCATGCCACCTATCATGGGCGCGGCTGCCTTTATCATCGCGCAGTTTTTGGGTATGGAATACACGCACATTATGATTGCTGCGCTAATTCCTGCGTTTGCGTGCTATGCGGGGCTATTTTTTATCGTGCATTTAGAGAGCTGTAAGCTAGGGCTTAAAGGAAATTCAAACTACAAAAGAGTTTCAAAACTAAAACTAATTTTAAGCGGAATTCACTTTTTAATCCCGATTATGGTGCTTTTATACACACTTTTGATTTTGAAGCAAAGTGCCTTTGCGGCGGCTTTTAATGCGATTGGTGTGCTATTTATCATAATGGTTTTGCAAGAGCCAGTTCGCAAACTAATCTACAAAGAACAAATTTTAAAACAAGATTTTATTCAAGGTTTCGGCGATATTTTTTGGGCTATGGTTGGCGCATCAAAAAACATGGTAACTGTCGCAGTCGCCACTGCGTTAGCTGGTATTATCATAGGCTCTATTTCGCTAACTGGGCTTGGAGCCGTGCTATCTGATTTGGTTGAGGCTGTGGCTGGGGATAATATTTTGTTGATTTTGCTAATGACGGCGATAATGAGCCTGATTTTAGGCATGGGGCTTCCGACTACGGCGAATTATATCGTGGTTTCTAGCCTAATTGCGCCTGTGATTTTGATTTTAGCTGATAGAAATGATTTGCTTGTGCCTGCGATTGCGGTGCATTTGTTTGTGTTTTATTTCGGAATTTTAGCCGATGATACCCCGCCTGTGGGAATTGCAGCGTATGCCGCCGCAGGTATTGCAAAGGCAAACCCCGTAATCGTGGGCGTGCAGGGATTTATTTATGATTTGCGAACAGCGATTTTGCCGTTTGCGTTTTTTTTCAATAACAAACTTCTTTTAATCGAGTCAATTACCACCCCAATGGATCCAAAGGGTATTACATGGATCTCAGATCCCGCCCAAATCGCGCTTATTTTTGCTAGTGCGCTCATTGGTATGTTTGCGTTTAGTTCTGTGCTTCAAGGCTGGTTTGTGAAAAAATGCAACGCCTTAGAGCGCGTGCTGCTACTATGCGTCGTGCCGCTAATGCTTGTGCCAAATATGTGCGTGAGATATTTCGATTTCATCAGTAGCGAATATATCTGCTACGGGGCTGCTTTGGCGATTTATGTGGGGATTTTTGCGTGGCAGTGGTTCGCAAAACCAGAGGGCGAGCAAGCTTAAATGCAAAATTTCAAATGGCAAATTTCAAAGCAGTTAAAAACTGCAATGAGGCAGAAAAATATTGATAATTTTAGCCTTGTTGATTTGGTTGAGGCCCTCTACGACGAGGCGCATCCAGGTCATAGCGAGGATATGAGAGCAGAGGTTTTTGCCATACTTGATGAATATAATCCAAATTTAGATATCGAAATTTTTGATATGGTTTGCAGGGCTTTGGGTATCAAAATCACACTCGGGTGAATTTGATATTTTTGTGAATTTTAAAATTTAAAAATGGGGTCAAATTTGACCCCATTGCACTTTTTAAAGCAGAGTTAGAAAGTTATTTCTATGATTTCATAAGGCTTGGTGAAGCTTTCGTCATTGACTTTGAGCAGGTTTTGAAGCTGTGGTGCTAGGACATAATAGACGATTTTGACATCGACGGTGTAGGTATTTTGTGGCATAGTTACGCTAAATTCTCTGCTCTCCCCAGCGTTTAATCTCGTATCTTCCTTCAAAGTTTTTGCGGCATACGATAGGGTTTCATCGCCTCTGCTGTCTGTATAGATCGCACGAAGCGCGCCTAAATTTTGCGTTGATAAAATTTTGCCAAGTCTGTCTTTGAATCTGACATGCACTTCAACCGAACGCCCGCTAAATCCTGTCGGGACTTTGTGAGTGGTTAAATTTTTTAAATTTATCACCGCTTTATCGCCGCCTAAGCGATTAAATCTAAGCTCAATCGCCTCTTTTAGGATATCTGAATTGCGTGCGCCGTTGAAAAAGTGAGATCTGATATCTCTGATAACCGCACCCTCCCTAGGTGCGCCAGGGGCGATGATTTTTTTGGTCGATTTGCCCATGTGACAATCCACGCAAAGTTTGGCGTTTTGCACGCCTGCACCCTCGGCCTGTGTGTTATAAATCGAAAGCTTAGATTTGCCGCCTTGTCCTTGGTGGCAAGAGTTGCAAAGCTCGTCGTTGTTTTGGAAAAAATCTCGTTTTTGGCTTTGGTGATACAGCGCGTCAGCCTCGCTTACATCGTATGGGCCAGTCACATAATCCTCGCTCCACGAGAAGCTTTTGTATCCAGAGATACTCGGATCGCTTTGATCTGGTCTGATTTTATCGACATTGTGGCAAATGTAGCACGAAATGCCGTTTTTGACATCTTCACTTTTGGTAAATTCTTTGACCTTGTCTTTCTCGCCAAGATCAAGCGACAGCGCCACGCTCATCGATACATCGAGCTCTTTGATTTTCATTTTTGCGTTGTGGCATTGACCACATGATAGCGTTAGACTCTCTTCTAAATTTCCCGTTTCTTTGGCGATTAATGAAATTGATTTTTTGTAAAGTTCGTTAGAATCCTCGTGTGATAGCGCGTGTAGGGATTTGGCCCAAGCTTCATGCACATCGCTGTGGCAGGTGGCACAGACATTTGGATCAGCGAAATCAGCCTCAGCGGCAAACAAAAATGAGAAACCTAGCCCCAAAAGCCCTAAAAATTTAAACCTCATAATCTCCCTCCAAATCGAAATTCGGGCTATTCTAGCAAAAGAATTCTTAAAATATTATATTAGTTAAATTACACTTTTTATACAAATTTAATATTTTATTTACTCGAATTGCGCTAAATTTCGACGAATTTTTGGAGGTTGAAATTTGAAATTTTTAGAGCAATTTAGCATTATTTTAGGAATTTCTCTGTGCGCTGAAATTTTATCCAAACTTATCCCGCTTAGCATACCAGCTAGTATTTACGGGCTGATACTTATGCTTTTGGCTTTGATTTTTAAGGTGGTTAAAATCTCGCAAATCAGGGAGAGTGCGTCGTTTTTCATGCAGATAATGCCTGTGATTTTTATCCCGGCAGGGGCTGCTATCATCGTAGCTGGCGATGTTTTGATGGCGAATTTTTGGGCGATAATCGTGATTGTGGTGATTTCTACGATTTTGGTAATGGGTGCTAGCGGATTTGTAACGCAGATTTATTACGAAAAAATGCTAGAAAAAGAGCGCAAAAAGCTCTACGAGGACGAAAAATGAGAGAGATACTTATAAATTCAGCGTTTTTTGGCGTTTTTTTGTGTTTGATTTCGTTTCAGACTGGAATTTATCTGAAAAAACGCTTCAAACTAGCGATTTTCAACCCGCTTTTGGTGGGGACGGTTTTGACGGTTTTGACCCTCGTTATAGTGGATATCCCATACGATAAATTTAACGCCAGCGCCGCGCATGTGAGCTTTTTCCTGACACCGATTACGGTGTGTTTGGCGGTGCCATTATACGAGCAACTCTCACTCTTGCGCAAAAATTTTGTCGCGATTTTTGCGGGGCTGTTTGCGGGCGTGCTGGCTGGGACTTGCAGTATTTACGCGCTGGCTTTGATTTTTGGCATAGACCATGCGCTTTATGTGACACTGCTACCCAAATCCGTAACCGCGCCCATTGGCATGGGTATTAGCGAGAGTTTGGGCGGAATCGTAAATTTGACCATGGCGTGCATAATAGCAACAGGGATTTTAGGAAATATATTTGGAGAGGCGATTTTAAGGCTATTTCGTATAAAAAAATCCGTAGCAAAGGGCATTGCGCTTGGGTGCGCAAGCCATGCTATGGGGACGGCAAAAGCCCTTGAAATCGGAGATATCGAGGGCGCAATGGCGTCTTTGGCGATGGCTGTAACCGGGCTTTTTACCGTGGTTGGGGCCAGTATTTTTGCAAACTTTATTTAAGGAAATTTTATGGTAATCACAATCGCTAGACAAACAGGGGCAGGTGGGCGCGAACTAGCCCAAAAATTGGCAGCTAGGCTAGGATATACTTACCTCGAAAAGGCCGATTTGCTCAAACGAGCTGATTCTTTGGGGTGCTTTGAGATGATGTATGAATTCTACAACGAAATGCCCATAAATATGCTCTTGCACGCCATTTCGCACAACGAAATCGCAAACGAAGAGAAGCGTGAGCGCATAGCCAAAATTTATCGCCAAATCGCACATGATGGCAATATCATAATTTTGGGGCGTTGCGCTGGGTATTTTTTGCGCAGTAGAGGGGATTTGCTGCGTGTGTTTTTGCGCGCGGAGGACGAGTTTAAACTCGCTCGCCTTGCTAGCGAAACTAAGGGCGATGTCAGGGAGTTTATGGAAAACTCAGACTCTGGCAGAGCGAGCTTCCATAGGTATTACACGAACGAAATTTGGGGCGCGTCGCAAAACTATGATATCTGCATAAATACATCGTTTTGTGGTGTCGATGGCGCGGCGCAAATCGTGGAAAATTTGATTAAATTTAAAGAAAATTTGGGCACAAAATGATTTAAATTTTCAAAACTTACAGCGCGTAATATAAAATTTTATATAATCAATTTTGAGAGAATTTATTAAAAATTTTGCTTTCAAAATTGATTTATATTGATAAAAGTTATTGACTTATATTCTAAATTTCGTTAAAATACCCCGATTTTTCGCTATTTTCAAAATCACTGTATTTTTGATAAGCAAAATTTACAAATTTTATCCACGGGGGAAATTTATGGATTTTCTAAAAGACTATATTGATTATATAATTATTTCTATTTTGGTTTTTATGAGCTTTTTAGTCGTTTGGTTTAGCATAGAGCGGGTGCTGTTTTACAGGAGAGTATCGCCAAAAGACTACAAAAGCAAGGCGCTGTATGAGGAGGCGCTGAGCAAAAATCTCACTGCGCTTTATATTGTGTATTCTAACGCCCCGTATATCGGGCTTTTGGGCACTGTGGCTGGCATTATGATTACATTTTATGACATGGGTGCTAGTGCCAATATCGACGCAAAGGCTATCATGCAAGGCCTCTCTCTCGCGCTCAAAGCCACTGCGCTGGGGCTTTTGGTCGCTGTGCCTACGCTGATGATTTACAACTGCTTTTTGCGCAAAGTCGATGTCATGCTCAATCGCTACGAGGGCTAAAATGCGACTACCTAGGAAAGAGGGGCTAAATATCGTCCCATTTATCGATATTATGCTGGTTTTGCTAGCGATTACGCTTAGTGTTTCGACCTTCATCGCACAGGGCCTCATCAAGGTTGATTTGCCAAGTGCTAAAAGCGCGCAAAGCCCAAGCGAAGAGAAGAAAATCACCATTAAAATCGACGAGCACTCGCAAATTTTCGTCGATGATATTGCCGTGGATAGCGAGGCTTTGAAGTCAAATTTAGAGCATTTGCAAAAGCATGATTTGGTGGTTTTAGAAAACGACAAAAACTCCAAATTCGAGGCTTTCGTCATCGTAATGGACACCCTAAAAGAGTTAAATCACGAAAATTTCGCAATCGTAACGAAAAAAGATGAATAGTATTATCGGATTTTTTACTTCACTTATTTTGCATATTGCCTTGCTTTGCTACGCTTTTGCGAATTTCAGGGCGCCAAATTTAATGCAAGATGAGGCTTTAAGCGTGATTAGGATTGATAGTTTCGTCGCTTTGAGTGATACTGCGCCCGAAAATGTGGAAAATTTAGCCGAGCAAAATTCACAGCCTGAGCCTGAGCCAATTCCTGAGCCTGAGCCAATTCCTGAACCTGAGCCTG
>JAGBJQ010000030.1 GCA_017934385.1 Campylobacter sp. | reverse complement strand
GTTTTCGTTTCATTAAATTCTGAAATTTTAAAAAGTTTTATCAAATTTGCCTTATCGCTTTTTATCATTTGCGGTATCGTAAAGCACGCTCCCACGCCGTTTGCGACGATAGTGTTGGCTATCTCAAAAGTTTCGATTTCGCACAAAATTTTTGGCTCTATCTCACACTGCGCAAACAGCTCATCATAGCCCTTTCGTGAGCGCAAATTTTGCGTTGGCAGGATAAATTTCTCGTTTTTTACCAAATTTATCGAAATCTCTGGGTATTTTTCGTCCCTAAATTTCAGCGACAAAGGGTGAGTACTAGGGAGCGCTAAATAGACATTTTGCGTCAAAATTTCAGTGTATTCCAAACCCTGCGTATCGATAGGCAGTATCAGCATGCCTACATCTAATTCGCCGTCAAGTATCATCTGCCTAATCCTCAGCGTCGAGCCATACTGCGTGATTTTGGCGTCGATATCTTTGTATTTTTTTACAAAATTTGAAAGCAAATTTGGCAAAAGTATATAGCCGTTTTGCGAAAAACCGAGCGAAATTTTACCTTTTCTTAAAGAGTTAAAATTTGAAATTTCAGTGTGTAAATCATCTAAAATTCCCAAAATTAACCTTGTTTTTTCGAGATAAATTTCACCTGCTTGGGTCAATCCTATGGGATTTTCTTTGCGGTTAAAAATCTCAATCCCTAGCTCTTTTTCTAGTGCTGCTATGCTTTGCGAAAGCGACGGTTGCGGGATTTTGAGTGCATTTGCGGCTTTGGTGAAGCTTCTAAGCTCCGCCACTTTTAGCACGAGTTCCATGCGTCTAAATCTCATTTTCTACCCCTTGTGATATAAAAAATCTTATGACATTATATCATTAATAATATTTGACTTATATTAAATATTAGGCTAAATTTCGCCCATTAGTTTTATTTTTTAAGACTGATTTAAAATTCCCTGTAAGGAGAGATAATGAAAGAGCAAAATTTCAGCAGACGCGATTTTATCAAATCCGCCTGTATCGGTGTTGGTGCGCTTGGTATGGCAAGCAATGGCCTAGCTAGCGACGCACCAAAAGACGAAAATGGCAACCCAAAACCACTTGGCAACGCTAATGGCCTACCAAGCGTCGATGTTTTGGTAATCGGCTCAGGTGGCGCAGGTCTAAGAGCAGCGGTCGCAGTCCGCAAGAAAAACCCAAATCTTGGCGTCGTCGTCGTAAATAAAGGTATGCCTTCTCGCAACGCGACCTGTATGGCTGAGGGCGGAATCAACGGCATTATCGACTTCGAGCACGGCGACAACCACGAACTTCACATGTTTGATACTATCAAAGGTGGCGACTACCTAGGCGATCAAGACGCAATCGAAAATTTCGCTATCAAAGCCACAGAGGCAATCCATGAGCTAAACAACGCAGGTATGCCATTTAACCGCATGGCTGACCGCACAGTCGCTCGCCGTTTCGCAGGTGGCGCGAAATACGAGCGCTGCAACTACGCAGCCGATAAAACAGGTGCTAGTATGATGCACACATGCCTAGATCAGGCGATTTCAAGCGGAGTAAAATTTTTGCTCGATCACTATTTGCTAGACATTAGCGTGGAAGATGGCAAATGCGAGGGCGTAGTCTTGCTAGATATCAAAACTGGTGATGTAGTCCCAGTGCTAGCCAAAGCCGTAGTTTTGGCTACTGGCGGTTATACTAGGGTATTTTTCAACCGCACCTCTGTGCCATTTAACGCCTCAGGCGATGGCATAGCAGCAGCTCTTCGCGCAGGTCTAGCTTTCAAAGATCCTGAAATGCTTCAATTCCACCCAACAGGCGTTAGAAACGGCGGCGCGCTAATCACAGAAGCAGCCCGTGGATTAGGCGGAATTTTACTAAATAATCAAGGCGAAAGATTTATGGAAAAATACTCAGCCAAAAAAGAGTTAGCCCCACGCGATATCGTTGCTCGCTCAATCGAGACTGAAATTCGCGAAGGTAGAGCCTTTGGCGAGGGCATGGGCGCGTATGTATTGCTAGATGTATCCTTTCTAGGCGAAGAAAAGATTATGAACGAACTACCGCAAATTCGCCATGTCGGAATGCTTTTTGAAAACATGGACTTGGTAAAAGAACCAATCAAAATTCGCCCAACCGCGCACTACTCAATGGGTGGAATCGAAACCGCTGATTATAAAGTAATGAGCACTCAAATGCCAGGACTTTTCGCTGTGGGCGAGACAAGTTGTGCTTCGATTCACGGCGCAAATCGCCTAGGCGGCAACAGCCTAACGGACGCAGCCGTAACTGGCAAAATCGGTGGCGAGGGCGCAGCAGCGTATGCCCAGGCTAATCCTACATTTGGCTCAGGCAAAAGAGCGCAAGAAATCGCAAACGCTTGGCGAGAAAAAATCAAAGATATCACTAGCGGAAATGGCGACGCAAACGAGCTATATGCTTTGCGTGAAGAATTTGGCAAAGCAAACTGGGATAATATGGGGATTTTCAGAACTGGCGAAAAACTAGAAAAACATGTTGAGGATTTGAAAGAATTCCAAAAACGCCACGCAAATTTAAAAATCGCAAACCCAAATTTGAAATTCAACACAGCGCTTATTGATTATTTAGAGCTTGGCAATCTAATCACGCTTGCAAGATGTGCTTGTATCGGCGCTCTAAGACGCGAAGAGAGCCGCGGTGCGCACACCAGAGAGGATTTCCCTAAACGAGATGACGCGAATTTCTTAAAACACACATTAGTTACGCTAAAAGACGGCGAACCGCAAGTTGATTACACCGAGGTTAGAATAACTAAATTTCAACCACAAGAAAGGAAATACTAATGAAAGTTATCATTGATAGATTTGACGGCACTAAAAAATATGTAAGCACTTACGAAATAGATAACGAAAAAGCCAAAGAAATGACGCTTTTAATGCTACTTCAATACATTAAACAAAATTTAGACATTACGCTAAATTTCACAGCAGCGTGCCGTATGGCGATATGTGGCGCTTGTGGTGTGAGAGTAAATGGCCATGCGTATTTAGCGTGTGATACCAAAATGACAGAGCTACTCGAAGAATACGACAACGCTGATGAGTTTAGAATTTCGCCACTTGCAAATTTCACGGTTATTAATGATTTAGTAGTCGATTGGGAGCCTAGCATTGATAATTTGCGCAAGGTTCGCCCAGGAATCAACCCAGGCAGCGAATACAACAGCCAAAAAGGTGTCGAGCAATCCCAAGAGCAGATAAATTTCATCAAAAAATCCTGGGACTGCATTTTATGCGGGTGCTGTGCGTCAGAGTGTAACAAACTAGGCGCGGACGCAAGCGATTATATGCAACCATTTGTTTTTGTTCATGCGTTTCGCTCGGCTTACGATTCACGCGAGTCTAAACCACTCGATCACCTAAAACCAGCCATTACAAACGGCCTTTGGAATTGTGTGCATTGCCAAGAGTGTATGGATCGCTGTCCGAAAGGAATCAGCGCATGGCAAGATATCTCAATGCTTCGTGCTATGTCAATGCAAAAAAATGTAATGACAGATGTCAGCGGACCAGGACACGCTGAGGCGTTTCTACTCGATATGGTCGAAGGCGATGGACGCTTAAACGAAATCAAACTTGCTCTTCGCTCAGAAAGCATTTGGGGCAATGTCGGCAAAACAGGCATTGCGGTGGATTTGATGATGGCTGGCAAGATGAATCCGCTTCATGTCTTTGGTGGCGAAAAAATCGAAGGTCATGACGATTTAGTCAAAATGGTAGAAGCTGCACGCGCGGCGCAAAACAAAAGCAAATAAAAGGATAAATTATGAGTAAAGAATTTGCATTTTTCCCAGGCTGTGTTTTAAGCCAAGCAGCAAAAGAGTCAAAAATTTCAATCGAAGCAATCGCGCCGATTTTAGGATACAAGCTAAATGAGATCAAGGGTTGGAGTTGCTGTGGTGCCTCTCAGGCCCAGTGCGTCGATCCAGAAGCCGCACTCGTAGCAAATGCGCGAAATTTAGCCCTTGCAGAGGGCATGAATATGCCAGTGCTAACTACTTGCTCGACATGTATGCTAACCCTAAGTAAGGCAAAACAATCCCTAGATATGGGGGCGAAAAACCGCATAAACGAGTTTTTGAAAGTCGGAAATATGGAATATAAAGGCTCGGTCGAAGTTACAAGCCTACTTTGGGAGCTTTATCAGGATTTAGACAATCTCAAATCAAAGGTGAAAAAACCGCTTTCTGGGCTAAAAGTAGCGCTTTTTTATGGTTGCCACAGCTTGCGCCCAGAGCGAGTGCTTAAAAAAGAGAGTTCAACAAACCCAAAAAGCTTCGAAGCCGTAGTTGGCGCGCTTGGAGCTACAATCGTGCCATTTGAAAAAAGGCTTGATTGCTGCGGTTTCCACGCTAGCTATCCAGCGGTAAAATCAGTGCAAAAAATGTCTAGCGAAATCGTAGGCAATGCTGAGGCTAACGGCGCAGATGTCGTGGTAACCCCGTGTCCATTGTGTCAAATGCAGCTTGATATCTACCAAGACCGCTATCAAGACGTGCAAGGTAGCAAAATCCGCAAGCCGATTATCCACCTATCTCAGCTTGTTGGCCTTGCACTCGGACTTAGTGATAAAGAGCTTGGTCTTGATATAAATATCCAAGACGCGACAAAATTAGTGTCGTAAGTGTGAAATTTGGGGCGAATTTGACTAAATTTTGCCCTGAATTTGGCTAAATTTCACCCAGAATTTTGCCAAAATTTAAAATTTGATAAATTTTAGCAACCTCCCGCTAACGCGAGAGAATTCAAAGTATCCTTCCTTTCAATTTACTTTTTCTCGCAATACTTACAACCTGCATTGCGAGAAATGTTTTTTATTGTCATTGCGAACAAAATTTGCATAATCTGTCATTGCGAGAATTTTGCATAGCAAAATTCGTGGCAATCTACGACTTCAAAATTTAAGGTCAGTATTTTTGCAAAATTTAAGTAGAATTTTGAATTTAAATTTTACTGGATTGCTTCGAAAACTTCGTTTTCTCGCAATGACAGCAAATTTAGCGTTTGGTTATTTATGCTCGTAGATTGCTTCGACCACTTCGTGGTCTCGCAATGACAAATTAGGCAAATTTGCTCGCTATTGTCATTGCGAGCGAAGCGAAGCAATCTACGAGTTTAAAATTTAAAGCGTGTGTTTTTGCTGTCATTGCGAGGAGCTGTTTTAACAGCGACAAAGCAATCCAGGGAAATTCAAATAAATTTTAATAAATTCTCTATAAATTTCCCTGGATTGCCACGCGCGCGGTGCGCGCTCGCAATGACAAATTAAGCAAATTTTACGCTAAACCTCACTCCTTGCTTAGATACCTATCATACACGATAAATTTATAATACACCGCAGCGATTATAAACATAAATCCCATTAAAAATGTTATCTGCCACAGCGCCAGCCCTAGCGAATACAGCGCACCGATAGCCGCTGAGGTCAGTGTTGCGACGATGAAATACGCCATATCGTTATACGCAATCACCCGCCCGAAAAACTCCCTATCGACATGGCTTTGGAGTTGCGTGAAAGAATACGACCACACCGTCGTGATAAAAAATCCAGCCATTACGATACCGATAAACGAAAGCCAGTAATTAAACTCCAACGCCGCCCAGAGCATGATTCCACCGCCCTGCCCTAGCAAAATCCAAAAATACCGCTTCAAATTTACGATACGCGTTAGCCACATCTGCCCAAAAAACGCCGCGGCTGAGCGCGCCATATTCATCAGCCCAATCACCAGCGACGCGCTTAGGATTTCTTTATACTCAAATTTCGCTAGTAGCGCGATGAGATTATCATAAGTCGTAACCGCCACAAAGGCGTGAATTACGATTAAATGCACCACCAAAGGGCGCGAGCGTATGTAAGTAAAGCCCTCTTTTAGCATTTTTATCGCGCCTTGCGTACTACTTCCTGCAATATCTTTAAAATTTAGGCGAATTAGGATAAAAAACGAAAAAACATACAAACAAAAATCCAAAATAAACGCCGCCCTAACCCCAAAATAGTGTATAAACACCCCAGCTAGCGCCATACCAAGGGTATAAGTAATCGTCCAACTAATGCTAGTTAGCTCGTTTGCTAGCTTCAAATACGGCTTTGGTAGAAATTTCGGCAGGGTCGAAGACTCGGTTTGATAAAATAGCGTCCCAGCCACGCTTCGCACCACGACGATACCCAAAAGTAGCCACAAATACGCCAAATCATTGATAAAAATCAGCATGAAAATCGTCACAATCTCTATGGCAAACATGCTCACCATTAGGGGTTTTGGGCGAAATTTATCCACGATAATGCCATTAATCGGGGCTAAAAATATATTTGGTATAAACGACACCACGCCCACAGCGGTGATCGCCCACACAGGCGCGCCCAGCTCGATTAGTAGCGTAGCGATACCCACTATCGAAAACCACACGCCAAACATGCAGATAAATCCCGCGCTAAATAGCAAGCGATAGTTGCGAAAATTGCGAAGTAAAATATAATATCTAACCATTTTTGCCTTTCAAAAAACTTTGCATTTTAGCCAAATTTGGCTTAATTATGTGTTTTGGATTTGTTAAATAAAACTACCAAAAATCTTAAATTTAGTATTAAACATTAACTTGCTATAATCGCTGGATTTAAATTTTAGAAATTTTAGGAGAAAAAATGGAAAGTTTCGCAGCTACCGTTGTGGTGATTTGTGCGCTAATCGCGCTGGTTTTGAAGCTTGGTGTCAAAATCGTATCGCAATCTGAGATTATGATTATCGAGCGACTTGGTAAATTTCATAAAGAACTAGATGGTGGATTTCATGTAATTGTGCCGTTTTTTGACAGCGTGCGCGCTAAAATGAGCGTTCGCGAACAGCTAGTAGATATCACAAAACAGCAAGTCATCACCAAAGACAATGTCAATATCATGGTCGATGGAATCGTATTTTTGAAAATCGTAAATGGCAAAATGGCGCTTTATAATGTCGAGGATTATCGCAAAGCAATATCAAATTTGGCTATGACCACACTTCGTTCAGCAATCGGCGAAATGAGCCTAGATCAAACACTTTCTAGCAGAGATCAGTTAAATTCAAAACTTCAAATCGCTCTTGGGGATGCAGCCGATAACTGGGGCGTAAAAATCATGCGTGTTGAAATTTCAGAAATTTCAGTCCCAAAAGGCATAGAAGATGCGATGAATATGCAAATGAAAGCCGATCGCGAAAAACGGGCAATCGAGCTAAAAGCCGAAGCCGAAAAAGCTGCTCTTATTCGCACAGCCGAAGCGCAAAAACAAGAAAAAGTGCTAGAAGCTGAGGCAATCGAGCGCATGGCAGACGCGAAAAAATACGAGCAAATCGCCCTAGCTGTGGGTCAAAAACATGCTATGGATAATATCAATATGGCTATGGCTGCGTCGAAATTCGCCGCTGAATACCTGCTCGCGCAAAGTCGCGTAAATGCCTTCAACGAGCTAGCAAAAAGCGCAAGCAAGGACAAGGTCATCATACCGTATGAAACCAGCGAAATCATCGGCTCGCTCTCTGTGCTAAGCGAATTTTTAGGCAAGGCTGGGGATAAAAATTTAATCACGGAAAACAATCAATGAGCCCACTTATTTTTATCATAATTGGCGTTATTTTGGTGATTATCGAGCTTTTGGTGCTTGATTTCACCTTTGTGTTTTTTGGCGCAGGATTTTTGATCGTGGGGCTATTTAGCTTCGCCCTTCCGCTATCATGGGAGGTGCAAATCCTAGCCTCTTTCGTGCTATCTTTCGCGCTTTTGCTCGCCCTAAAAAAGCCACTAAAATCCAAATTTTTCAAGCCAACCGAGGAGATTAAAGACAATTTCTTAGACGAGAGTGGCGAGGGCTATGTCAAAGAGGGTATGGTCTATTTCAAGGGCACGCTATGGCAAAGCGATGAGGTAAAAAACATGGCTGATGGCACGAAAGTGCGCGTGCGTGGCGTCAAAGACGGACAAATCATACTAGAAAAATAAATCAAAAAGAAGGTTAAATTTGAGTAGAATTACTAAATCACAGGCATTAAATTTGATAAAAAACGCTCCGCTTCACGAGCTTGGAGCTATGGCGTATGAAAAAAAATTAGAGCTTCACCCAGATAAAATCACGACTTTTGTAGTCGATCGCAACATTAACTACACAAATATCTGCTTTGTGGATTGCAAATTTTGCGCGTTTTGTCGCAAAATCAATGAAAAAGGTGCTTATATTTTGAGCTTTGATGAGATTGATGAAAAAATCGATGAGCTAATCGCAATCGGCGGAACGCAAATCCTTTTCCAAGGCGGCGTTCATCCGAAACTAAAAATCGATTGGTATGAAAATTTAGTGGCTCACATAGCCCAAAAATACCCGCAAATCACGATTCATGGCTTTTCTGCAATCGAGATTGATTATATCGCTAAGATTTCAAATTTAACGCACAAAGAAGTTTTATCTAGGCTTCAAGCAAAGGGACTTTACTCAATTCCCGGAGCCGGAGCTGAGATTTTAAGCGATAGAGTTAGGGACATAATATCGCCTAAAAAAATCGGCGCAGACAGTTGGCTAGGCGTGCATAAATCCGCCCACGAAATAGGCATGAAAACCACAGCTACGATGATGTTTGGCACGGTCGAAACAGATGAAGAAATCATCGAACACTGGGAAAAACTGCGAAATCTGCAAGATATTACGGGCGGATTTCGCGCTTTTATCTCGTGGAGCTTCCAGTCAGCAAATACAAAACTCATCGCCCAGCACCCAGAAATCAAAAAAACAAGCTCAAATCGCTATTTAAGGCTTTTAGCCGTGGCAAGGCTGTTTTTGGATAATTTCAAAAATATCCAAAGCTCGTGGGTTACGCAAGGCAGCTACATAGGGCAACTCGCACTAAAATTTGGCGCAAATGATTTGGGATCGACCATGATGGAAGAAAATGTCGTAAAAGCCGCTGGTGCGTCCTTTCGCATGAGCGCAAACGAAATGATAAGCTTAATCAAAGACATCGGCGAAATCCCAGCCAAACGCAACACAAACTATGATATTTTGGAGATTTATAAATGATAAAAAGCGAAATTTTAGCAAAAAACACCAAAGTAGATTTTCTCACTCAAATCGAAAATTCCCTGCCAGTGGCGAGTTTCAAGCTTGTTTTCAAAGCCAGTGGTGCAGTGAGCGAAAAGATAAATGGCCTAGCCAAACTCACCGCAAAAATGCTAAATGAGGGCACAAAGAGCCTAGGAGTAAATAAATTTTACGAAAAACTCGATATCTATGCGATAAATTTCGATATCGACGCAGGGTTTGAGACCTTCGTAATCGAGGTAAATTCGCTCAAAGAACACTTCGAATTTGCCCTAGAAATGCTAGATAATTTGCTAAAAGAGCCAAATTTCACAGATGAAATTTTAGATAAAATCAAAACCCAAATTTTAGGCGAAATTGATATTTTAAAGAGCGAATTTGACTATATCGCAAACCAAGGCTTGCAAAACTGCCTTTATTCGGGCACCAAACTAGCCTCCCCACTAATCGGCGACGAGGCTAGTATCGCGCAAATCAGCCTTGAAAATGTCAAGGAATTTTTCGCCTCGCTTGATCTTGCAAACGCCTATGTCCTCGTTGTCGGCGACGCGCAGGGCGCAAGCGATGAGGCTAGCCTTGTGCGCAAAAATATAACCAAAATTTTAGAGAATTTCGCCGCCACAAGCGCGCGCGAACTACCTGTTTTTGCGACAAATTCTACCCCAAAATCTCAAATCATCGCCCAAAAAAGCGAGCAAGCCTATATCTATTTTGGCGCGCCATTTTACGCCGAAATCGCAGAAAAATATATCGCAAATGTGGCGCTTTTTATCCTTGGTTCGAGCGGATTTGGCTCACGCCTCATGGAAAACATCCGCGTCAAACACGGACTTGCATACTCCGTGTATGCCAGAGCGAATTTCGATCTATCTAAGCGCGATTTTTGGGGATTTTTGCAGACCAAAAACGAAAATTTAGCCAAAGCCTACGAGCTAATCAAATCCGAAATCGCAAATTTCGTCCAAAACGGCGTAAGTGAGAGCGAGCTAGAAAGTGCGAAAAAATTTATCCTAGGAAGCGCAGTTTTGCAAAAAGAGACTATGTTTAAGCGCGCAAATATCAGCGCCAACGAATACTATCAAGGCTTCGAATTTGGCGAGTTTGAGCGAAATTTAGAGCGCACGAAAAATCTAGATTTGCGCACGCTAAATGAATTTATCGCCTCGCACGCTGAAATTTTAAATTTAAGCTTTTGCGTGGTTTGCTCAGAAGTCGCAAAGTCAAATTTTAAATTATGAAATTTAGCCCCAAAGACAGCGCAACGCTCGCTAAAATCGGCGTTTTTTCACTGCTTGATTTAGCCTTAGCACTTCCAAAAAGCTATGATGATTTAAGCGTCAAAGATGAGCCAAACACCGGCGAAAACACGGTTTTGATCGAGTGCAAAACAGCAAGCCGTCGCGCCAACGGCATGCTTATAATCAGCGCATTTTGCCTAAGCTGGGAGTGCGAAATCAAAATCGTCATCTTCAACGCCAAAAGCTGGCACCACGGCGTCTTTAAAATCGGCAAGCAAATGTTTATCCACGGCAAAAGCGACAACGCTTACGGCGCGTGGCAGTTCGTAAATCCCAAAATCGTCACCAAAGTAGGCGAAATTATCCCCAAATACAAAAACGCCCTCACGGACGCTGCGACGCAAAAGCTTATTTCAAGCTACATTTCCAAGCAGGCCTTGCTTGATGAGGGGCTTAATCAAAATGAGGCTGAATTTTTAATGCAAATTCACCAAAACGACCAAAACAGCGTGCGTTTGGTGCAAAATTTAGAAGAAAACGAAAACGGACTTGAAATTTTAAAATTCGTTGAAATTTATAATTATTTAAGAAAATTAAAAGCCAAAAAAATGGATTTTAAAGCGCAAATTTACCCTTTAAACGACATTTCCTCGTGGCTTAGCACCCTGCCTTTTACACCCACAAACGACCAAATAAAGGCACTTGATGATATCGGAGCCGACCTATCTAGCCCACTTGCAAGGCGCAGAGTGGTAATGGGCGATGTGGGTTCGGGCAAAACGCTAATAATCCTTGGCGCAGCCTTGCTAAACTATCCGCGCACCAGCTATTTAATGGTGCCAACCTCGATTTTAGCCGATCAAATTTACGCAGAAGCGGTGCGACTTTTGCCAGAGTTTATGAATATTTTGGAGGTCAAAGGTGGCGAGAAATCGCTAAATTTAGAGGGCGCGCACCTAGTCATCGGCACGCACGCCCTGCTCTATCATGATTTGACGCCATCAAATCTCATCATGGTCGATGAACAGCACCGCTTCGGCTCAAATCAGCGCGAAAAAATCAACGCCCTCACCCAGTATGGTGAGTATCGCGCGCACTTCGTGCAATTTAGTGCCACGCCGATCCCGCGCACACTCTCGCTAATCCAATCCGAGCTTGTAAATTTTAGCTTTTTAAAGCAAATGCCTTACGAAAAACATATCTGCACGCTAATCTTGCAAAATGCCGGATTTGATGGCTTTATGAGCCATTTAAAGCGCGAAATCGACAAAGGAAATCAAGCAATCATCGTCTATCCGCTCGTCGAACAATCCGAAAAGCTGATTTACCAAAGCGTCGAGGAAGCCGCGCCGTTTTGGCAGGCGAAATTCTCTGGCGTGTATGTCACACACGGACGCGACAAAGAAAAAGAGGAAATCTTGCTGAAATTCCGCGATAATGGCACACTGCTAATCACCACGACCGTCGTAGAAGTGGGCATTTCGCTACCAAGACTTAGCATAATCTTAATCGTCGGAGCCGAGCGCATGGGGCTAGCCTCGCTTCACCAATTGCGCGGTCGCGTGGGGCGAAACGGCGGCGAGGGCTGGTGCTATCTCTACACGAAATTAAAGCAAGCACCAGAAAGACTAAAAGAATTCGCGCAAACGCTAGATGGATTTAAAGTCGCAGGAATTGATCTCAAAAACCGCCAAGGCGGGGATTTGCTCGATGGCTCGGTTCAGCATGGAGCGACATTTTCGTGGTATGATTACGAAGAGGATATAACCGAACGAGCCAAAAGCAGAGCGCAAAATTTCGCCGATACGCAGACAAGTAGCGAGATTAAATTTTAAAATCGCCATAAATTTTACTAAATTGCCACGGCGACTGCGTCGCCTCGCAATGACAAATTAGAGATTAAAGAATTTTACTGAATTGCCTCAAAAACTTAGTTTTCTCGTAACGACAGATTGAATAGATAAAATTTTCGCCATAAAAAAAGGTGCCTTAAAAAAGGCACCCAAGTATAGTATCAAAAAGCACTAATTATAGTAATGCTTCATAAATATCATCTAGAACGAACATTTTCTCTTCTAGCTCACCACGATAGAATAGCTCGAAAGTTTGCTCATACATATCAGCAAAGAAGCCTTCTTGTGATAGAGATAGGATTTTGCTATCTACGATTTCCATTAGATCGCGGTTGCCTTTTTGAGTGCCTACGCAGTTGAAAGCGATAGCTCCTATGCGTTTGATAGCAAGCTCAAATCTATCATCAACAAATGGAATAGTAGCGATTACAGTAATTTTTCTAGCATAGCCGTCAGCTTCGCCAGCTCTTAGTTTATCCAAGCACTCTTTTGATGTAGAGCAAGGGACTTGTTGGATTTGTGGTTCTTTGTTAAGAGCGACTTCGCTTGATGTGCCTGGGACAACTAGAACTCTTCTACCTCTTAAATCGCTTAGTCTTTGGACACCTAAATCTTTTCTAGCTACAACAGCATCCATTGTCGAAAGATAAGGCATAGAAAAGTCCATTGATTTCTCGCGCTCAGGTGTTCTTGAATAATTATGGATTAGCAAATCAACTCTGTTTTGAGTTACAGCATCCATACGCTCAGCATCTTTAACAGCGACAAATTCTACCTTACCGCCGTCTCCTAAAATGGCTTTTGCTAGTTCTTTTGCTAACTCAATTTCAAAACCTTGAAATTTACCACTTTTTGAAATAGAACTCATTGGAGCATCGCGCTCACCTACACCAATTCTTAGCGTATTGCTCGCTTTGATTTGTTCTAGTGTGTTAGCACCAGAAAAAGTCACTGCGCCTGCTAATGCCAAAAGACCTAAAAACTTTTTCATTTTAACTCCTTAAAAATAAAACCGAAAAATACCTAAAAAAAGTAAATAGAAAGACAACACGCGCCCATTTACCAAAATTTTAGATAAATTTGGAAACTTTAACCTAAAAATTTTCAAGTGATTTTAATCTAAAAAAACTTAAATTTTAAGAAAAAAAATCAAAATTTGCATTTTTCAAAAAAAAATTAAATTACACATTAAACCTAAAATGCATTACATCGCCATCATTTACTACATAATCCTTGCCTTCTAGACGCATTTTTCCCGCCTCTTTTGCCCTACTTTCGCCTCCATACGCCACGAAATCATCGTAGCTAATCACCTCTGCACGGATAAAGCCACGCTCGAAATCATTATGTATCACGCTAGCCGCCTTTGGCGCTTTCCAGCCTTTGGTTATCGTCCATGCGCGCACTTCCATAACCCCAGCGGTAAAATAGCTTATCAAATTTAGCTTCGCAAAAGATCTTCTGATAATATTATCTAGTCCGCTTTCTTCTGCGCCTAGGCTTTGAAGCATTTCGTGCGCCTCATCATCACCTAGACCGATTAACTCCTCTTCGATTTTAGCGCAAAGCTTGATAACTTCGGCATTTCGCGCATTTGCATACTCTTTTACAGCTTTTACATACTCATTATCCTGCGCTATGCCGTCCTCATCGACATTTGCGCCATAAATCACCTCTTTTGCAGAAAGCAGGCGCAACTCTTTGTTTAAGCTCGCAAACACTTCGCTGTCTTTGTCTGCGAAATTTGAAGCAGGTTTGCCTAAATTTAAATGTTCTAAAAGCTCATTTGCGAGTGCTAAGGCCTCTTTGGCGCCTTTGGCGTTTGCTTTGGCTTCTTTGTTTAATCTCTCAATTTTTCTGCCAAGTTGCTCGATATCGGCTAAAACAAGCTCAGTTTCGATGATTTCGATATCGCGGATCGGATCGATACTGCCCTCGACATGCGTGATATTGCCGTCTTCGAAGCAACGCACGATATGCAAAATAATCTCGGCTTCACGGATATTTGAGAGAAATTTATTTCCCAAACCCTCGCCCTTGCTAGCACCCTTTACAAGTCCAGCGATATCGACAAATTCGATTGTCGAGTGCATAATGCGCTCTGGATTAACAATCTTAGCTAATTCTTCCAAGCGTTTATCTGGTACTGGCACGATAGCCTTGTTTGGCTCGATTGTGCAAAATGGATAGTTTTGCGCCTGGGCATTTTGCGCCTTTGTTAGTGCATTAAAAGTGGTAGATTTGCCCACATTTGGCAAACCTACGATTCCAACAGAAAGCCCCATTAACCCCTCTTTTCTAGCTCTTTTTGCAGAGCCATTAGGTAGTATAGATTTGCTCTAACTGCCGCACCTGTCGCGCCGAATTGGTTATATCCCCACGCTTTTTCTACATAGGCTGGGCCTGCGATATCAAGATGAAGCCATTTGTCTTTAAATTCAGGTTTGATAAATTTATCAAGGAAAAGTCCTGCTGTGGTCGTGCCACCGTATCTGCTAGACGCTGTATTTGAAACATCTGCGATATTTGATTTGATAAGTTCTCGCAAATAATCGTTAAATTCTAAAATCGTAAATAACTCACCACTAGGTTTTGTTAAATTTTTGAATTTTAATTTTAACTCTTCATTATTTCCTAAAAGTCCGCTTGTGTATTCGCCAAGTCCCACTACGCAAGCCCCAGTAAGTGTCGCCATATCGATTAGCAAATCAGGATTTAGATCTTGGGCATAGCTTAGACAATCAGCTAGCACTAACCTACCCTCTGCGTCTGTATTTCGAACCTCGATACTCACGCCTGAGCGAGAGATTAGCACATCATCTGGTTTGTAAGCGTTGCCGCCTATCATATTTTCTGTCGCACCGATAATAGCGTGAATTTCAAAAGGCAAATCAAGTTCGGCTGCACCTTTGATAATCGCCATTGCTGCAAGCGCACCACTTTTGTCAGATTTCATTGTGAGCATATAATCGCTTGGTTTTAGACTAAGTCCGCCACTATCATAGGTCAAACCCTTGCCCACGAAAACGACCTTTTGAAGGCATTTTTCAGGTTTGTAGGTAAGGTGGATTAGGCGTGGGCTATGAATCGAAGCGCGATTTACAGCCAAAAACGCGTTCATTTTTTCTTCATGTAAAAATTCCTCATCATATACAGTTACACTCACAGCGTCGTAATTTGATGCTAAAATTTCAGCCTCATCTGCCATTTTGTGTGGAGTGTAAATTTCAGGGATTTCATTTACGCCATCTTTTGCAAAATTTGCAGCATTTGCCATAATTATTCCAGCTTCTATGCCACGACTAGCTTTGTTAGCTTCTAGCGTAGAGCCTGTGTATGTATCGCTAGCGATAAAAATTTCATTTAGAGTGTAGGATTTTTTTTCGCTTTTGTATTTGTTAAACTCATACGCGCCCAGCACTGCGCCCTCAGCCATAGCCATTGCGCTTTTTTTCGTGCAACCACAATCATAAAATGCGATTTTAAAATTTGAAATTTTAAGATTTTTTAGCGTGTTATATGCCTGCGCCACACCCACTCTCACGCGGTCGTATTCTAGGGCTTTTATGCCTACATATAGCCTTTTTTGCTCGCTTAAAAGCAAATTTCCCTCGCCTTTATAATCAAAAAAATCAAATTTATCGCCGTCTTTGACAAAGCGGTGAGCTGTGTCGCCACCGACGATAAAAATCACCTCAAAATCCGCATTTATCGCGTCAAAATTTTGATTCAATAATGTTACTTTCATCTCTATCCTTTCTTAAATTTATAAAATGATTTTCTAATCTCGCAAAAAGTTTATAAAATCCAAAAACAATTCCACCAATTATTGGAATTGCAAAATACCAGTATTGTTCTATTAAATTTATCGCCTGCCAAATTTGCTTGCCGAAATACCACGCAGGTATCATCGTCATACTCGCCCATGCAATCGCACTCAAAAAATTGATAAAGGCGAATTTTTTCGCACTATAACGGGTAATTCCGATACTCATCGGAATTATCATACGAAGCCCATACATATAACGCTGGATAAATATCAAAATCCAGCCCCAACGCTGTAAAAGCAGGTGCGCGATAGCAAATTTGCGACGCTGAGTGGCGAGCTTTTTGCTAATGTAGTTTTTATTATACCTGCCGATATAAAAATAAAATTGATCGCCCGCAAACGCCCCACACGCCGCGACAAAAATACCAAGTGGTAAATTTATATGCCCCTCGTGCGCCAAAATCCCGCCCAAAACTAGCGCGATTTCGCCCTCTAATGCGCACCACGCAAAAAGCACGATATAAGCGTATTGATGATACTGGGTTAGAATTTCTTTGAGCGTTTCTTCCAAAATTTTATGCCTCTAAAACACAATAAACTTTTGTTCTTGCCTCAAATTCGCCAAGATTGTTTAATGCGCGCAAATTTAGCAAAAAGCACGCTTCCACGCAATCGGCGTTTGTTTGCGCAATCAAATCAAGCGCAGCTTTGGCAGTGCCACCAGTAGCGATTAAATCGTCGATTAAAAGCACTCTGGCTTTGCGGTTTTGCGCGTTTGCGACTGCGTCAAAGGCATCGACATGCATTTCAACTTGATCGAAGCCGTATTCGAGAGAGTATTTTTGCGAAATGGTGATATATGGAAGTTTTTTTGGTTTGCGAATCGGCACGAAAGCCAAATTTAGCCTAGCCGCAAGTGCCGCACCAAAGATAAATCCCCTGCTCTCAATCCCTACGATATAATCAAGCTCGTAATCTTTGTAGCGATCTACGAGATGATCTAGCAAAAAGCTAAATGCCTTTTTATCGCCCAAAAGTGTCGTTACATCGTAAAACAAAATCCCAGGTTTAGGGAAATCCTCGATAGTCCTTAATGATTTAAAAAGATAAGCTTTATCATCATTGCTTAAATTTTTCATTGTTTATCCTTTAATAATTTTGCATTTTGCAATCTTAAATTTAACTTTTCTGCTTCGTCGCTTTGCAAGGCCTGTATGCTAAGCTCCAACGCAGATTTTAGCTTTTCTTGATTTTCTTTTAGTTTTGAAATTTCGTCTTCGCATTTTGCCAATTTATCGTAAATTTTCATATTTTTACGGATCGAAAGCACCAACAATACAGCCAAAACAAAGCTTAAAATTTCAAAAACTACTATCATATTCTCGCCCTATTTTACACTCACATCGCAGGCAATCACGCCTAGCTTATTCACGCGTCTTTCGTGTCTGCCGCCACTAAAATTTGTGCTAAAAAATGTCTTTATCATATCCTCAATCTCGGCGATTCCTAGCACTCTTGCGCCAAATGCAAGCACATTTGCGTTATTGTGCTCCCTGCAAAGCCTAGCAGTGAGGCTATCGTGGCAAAGCGCGCAACGAATATGTGCGTGGCGATTTGCCGCAATCGAAATCCCAATGCCTGTGCCACAAATTAAAATTCCATAAATTCCAAATTTTGTGCTATCAATGATTTCGCTGTTTTGCTCGCCGTTTGCGCTAGCTAAATTTTTGCTTTCAACCAAAATTTTATCAGCCAAAATTTTCGCAAAATCAGGATAATCCACGCTGATATTTTCGTCATTTGTGCCTAAATCTTCGAACTCATAGCCCAAATTTGCGATTATTTTTTTGACCTCTTCCTTCACAGCCGGCGAAGCGTGATCACCCGCAATAAAAACCTTTTTTACCTGCATATTTTCCCTTTATTTTTGCTCATAAATCAAGCTCTCATCGCTTTGAAGAGTGTCGATGAAGCGCCCTATTCTCTCCCAGCGGATTTTTTTATCCGGGTCGATACTAAAATAAGTAAACCACGGCTTGCCTACGATTAGGCGATACGGCACGGTGCCCCAATACCTGCTATCGCCCGAGTTATTGCGGTTATCGCCAATCATAAAAAACTCATCTTGCGGAACTTTGATATAAAATGCGTTAAATTTCACACTGCCGTATTCATAGACCTTCTCACTCTCAGCCACCATTATAGGGCGCATTGCTAGGCTTTTGCGCTCCAAATTTCCAAGCATGCTTGCCCGCATGGCATTTCTAAAATGCGGATTATAATTTATGCCTTTAAATTTATACGGCTCTTTTACATATTTTTGTCCGTTTAAGATGACAATGTCGCTTTTATCGTAGTTTTGTTCTATAAATTCATCGCCCTCGTTTGGACGAAGATAAAAATTTTCCAAATCAAAAATCACTTCATCGCCACCAACGGCGAAATTTCGCTTGACATAGTGAATTTTCTCATCTTTTGGATAGCGAAATACCACGATATCCCCACGCTGTGGGCGTTTGCCTTGGATTAAATGTCCGTCCCCGTCGCTATCAGGGGCTACTGGAACCTCGATAAATGGGATATGAGGAGTTGGTATTCCGTAGCTAAATTTTTTCACAAACAAAAAATCGCCCTCTAAAAGCGTAACTCTCATCGATCCACTTGGAATCACAAAAGCTTGCGCTACAAAAAGTATGATAAAAAGCACAATGCAAATCGTGCCAACCCAGCTAGATGAAAAGCGATAAAGCGAACCTAAAAATTTCATTTATTTGCTTCTTTTTAGGCGGTTGCGCGCTGATGTGATTGTGTTTTGAAGTAGCATTGCGATTGTTATAGGACCCACGCCACCAGGAACTGGCGTGATAAACGAGCATTTAGGCGCGACTGCGTCGAAATCCACATCGCCAGTTAGTTTGCCGTTTTCTAGACGGTTTATGCCTACATCAATGACCACAGCACCATCTTTGACCATGTCAGGGGTTACGAAATTTGGCTTTCCAATCGCTGCGACTAAGATATCAGCCTGCGAGCAAATTTCGGCTAAATTTTTGGTGCGAGAGTGTGTGATAGTAACGGTAGAATTCGCATTTAAAAGCAAATTTGCCATAGGTTTGCCAACTATATTGCTTCTGCCAATTACCACAGCGTTTGCGCCGTTTGTCGCTATGCCGTATTCAGCCAAAAGTCGCATAATGCCAAGTGGCGTGCATGGCACAAAAGCCTCTAATCCGCTAACTAGCCTGCCGACATTTACAGCGTGAAATCCATCGACATCTTTGCTAGGATCGATTTTTTCTAAAATTTTATTTGTATCAATGTGTTTTGGAAGTGGAAGTTGCACTAGTATGCCATCGACATTTTCATCAGCATTAAGCTCATCAATTAGCTCTAATAGCGCAGTTTCGGTAGTTTGCGCGCTTAGATGATATGGGTAAGAATTTATCCCGCACGCTACGCACGCCTTTTCTTTGCTAGCCACATAAGTAGCACTAGCCTTGTCCTCGCCCACTAAAATCACCGCAAGCCCTGGAGTTACACCCTTCGCACTAAGCTCTTCGGCTGCGATTTTTACCTCTTCTTTGACCTTTGCGCTTATCGCTTTTCCGTCGATTAAAGTCATAAAAAACCTTTAAATAAAAATTTAAGCCTCAATTCTACCTTAAATTTAATAAAAATCAGATTTATTTTTGGGCTAAATTTGGGAATTTTAAGTGGAAATGGTAGTTAAAAAACTACCATTGAAATTTATCTTTTTATATTTTTGTTTGCTTCTTGGGCTTTGATTACAGCGTCCATACAGCCTGTGGTGCAACCAGCGCTATTTTGGTTGAAATTTGGCTCGATTTTTTTCTGCTCGATTGGCGCGCTCTCGCTCACGCCCGGCTCTTTTGTGCCAGCACAACCGATAAAAAACCCAGCCACTAGGGCGCATAAAATTAACTTTTTCATAAATTCTCCTTTATTAAATTTAAATTATTCATTACGCAAAGTTTGCAAAACATCGACTTCGGTGGCCTTTTTGGCTGGATACCACGATGAGAGCGCTACTATTATCACAGCTCCTACCACGGTAGAAATCAAATCGCTAAATGATAGCTCCATAGGCAGTTTGCTGCTTCCATAAACATCGGCTGGCAGGTCGATGATATCGAAATTTCCAAGCAACCAAACCCCAAAAAGTCCCAAAATAAGGCCGAATATTATTCCGCTTCCGCCAATTGTCGCCCCAAGCGAGAAAAATGTCTTTTTCACCTCTTTTTTGCTCGCTCCAAGGCTAAGCAAAAGCGCGATTTCTTGGCGACGATTCATCACGGTCATCAAAAGCGAACTAACGATATTTAAGCTAGCCACTAAGATTATTAGCAAAAGCACCAAAAAAAGCGCCCGTTTTTCAAGCGCAAGGGCTGAGAAAAAGTTGCCGTTTTGTTGCCACCAGCCAACAGCGCGCGCGCTCGGCGGGAGATTTTCTTTTATGATTTCTAAGTCCTTAAATGGATCGTCTGAGAAAACATGCACCCCGTCATATCGCCCCTCATCATAGCCCAAAATTTTCGCCAAATCGCCCACGCTCGCGTAAGAATACGCCTTATCATAAGCAATCAAACCAGAATCAAAGCTAGCACGCACTTCAAATCGCTTCATTTTTGGAATCAGCGCAAATCCGCCTGGGTCGTTTTTAGTAAAAATCATTGTGATTTTATCGCCTATACCCAGCATAAATTCGTCCTTTATGCCCTTACCGACCATAATGCCAAATTCGCTCAAATTCGCATCTTTCGCCCCCTGTGCAACGACTGAGTTTATTTGAATTTCATCAGCCAAATTTACGCCAAAGATTATTCCACCCTCTAATCTATCGCCGTTTTTGGCGATGACTTGCGAGCTGATATATGGGCTAAATTTTAAATTTGGGAAATCACCCTTTAAAATTTCGACATCATCGTTTGTGATACCACCGCGAAACTGGCTGTGTATCGTGATAGGATAGTTCATCGTAAAGAGTTTGCGTTGAAATTCTTTATCGAAACCGTTCATTATCGCCATTGCGATGATTAGCACCATTAGTCCGATACTCACACCCAAAAACGCCAAAATCGCAGAAAGCGTAATAAATGGCTGGGATTTGTCGAAACGCAAATATTTAAAAAGTAGATATTTTATCAAAGTCTGCCCTGTGAATTTTGAAATTTAAGGCGTTTGCAAGTTACCTTGCAAAACCGCCTTTTTTAGGGCCACCTTTTCCGTGGCAGTCTTTGTATTTTTTACCGCTTCCGCATGGACATGGGTCGTTTCGTTTAGGTTTTTTCGCGCCTAGCGAAAATTCGCTATTTTCTGTGCTTTGATTTTCACTCGAATTTGAATTTTCGCTTGAATTTGAAATTTCATCTTCATTTGTGTTAGCTTCGCTTATTTCGTCCTGCGCTTCGCTACGCATTTGCTCTTGCATAGCCTCTCTTTCGGCATCGATTTCTTCTTGGGTTTTGAAGCGAATTAGTTGCAAGGTGCGGATACTATCGCTTTTTAGGCGCAAAACAAGCTCCATAAAGAGATTGTAGCTTTCTTTTTTATACTCGGTTAGCGGGTCTTTGTGATTGTATCCCCTTAGTCCAATGCCCGTTTTTAGGGTATCCATTTGGTATAAATGCTCACGCCAGTCGCGATCTACGATTTGTAGATAAAGCATTTTTTCGATCTCTTTGCGCTGAGCCTGATCGATTTGGCTCATTTTTTCCTCGTAAGAGCTTTGAAGTTGCTCTACAATCACGCTTTTTAACTCGCCATAATCATTAGCGTTTTTCAAATTTGCCTCATTTAGCATCTCGCCAGT
>JAGBJQ010000029.1 GCA_017934385.1 Campylobacter sp. | reverse complement strand
TGAAATTTTAGATGTCCCTGCTCTTGCCATTAAAAATGCCGTTTGTGTCGGCAAAGTAAAGCGAAAAAACCCGCTTGTGCTTGATGAAATGAAAATGCTAAAAAATCTCACAAATCGCCCTTTAAAAGCCACTTTGCCGGGTATTTATCTGCTAACTCGCTCAATGTGGCTTGGCGAACTCTCATCGCATTTTTATGACGATAAAGAGAGCCTAAGCAGAGATGTTTTGGAAATTTTAAAAGCCGAAATCGATGATTTGGCTGAATTTGGTGTTGATTTAGTGCAGTTTGACGAGCCTGTGCTAACCGAAATTCTCTTTTCAAAAGAGCAGACGCGTTCGTTTATGTGCGCTGCACTTAGTGAGAAAAAAAATTATGATGAAGAGCTAGAATTTGCTTCAAATTTGATAGAAAACTTAATAAAATATGCAAAAAGCAAAAATATCAAAACAGCTTTGCATGTTTGCAGGGGAAATTGGAGCAAGGATGAAAGTATTTTACTAAAAGGCTCTTATGGCGGGCTTTTAAAGCTATTTGAGAGTTCAAAATGCGACATTTTTATGCTCGAATTTTCTACACCAAGAGCCGGGGAAATCCAAACGCTTTTTAAAAATGAATTTATGCGAAATCATGCTACTATCGGTCTTGGCGTGATAAACCCAAGAAACGATAAAATCGAAAGCGTAGATGAAATCGTGCAAAGTGCAAAAAATTTGCTTGAATTTATCCCTAAAAATCGCATTTTGCTAAATCCTGATTGCGGTTTTGCCACATTTGCAAATAGACCTTTAAATTCTTACGAGATAATTTCGGCAAAGCTAAATGCACTAAATAACGCTAAAATCGCACTTAGAGATAAATATGGAATTTGAAAAATTTAATGCTAAATACCGAGCCGTTTTGCGAGAAAACAAAATCAAGCTTTTTACGCCAAATGATGAGATAATAATATCAAATCAGATAAATTTTGATATAAAAAGCACGGAAAAAAGTTCGCTTGATTATTTCGCTAGTAGCCTTTTAGGCGGTGTTTTGGCTGGAATTTATGAATTTGCAAAATTTAAAAAAATCGCCATTTTAGAAATGGAAGGCAAGATTAAATTTGAAATTTCAAATTCGCTAACCCTTTTAAATGTCATCGGCTATGATGATAGCCCAAAAATCGAGCTTTGCGAGATAAAAATTTACATTTCAAGCGATATGAGCGATGATGAATTTGGCAAATTTACAAACGAAGCGTTAAAGCGAAATTTGATATATCAAAATTTGCAAAATTCACTAAATTTAAAGATTAAATTCGAACAAATCATCTAACATCTTATTTAATCTAATAAAAAAGTCAAGCAAATCATGATTATACGATATTTTTCATAGATATGTTATGCCATAATTCAGCTCAATGGACAAAATAATGGTTGAATTTTATCAATTTTGATTATTTTTGATAAGAAATACTATAAAATCAATCTCTCTTTATTGATTAAATTTAGCCCACTATGCACCATCGAACTGTTTTTCAAAATAAGTAAAATTTTCGGTGCAGTATTTCCGTGAATTTAGGAAATTCACGAAACGAAAATATTTCCATTGTCGCTGTTTGGATTAAGCGGGTCTGCGCCATAATCGTTGGTGCCATTATCGCCTGGTAAAATCAGCATAACCAAGACAAAAACAAAAAGTCCCAAACCGCCAACTAGCAAGATTAGCGCGGATTTTAGCGCTATGCCAAGAATAAGCGCAATCATCGCTCCGCCTGCAAACCAGCCTGTTTTGTTTCTATCGTGAAGTCGTCTAAAAGTAGCCGCTAGTGTCGGGATAAACAAGATTAAGCTTACAATCGCTGAAATTATGCCCAAAAGCTTCGGATTTCCTTTCGGGTATGTGCCGATTAGGATATTTGTGCCAAGGATATTGTCGATTACGCTCGTGACGATACTGACCAAAACGGTAAAAAGGTAAAACCACCAATATTCGCTTCTACTAGCCCTGCCAGAAAATGTGGCGTATTTTTGTTTGAGGCAAACGCTAATCGCCTCGCCAAAACTCATCATTTTTTCTCCTTATGATTTGATTTTGTTAAATTCGCTAATGTGAAATTTCAAATTCGTAAAATAATAGTTGTTTTTCGAAATTTCGAAATTTCGGCTATCTTTGGCACAAGCAATGATAAAAAGCGAATTTATAATCGAGCAAATTTGCACCGCGATTATCGCTAAAATCGGATTAAAATAGATTAAAACTAGCCCAATCACGCACGAGAGCGCATATATAAAAAACGCCTTAACGAAAATTTCGCACCCGCTTGTCTGGAAAAGCTCTTTGTAAATCAGCAGAGCAAAGCATGCGCCAAGCCCCGTAAATACTGCGCCGAAAGCAAATGCAATCAGGCTTTTATCCCCGAACATCATCATCAAAAACGGGATTAGCGCAAGGCCGTCAAATACGACAAAAAGGGTTAAATTTCGCAAAAGCGTCTTTGAGCAAATTGTGCTAGCGATGAAATACACGCTCATTGCTAGGCAGATTTGCCCCGCTGTTGAGGCGAGTTCGGCGCCGTTAATTTTGGTGCCAAAAATGTTTAAAACTGCCATTAAAATCAAAAGTCCGCACCCAATGTAAGCTAGCTGTCTAGCCGAGGCTAAATTCGCGCTTTTTTCTTCGAAATTTAGGCTTTGGCTGGGATTTTCGTTCATATTTTCGATCTCGCACCCTGCGCTAAGATTTGCGTTATCTACCATTTTTTCTAAATTGAAAAAATCGTGCATTATCCACGCCAAATAGGCTAAATTTGGCAGTGCAAAGACCATAATCGGTTTTATTAAATTTTCCCTAGCCCTAAGTGTATCTTGGTCGTCAAATTCGAGGCTTGGCCTTATGGAGCGCAAAATTTCGAGCGCGCTATCGTTTGATATCAAAGCATACGCCACCAAAAAGCAGACAAAGATGATAAACCCAAATCCGCCAAGAAGCTGGAAAATCGCGCTTACATTTTTTTTCAGATAAAATCTGTGCGCGCTAAAAACCCCTAGCGTCAAATACAGCGTGTAGGCGGTGTTGAGGTGAAATTTAGGCGCGTTTTGCGGGAGGGTTTGCATGGATTTCCTTTTTTTAAATTTGGGCGAAATTATAGCCAAATTTTAAAATTTTGCGCCAAAAAATAATCTGTTAAATTTTATGAGATAAAATGTGTTTTATTTTTTACAAGGAGAAAAAATGCAAGTAAAATTTTTAGGAAACCCCGTAAATTTGGGCGGAAATGAAGTAAAAGTCGGCGAGGCTGCGCCAGAAGTCGTAATCGCTGGGAAAGATTTAGAAGATATCGTAATCGGAAAAAGCGAGAAAAAACAAATCATCGTAGCCGTTCCATCTCTTGATACGCCAGTTTGCGCTAGCGAGGCTCGCAAATTCAACGAAAAAGCAGCAAGCCTACCAAATACCGAAGTAATCGTGGTTTCAATGGATTTGCCATTTGCTATGGGTAGATTTTGCACGACAGAGGGTATCGAAAACTTGCGCACAGCAAGCGATTTTAGAGCAAAAAAATTCGCCAAAAGCTATGGAATTTTAATCGAAGATAGCGCGCTAGCAGGGCTAAATGCAAGAGCGATTTTTGTCATTAGCGGTGGCGTAATCGCATACAAAGACATCATGGCTGAAATCACCGAAGAGCCGAACTACGAAGCAGTTTTAGAGGCTGCAAAAAACGCATAAATTTTTAGCTTCCCCCTTAAAAATACAGCGAAATTCCGCAAATTTTGCGGAATTTCTAATTTAGATTTAAAATTTCCTTCGCTCTTGTTTTTTTGTATAAAATCGACTTCAAATTCTGCATTTCACGCTCGTTTAAAGGGCTAGCGTCAAGCAGTTTGGCGCAGTTTTTTTGCCTAGGATTTTCGCAAAATTTAGGCGCGAAAAGCTCGCTAATACCGCCATAACTCACGCCGTTTTGCAAATCGTTTTCGTGGCAGGCCTCGCAGGATTTGCCGATTTTTTGCACGCTATGAGGCGAAAACGGCTTCCAAACCTCGAATCTCTCGCCACTTTCGCCAAATTTAGCCACGCTAGCATTTTCATCTTTTATGCCAAGATTATAGCCAAACACAGGACGCGCAAGGGCGATTTTGCCGTTATTTTTGCGCACCAAAAGGACATTTTCGAAGCGTTCTAAACTAAACGCGCTATGCCAAATGCCAGGTTTTCTCTCGCCTCCAAGCGTGCGCGAAAACGGCGCAGGGCGCGTATTTTGGCGCAGGGCGCGTGCGTTAAATCGCTTGGCGCTCGCGTCAAATTCGATTAAATTTTGCCAGTTTTCATAGTCTTTGCTAAAATCAAGCATAGCATTTAGCTCGTAAAAACTCCCGCCCCATGCGCTGTGGCAGGTGGCGCACTCCAAATTTTGGTGGAATTTGTGTGATGTGTTATTTTGCGTGGCGGTTTCGTGGCAGGCTTCACAGCTTTTGGTTTCGCTCATTTTGTGGCAATCCGCGCAAACTAGCCCCGCGCTAAAATGTGCGTCAGGGCGCAAATTTGCGTATGTCACGCCATGCCGTAGCCCTGGGAAATTTCCATTTTTTTGCAACGGCGTGCGGTAGTCTTTGTGCGTGTTTTGTGGGAAAAGCCCCATAAAATCGGTGCCGATGAAGTATTTGTTGTGGCAAGAGGTGCAAACTTCATTATCTGCGCGCGAGAGCGTGTGAGTGCGCGAGTGCGGGCGCGCGCTAGTATTCGCGTCGCTGCCGCTGTATTGTGCGCTGGGCGCGTAGCTAGCGTGGCATGACATGCAACCCTTTCCGTGAGCGGAAAATAGGGAACTCTCGCCATTATCAAAGGCGTGGCATTTTAGGCATTTGCGCTCCACGAAGTCCGCCACGACGCGCTCTTTCTCGCTTAAATTTGGCAAATTTTGGCTTAAAAAATCTTGCAAGCTGGGATTTAAATCCATGTTAAATGCGCTAAAAATCGTTTTTATTTCGTTTTTGTGCGTGAAATGGTTGCTTTTTTCAAATTCGCTGATTTGCTTTGCGTGACAGCTGCCGCAAAACTCGACATAATGCGCGGGGCTTGCTGGGTGAGCGATGATATTTTCGTGCGAAAATCCGCCAAATTTGGCTAAGCTTTGCGGGAAATCTGAGGGCGAGATTTTGCTTTTATGACAACTTTCGCATGAAAAGTTGTGATTTTTAGGCTCGAATTTTTCCACGCTGTGGCAGTTTTCGCAGGATAAATTTTGGGCAAAAGCGAAATTTAAAAGCGCAAAAAATATCAAATTTATCACTCTAAACATTTCGTCTCCCCTGCTCTAAATTTCGCTTTTGAGGCGTTAAAATCGGCATAAATTTTATCATCGTAGCGATCGTGGCAGATAGCGCAGGCATAGGCGTCAAGGATTTTTTTCATTTGAGCCAAATTTAGCGTGGAATCGTTTTTAGAAATGATTTGATTTTGTGCTCCTTTTGGGCTAGCAAAGGCGTCAAGGGCGAAATTTAACTCGCCAAAATTTGCCAAATTTGGGCTAAATGAAATCTCGCCGTTTTTATAGCTCAAAACACCGCGCCCAAGCCCTAGCGCAGTAGGCGAGAAGTGGCAAGCAGCGCAGGTTTTGCTCTTGCCAACGCTGTGTTGCGCCCAGCTAGCTAGGCTAAGGGCGTCAAAGTGCTTCGTGGCGCCATTTTCGTAGATACTAGCCACGACCTGACAGCCTGGGGCGAGGTTTGCGATTTTGCCGTCATTTCTCACGCCCAAAGCGGGGTCTTCGAAGCGCAAAAAACTGCGCATTTCGCTCCACGCACCCTCGCTGTATTCGCCCTTTTGCCACTCAAACTGCTTTGCGCCCGCAAATCTTTGCTCGTGGCAACCAAAACAGCTTGCTACGCTTTTTTCGTGGCAGGCTTGGCAGGATAAATTTGCGTGCAAAGGCTCGTGTGCTGGGTGTTTTAGCGCTGAAATTTCAAATTTTGCTCCGTCTTTTTTGCGAGTAAGGACTGCTTTTTCGCCCACTTTGGCGACATTGTAAAGCGGGAAATTTCCCTTTTTCGTGTAGGCTATGAGCGCGCTATCTTGGATATTTGGATTTGTTTTTGCTAAATTTCGCGCCATTTCATTTGGCGTGGCAAAATTTGGCGCGTGGCAGTCCTCACACGCGATAATCACGGCTTCCCTCATATTTGCGTGGTTTTTCTTATCGCCCATTACCCCAAGGCTAGTGTGGCAATCCACGCATTCTAACCCTGCTCTTTCGTAGTGAATATCGGCGCGCAAATCGTGGAAATGGCGCCCGTCAGAGAGTGTATGGCTCTGCTCGAAAGGCGCCTTGCTTCCCTCGCTTTCGAATTTTCCATAATACGCAAATCCAATGCGAGCCGAGCGGTTGTGGCAGGCTAGGCAGTTTTGGCTAGGGATTGCGGTGGAAAATCGCGTGTGGGTTTTGGGCACAAATTTGGGCGCAGTGTTTGGGGAGGTTGCGTGCGCACTGGAATTTACGCTTAAATTTGGCGCAGAATTTGCATTTTTGTTAGCAAAAAATGGCGAGAGCAAGAAATTCTCATCTAAATTCGAAGCCTTATGACACGCCCCACATCCGCCACCTTTGGCGATATTTTGATTTATAAAAACCTCTTTTTCTTGCGAGATATGGCAACTAGCGCAGGCTTTGGCGTAGTGGTCCTTGGCGAATTTTTCGATTTGCTCTGCGCTAAAATCAGAGCTTGCGCCCTGCTTCGCCCACTCGTCAAGTAAATTTTGCTTGATTGGATTTTGGGTTTGCATTACTGTGGTGCTAACGCGGGCGATTTGGTCCTTGTGACAGCGCGCGCAACGGCTTTTGGCATTTTCTAGTGTGGCTGGATTGGGGATTAGGGCGATGTGAGCGAGCGATTTTTCGCTAGCAATCTCGTTGCCCCCATGGCAGCTCTGACAGGCAACCTCATCGTGTGAGGGGCTTAGTGAGCCGTAATTTTCGTGGCAGGCGGTGCATGAGTTTATCTGCGAAAATGCGCTTAGCGAAAAAAACAAAATAGCAAAATTTGCGAAAATTTTAAAATTTAGCCCTTTTAAAATTTCGCAAATTCTTCTCACTAGCAACCCTCAAACTGCGCTGGTGCGCCACCGGCTTTTGGTGCGGCGGCTTCGCTTTCATCGGCTTTGGCGCCAAATTCATCTATCATACCTTCATCTGCTAGGCGTTGGATAACATCGTCATAGCTTTCCCATGCTTTTTTGTTGTAAGCGTCTGCTTGAATCGCCTTTTTTGCGTAAGCCCTAGCAAGTGTGAGATTATTTTTTGCCACAGCTTCGCGTGATAAATTTACAAAATGCTCCGCCTGCGCTTTTGAAGTATTATAGCTTTGCAAATTCTCCGCAAAACCAAAACTGCAAAGTAAAACCATGCTTAAAATTATCTTTTTCATCATTTTCTCCTATGAATTTATCGTTACATAATAGACATTTGGTTCAAGCCCGTCGCTCTCTTTTAGGCGAGTTATACTTGTGGCCTTAGCCAAAATTTGCGAAACATCACTATTTGGGTCATTTAAATCGCCAAAATTTCGCGATTTGCCCACGCAGGTAGTTACGCAAGCCGGAAGCAAACCTTTATCCACCCTTGGGGCGCAAAATGTGCATTTATCGACGCTTTGTTTGTGTTCGTCGTAGTATCTTGCATTATACGGACAGGCTACCATACAGGCTTTGCAGCCTATGCAAAGAGACGGATCGACGATGACGATGCCGTCTTTTTCGCGTTTAAAACTAGCTTCTGTCGGGCAAACAGCCACGCATGGGGAATTTTCGCAGTGATTACAAAGCACAGGCAAGAAATTTAAAATCGGATTTCCTGCGTTGTCTTCGTTTTCTACTTCAAAAACTCTCGTGCGGTAAGCTTCCTTGTATAATGGCACTTCCCACTCGGTTTTACACGCTACATAACACGCATCACACCCGATACAGCGATCGCCTATGATAACCATAGCGAGATTTTTTTCTTTTTTGTGATTTTTATTTATCAGTGAGTTCATTTTACGCCCTTTCAATCCTAACAAAGCCGTTATTTAAACCGCTACAACCACTAACCGGGTCAATGTCGTTGCTACAAAAATAAACATCGCTAATGCCTTTATCAAAGCCGTTACT
>JAGBJQ010000028.1 GCA_017934385.1 Campylobacter sp. | reverse complement strand
GCTGTTATCGCACTTGATAGTAAAACAGGTGTAGGTCTAGAAAAATGGCTAAAATTTTTGGAATTTAAAAAGGAATTTAGATAATGTGCCTTTCAATCCCGTCAAAAGTAATCTCAATCGATGAAAATAATTTCGCAACCGTCGAAACGCTTGGTGTTAGGCGTGGCGTGAGTTTGGACTTGATAAGTGAGCCTGTAAATGTCGGAGATTTTGTGTTAATTCATGTTGGCTTTGCGATGGAAAAAATCGACACGGATGTCGCCTTAGAGAGCCTGAAAATTTACGAACAAATCGCCGATGAAATGGCTAGTGGTAAAATTTCAGCCGATGAGGGCGATATGGGGCTAGCGAATTTAAAATAAATTTTAAAATTCGAAAAAAAAATTAAAAAAATAAGGCGAAGTATTTTTAGATGATTTTTTGCGTTTTAGAGCGGTTGCGAGCGAGGCGCACTGGGCTGTGCGTCGCAGTGAAGCAAGCGCGAATAATCGCAAAAAAGCGCTAAAAAGACAAGCCGTGCAAAGGAAAAAAAATGCGTAGAAAAGACAGAGAACTTTCAAACGAGGAAGCTTACAAAATCATTGATGATTGCGAATATGCCATAATTTCGTGTGTTAGAGATGACGGCGAGATTTTTTCGATTCCGCTTTCGATTGCAAGACAAAATGATAGTATTTTTATTCACGGCGCACCTGAGGGAAGCAAAGCAGAGCTGTATCAAAACGGCAGGGAAGTAAGTATTGTTTGTGTTAGCTACAATCAAGTGCCAGTGTTAAGCGATGCCGAATTTGAGGCGATTAAAGACAATACAAGCATGCTTGGTAAAAAAGTATTTACGACTGAATACACATCTGCAATAGCAAAAGCCAAAGCTTACGAAGTAAAAGATGAAAAAACAATGTATTTGGCAATAAAACTACTTTGCGAAAAGTATTGCAAAGAGTATATGAGTGCTTTCGAAAAGGCAATAGACGGACAGTTTCGCCGTATGAAGATTTATGAGTTTAAAATTCAAAGCGTTAGCGCAAAAGCAAAAAAAATCAAATAGGGCGCGCGGTGGAAGCAGAAGCACTAATCCAAGAAATCTGGCGCAGGTATCGCGCAAAACCTGAATATTTGTGGAAAAGCGCGCCAGGCTTTTGCATTTTTCGTCATGAAAAAAATCAAAAATGGTTTGCTGTGCTAATGAAAGGTGTAAGCGTCAAATCGCTCGGTGTCGATAGAAGCGAGTTTGAGGGCGAAAAAACGCTTGATATTTTAAATTTGAAAATCGAGCCGAATTTGGGCGAAAATTTGCGCGACGGCAAAGGAATAATTAGCGCATATCACATGAACAAAAAGCATTGGATTAGCGTAGTTTTGGGCGTTTGCGACGAGGCGACGACATACGATTTAATCGAAGAAAGTTATAAACTTACAAAGAAGTAAAAATGGATTTGATAAAAGATTTTAGAGATAAAAAGCTGATTTTGGGGCTAAGCGAAGCGATTAAGAAAAAAAGCACGAAGCCCATAAATATAATGGAAATTTGTGGCGGTCATACGCACAGCATTATGAAATTTGGGTTGCCAAATCTTGTGGGCGAAAATATAAATTTCGTGCATGGCCCCGGCTGTCCTGTGTGCGTAATGCCACGAACTCGCATTGATGAAGCAATCGCTCTTGCTTCGCTTGACGGCGTGATTTTTTGCACTTTGGCTGATATGTTGCGTGTGCCTGGAAGCACCACGAGTCTGCAAAAACTGCGCGCGGACGGAGCCGATATACGCGCACTTTATAGCCCGCTCGATGCCCTAAAAATCGCCCTAGAAAACCCGGATAAAAATGTCATTTTCTTTGCTATTGGCTTTGAGACGACCACGCCGATGAGTGCGGTTTTGGTGGATAAAGCGATAAATTTGGGGCTAAAAAATCTATTTTTTCACATAAATCATGTAACCGT
>JAGBJQ010000002.1 GCA_017934385.1 Campylobacter sp. | reverse complement strand
TTAGCTGACCGGTACTAATAGCTCGTTTGCTTATCTTTTTAAGCATTACTTCCTTGTTAAAGGTATTAGAAATCCTTTGACAATAATGGTAAAAGATTTTATTAGGCTTGATGACTTTTTGCAGTGTTAAAAAAGCAAACTTACAAAGTTTCCTTTTTTAACACTGTCCGTGACTATACAGATGAGGAAACGCCTTGCTCCATACCGAACCAAGAAGCTAAGCTCATCATGGCTGATGATACTCTCCGTTACTCGGATGTCGGGATAGTAGGTCGTTGCGGACTTTGTTTTATTCTTTATGCTTTTTTTAAATCTTTTATTTTTTTGTTGTTCTTAAAATTATTGATTAAATTTGTGAATTTATTCTGTGAAAAATTCGTTTATGTTTGTGTTTAGGATTTTTGAGATTTTATAAAGATGTTCGAGATTAAAATGAACGCCATTGTAGCAAACTTCGGCTCCTGCGACCAATGAAACTGATTTGTAGCCAAGTTTTAGACTTAATTCGAGTTGCGAGATGTTTTTGCTTTTGCGAATTTTCGCTACATTTTTTCCGATTAATTTATAAAATTCATCAATTTCTTTGTTTGAAAATTCAATCTCGCTATTCATCTTAACACTCTATAATAATAGATTTTTAAGTTTAGCTTGATTATAATTCTGTATCAATCTATTATTATAGAGTAAATAAAGTAGCGAATTTTATAAAGGAAAAGTATGCCGTATTATACAGGTAGCATAAGATTAGGAAAACTGCGTCTTGGCGCCATTTTCACGCCAGAAGAATTAGGGAAACTGAGTAAAAAAGAAGAAGATTTTAAAAATTTTATACAACAAGTCGATGAAAAAATTAACCAAATTTATATTGATATTTTCAAAAAATTAGGGTTAGATTTGCTTACTTCTGATGAATTAGAGGCGAGATATAGTGTAGATGCTTGGAAATTTATTGAAAATGAAGTAAATTTGTCTAAGCTTGATGAAATTTCGAAATATTTAAACTTTGTTATGTTAGAAATGGAAAAGGCAAAATTTAATGGTGGCATTACCTCGGCTAAAAAAGAAAAAATAACAGATTCTTTATTTGATGCACAAAATTTAATTCCGAGTTTAGTTGATGAAAATTTGCAAATTAAAATTTTTCAAGAAAATCCGCAAATAGAACAAAAAATTAAAAAAATAAGAAAAAAAGAAAATTCTAAAACAGGGCGTGGAACTATTCTTTTATTATTTATTCTAATTTGTGTCGTTCTTGCTTTGGTAAGTCAAAAACAATAACTTTTAATTTAAAATTTTAAAAAATTTGCATTGATTAAATTTTACTTTTTATAATTAAAAATAAAATTTATCAGTATCATCACCACGAGAGCTTCGATTAGCGAGGCGACAATCATTGCGTAATAAATTTCTTTGCTTATGAAATTTGCCTCGAAAAACAGTGTCGCAGTCGCGATCAAAAGCGTCAGTAGCCGTAGGGTGGGTATCCTTGCCCACTAAATTTCTAGCTAAAATTCAAATTTCGCTTTAAAATTTTTAAAACAATTTCTATTAAATTTAAAAAAATTATTAAATTTTAAGTGGGTTAAATTTAGAATTATTTCTCAAATCAATTAAAGGAGAAAAAATGAAAATCTTTAAAATTCTATTATCAACTGCGATCTTTGCAAGCCTAGCTTTCGCTGAGATTAACCTAAACACCGCCACAAAAGATGAGCTTATGGCACTTCCTGGCATTGGCGAAGCTAAGGCCGATGCTATCATAGAATATAGAAAAAATAATAAATTTAACTCCATAGATGAGATTAAAAACATCAAAGGCATCGGCGAGAAGCGCTTTGAGGCTATTAAAGATGATCTTAGCGTCACTGGCAAAACAGATACTACCAATCTAAAATCAACCGTGAAAAAAGAAAAAGAAAAAAGCCACAAAAAAAGCCGATAAAAAGGTCAAAAAAGAGGTCGTAAATCTAAAAGACAAAGCTGCGAGCACCGATACAGCTAAAAAAGCCAAAAAAGCAAAAGATACAGCTGGCGAAGCCAAAAAAATCAAAAAAGCTGTGAGCGAATAGGGGAATTAGAATTCATAAATTCCACAAAATTCTCAAATTTCCAAATTTGCGCTATGGGTTAAATTTTAAATTTAGCCCGTAGCTTGAAATTTTAAAATTCGCAAATTTATCTCATTACGAAATACTGCTCCTATTACCATTGCAGCAAACGCAGTTGGCATATAACCTATGAGCAAAGAAATTAAGGTTAGTATTTTTGCTAGACACTTGACAGAATTTTGTGAATTTTAAAATTTTGCAAATTTGATGGTTGAATTTTAAGGTTGTAGATTGTGTGTGGTTTTTCGTAATATAAATTTGCCCAATAAGTCATTTTTGATTGCTATTTATTCAAAAAAAAAGACTTATTGAGCCAAATTTTGCAGTTTTTACGATCTCGCATTAATCAAAGTTGGAGATTGTTAAATAGCACATTGTAAAGATCTTATAACAAAAAATACTTCTTTTCTGCGCTTTCTTTGTAAAAAGGAACAATGTCTTCGTCAAATATCTTCTTAAAAAACCCTTCTTTGCTTAGTTTTATCATTTCGTTATTTAAAAAATTAAACATATCGGTATTGCCTTTTTTGACGCCGATTGCAAGAAAATCAGTTTTGCCAATATTTTTTATTTTTACTTCTACGGAATGGTCGATTACAGGATATGCCATAACGACGACATTATCGTGCCCAAACGCATCGCCTTCGTCATTTTTTAGCATATTGTAGCAATCTAAAATTTGTGTGCAGTATTTGACTTTGTAACCATTTTTTTCAAAGTATGCAGCACCTGTTGAATCTTTTTCGACCAATATGGTTTTGCCTATCAAATCGCTTTGCACATTAATTCCACTACCTTTTTTAGTTAAAACGCCGAAATTTACAGAAAAATACGGAGCTGTAAAATCGATAAATTTCTTTCTCTCTTCTGTTTCTGTGAAGTTTGCCAAAACAAAATCCACTCTATCTTCTTGCAAAGATGGAATTCTATCGCTTGATATTAATGGGACTAATTGAAGTTTGTATTTTTGCGTACCAAACAAATCAGCAGCAATTTTTTCTATCATTTTTATCTCAAAACCTTCATAGCTACCATCTGGATTTACTTTTGAAAACGGTGGGTTAGAATCATATACGCCTACTTTTAGGACGCCACTGGATTTTACTTCATTTAATGTAGCACCAAATAATGTCGATGCTAATAAAAGCGATGTTATAATTTTTTTCATCGTTTATCCTTGTAGTTAAAATTACAAAATAAATTGTATATAATTTAACATAAATTTAAATTTATAAAAATTTATTAGTGTGTTAGCTAAATTCTATTTTTATAATTAAAAATAAAATTTATCAGTATCATCACCACGAGAGCTTCGATTAGTGAGGCGACAATCATTGCGTAATAAATTTCTTTGCTTATGAAATTTGCCTCGAAAAACAGCGTCGCAGTCGCGATCAAAAGCGTCAGCGGCATTGAGAGGCTAAGCGCAAAAAGTGCGCCTGCTCGCGCGCGCAGTATCTCCCAAAACACCCCAGCGCACAAAATTCTCGTAAAAATCATTATCCCAGCTAGCAGCAGGCAAAATTTCAAAACCCCAGGCATTAGCAGTGCGTCCAGCTCGACCGCTGCGCCTGTGTGTATGAAAAATATCGGCACGATAAAGCCAAAGCCAAACGACGATAGCTTTGGCACGAGACCCTCTTTGTGCGAGAAAAATGTCGGCAAAAACGCTCCCGCGATGAAGGCTGCGATAAAGATTTCGATATCTAGCCACGACGCGCTCGCGCAAACTAGGCAAAAAATCGCCATAGCAAAGCGTATGTCTTTTTCGTTTTTGTCATAATGTGGCATGATTATGGTTTTTAGGCTCGGATACCACCAAAACACCATTTCTAGGGATTTAAACACTAGCGCGATCGCGCCGATAAATCCCACAAGCGAGCCGATTTTAAGCAGCATGCTTGCTCCAAAGCCATCTTTTAGGTAAATCCCTACCACGCTAAGGGCTACGATGCTTGCTATCTCGCCAAGCACGCCTACTAGCATGGCTAGATTGAGCCACTCTTCGTCCTTGCCGTAGTCCTTATACAGCGTCGAGAGCAGTCCCACGCTCATAAGTGGCACGGCGATGATGATTAAATTTGGCAAATCAAAAATCGCTACCAAAATCGCGCCCAAGATATAAAGCAGAGCCAAAAACAGAAGCGATTTTTTTAAAATTTGGCGCGAAATTTTAAACAAAAAACGGAAATCCACTTCCGCCCCAGCCAAAAACATAAGGTAATAAAACCCGATTTTAGAGGCGAAATCAAAGGTAGGATTGGCATAAAGCAGGCCTAAATTTCCAGCGATTATGCCTAGGATTATCTCTGTGGGCGAGACTGGGATTTTTAGCACTTTGGCTAGATACGGCGAGGTAAATATGAAAAATCCTAGCGTGATTAAAATTAAAATTTCGCTCATTTTGGTTAAATTTCGAAATTTAGCCAGGCCAAATTTGGCAATGGCTAAATTTGTTTATTCGATTTCCTCTTTAAATTTGCATTTCGGACACTCGGCGAAATTGCCTTTTTTCAGCTCTTTTCGCACCATGTAGGTGTTTTTGCACTCAGGGCATTTGCGCGAAAGCACGGCGTAGTTGCTCACAAAATCGCACTTTGGATAGTTCGAGCAACCATAAAATTTCCCCCTGCGCGAAAATCTCTCGACCACATCGCCCTTGGCGCATTTTGGGCAGATTACGCCGGTGCTGGTAGCCTTTTTGGCTGGGGCTTTGGCTGCGCCTTCGATTTGGCGAGAGTATTTGCATTTAGGATACCCCTCGCACGCGATAAACTCGCCAAACCTGCCAGCGCGCTTGACTAGCTCTTTGCCACATTGCGGGCATTTCTCGCCGATTTTTTCAGGCTCAGATTTGCTTGCCTCGTCTGCGCTCTCACCTAGATTGCGAGAGTATTTGCATTTCGGATAGCCCTCGCACGCGATAAACTCGCCAAACCTGCCAGCGCGCTTGACTAGCTCTTTGCCACATTGCGGGCATTTCTCGCCGATTGGTTCGGAGATTTTTTGGCTAGCGATTTCGCTCTTGCCTTTGGCGATTTCGTCCATAAATGGGTAGTAAAAATTCGCCAAAATTTCTTGCCAATCAGCCTTATTTTCGGCGATTTCGTCGAGTTTTTCTTCCATTTTGGCGGTGAAGTTGCTATCAACGATATTTTTAAAATGCCCCTCCAAAACCTCGGTGATTTTAAAGGCGACCTCGGCTGGGATTAGCTGTTTTTTGTCGATTTCGACATATTTTTTCGAGGTTAGAAGCGTGATAGTTGGCGCATAAGTGCTTGGTCTGCCAATGCCTAGACTTTCGAGTTTTTTGATTAGGCTTGCTTCTGAATACCTAGCTGGTGCTTCTGTGAAATGCTGTTCGCTTCCTAGGCTTTCAAGCTCCATTTTATCGCCTTTTTTAAGCTCAGGCAAAATTTTATCCTTATCCAAATCGCCATAAACCTTGTAAAATCCGTCAAATGTAACCTTGCGCCCGCTTATGCGAAATTCAGCGTTCTCCCCGCAAATCGTGATTGTTTGGATATCTGAGGTAGAAGCGCTCATTTGGCATGCGATGAAACGATTATAAATCAGCGTATAAAGCCTAGCTTCATCGCGTGGGAGTGTAGCCTTTGCCATTTGTGGTGTAAAAGCTATGTTTGTAGGGCGAATCGCCTCGTGGGCTTCTTGCGCGCCTTTGGATTTGGTGGTGTAAATGTTTGGCGATTTTGGCAGATACTGCGCGCCATAGGTTTTTTCGATCATATCGCGTGCGGCAGCAACGGCCTCTTTGGCTAAATTTAGGCTATCTGTTCTCATATATGTAATCGCACCGCCAAAATTCGTATTCACACCCTCATACAGGCTTTGGGCTAGGCTCATAGTCTTGCGAGGATTAAAGCCAAGGCTAGTTGAGGCTGCTTGTTGAAGTGTGCTTGTCATAAACGGCGCGCTTGGGGCTGTTTTGCGAGATTTGCTCTCAATCGCGCTGACGCTAAATTCTTCGCTTTTTAAAATTTTTAAAATTTTATCGGCCTCAGACTTTGTTTTTATGGATAGTTTTTCCATTTTTTCGCCGTTAAATTTGACAAATTCGGCTTCTAGCTTTTTCTTAAAAACAGCGTCTATGCTGTGGTATTCCACTGGCACAAACGCCCTTATTTCGCGCTCTTTATCGACAATGATTTTTAAAGCTGCGCTTTGGACACGCCCAGCGCTTAGCCCTCTTTGGATTTTGGTGTTTAGTAGCGGACTTAGCTTGTATCCTACTATGCGATCTAGCAAGCGACGCGCTTGTTGGGCATTTACGCTATTCATATCGAGCGTGCGTGGTGAGTTTATGGCGTTATCAATCGCGCTTTTTGTGATTTCGTGAAAGACAATGCGAGGCAGGCTGGTTGGGGCTTTGCCGATTGATTCTGCGATATGGTATGCTATCGCCTCTCCCTCTCTATCCTCGTCGGTTGCTAGGTAAATTTGACCTGCTTTTTTGGCTAAATTTTTTATCTGCGACACGATTGCTTCGTGATCGGTGCTGATTTCGTATTCAGGGCTAAATTTGTTGCCGTCGATTTTAATGCCAAATTTTTTCTGCGGCAGGTCGCGGATATGACCTTTGCTAGCGATTACTTCGTAATTATCGCCTAAAAATTTTTTTATCGTTTTTGCCTTGGCAGGAGATTCTACTATTACTAAATTTTTCATTTTTTTCTCTTATTTTAAAATTCTAGGAAGTGTAATTCCCTCTTGGGCTTGGTATTTGCCCTTTTTGTCGGCGTATGTTACTTCGCACGGCTCATCGCCTTGCAAAAACAGCACCTGCGCGATTCCCTCGTTTGCGTAAATTTTGGCTGGAAGCGGGGTTGTGTTTGAGATTTCGATTGTGATATGCCCCTTAAATCCAGGCTCAAAAGGCGTTACATTTACGATGATTCCGCACCTTGCGTAAGTGCTCTTGCCAAGGCAGATTGCAAGCACATTTGAGGGCATATTAAAATACTCGATCGTGCGAGCCAGCGCGAAAGAATTTGGCGGGACGATACAGACATCGCCTACGAAATCCACGACATTTTTTTCGTCGAAATTCTTAGGATCGACGACCGTGCCACCGATATTTGTGAAAATTTTAAACTCATTTCCCACTCTGATATCATATCCGTAGCTAGATACGCCATAGCTCACCACGCCTTTTCCCACTTGCTCCTCGGCAAATGGCACTATCATAGCGTGCTTTTGCGACATTTCTCTAATCCATTTATCGCTTTTTAGTCCCATATTTATCCTTAAACTGAAAAATTTTTCGCGCATTATAGCAATAAAATTCCACGATTTACAAATTTAGTGATATAATTCAAATTTAATTTTGCAATTAAATGCAGAAATTTATCAAATTTTAAGGAGACAAGATGAAAATCTTAGGAAAATTCGCGTTCGCTGCACTTTTTATCGCTTCATCACTAGTTGCGGCTAAACCAAACATCTACATTTTGGCCACAGGTGGCACAATCGCTGGTGGAGGTGATAGCGCTGTTAGCGGTGATTACACATCAGGCACAAAAACTGTCGATGAATTGCTAGCTGCTGTTCCTCAAATCAACGACATCGCAAATGTCAAAGGTGAGCAAATTTCACAAATCGGCTCACAAGAGATGAACGATGAAGTTTGGCTAAAATTAGCAAACCGTGTCAATGAGCTACTTACGAAAAACGATGTCGATGGCGTAGTCATCACTCACGGAACTGACACTATGGAAGAGACAGCGTATTTTCTAAATTTGGTTGTAAAAACTAAAAAACCTATCGTAATGGTTGGCGCGATGAGATCTGGCACTTCGCTAAGCGCAGATGGCCCGCTAAATATCTTTAATGGCGTAAATGTCGCAATCAACCCAAGCGCTCGCGAAAAAGGCGTAATGGTCGTAATGAACGACGAAATTCACGCAGCACGCGAAGTAACTAAAACAAACACAACTGCTGTTGATACATTTGCTTCACCAAACGCTGGCAAAATCGGCACTGTAAATTACGGAATCGTAAATTTCTATATGAATCCACTTCGCAAACACACAGTCGATAGCGTATTTAACATCAAAGATGTAAAAGAGCTTCCACGCGTTGATATTTTATTCGCTCACGCACAAGATGTGGCAGATTTCGTTGAAACTGCTGTAAATGGCGGCGCCAAAGGTATCGTGCTAGCTGGTATGGGTAATGGAAATCCTTTCCCAACCGTCGAAGCTGCACTTGCAAAAGCTAGCGAAGCTGGCGTTGTCGTAGTTCGCGCTTCTCGCACAGGTTCAGGCTCAACAAGCGTTGGCGCAGAGGTCGATGACGCAAAATACGGCTTTTTGACAAGCGATAACCTAAACGCTGCCAAAGCTAGGGTTTTGTTACAACTTGCCCTTTCAAAAGGTCTAGACAAAGCGAAAATTGCTGAAATTTACGCTACTCATTAATAACTCTTGGGCGCAGATTTTGCGCCCTTTTTTAAATTTAACTTCACTTTAAATTCCATAAAATTTCGCTAAATTTAAATTTAATGTAAGAATTAACAAAATTTAGGTAAAATGCGCCTTTTGGAATTTCTATTTTTAGGAGAAATAAATGAAACAAGAAGATATTAAGGAATTGATGACTTTTTTTGACGAAAAATCATCTCTGAGCAAGATTAAAATTAAAAACGACGATTTTGAAATCGAGATTAAAAAATTCGGCGCAGATATCGAGACTGGCGCAGCATGTGCCACACCTGCACCGCACGCCCCGGCTGCTGTGCCAGCTGTAAATGTCGTCGTAGGCGACTCTCACGCAGCTAGCAAGGCTAGTATGGATACTATCGATAGCCCTATGGTTGGCACTTTTTACAAGGCTGCAAGTCCTGGCGCAAATCCATTTGTAAGCGCTGGTCAAGTCGTGCATAAAGGCGATACTATCGGCATTATCGAAGCGATGAAGATTATGAACGAGGTCGAGGCCGAGTTTGATTGTCGTATCATCAAATCGCTAGTAGAAGACGGACAGCCAGTAGAATACGCTATGTCGCTATTTGAGGTTGAAAAGCTATGAAAGAGCTAAATAAAATTCTTATCGCAAATCGTGGTGAGATAGCACTTCGCGCACTTCGCACTATTCAGGAAATGGGCAAAAAGGCTATTGTCGTGCATTCAACAGCCGACCAAGACGCGCTTTATGTCAAATACGCTGACGCTGCGATCTGCATAGGTGGGCCACGCTCGACTGATAGCTACCTAAATATCCCCGCAATCATCACAGCATGCGAGCTGACAGAAGCTGACGCTATTTTTCCAGGATATGGTTTTTTGAGCGAAAATCAAAATTTCGTCGAAATTTGCGCTAAACACGGCATTAAGTTTATCGGCCCAAGTGTTGAAGCCATGACGCTAATGAGCGATAAAAGCAAGGCTAAGCAAGTAATGATGAGAGCTGGAATCCCAGTGGTGCCAGGATCAGATGGCGCGATTGCCGATGTCGAGGCTGCACGCAAACTAGCCAAAGAAATCGGCTATCCTGTCATCATCAAAGCAGCCGCTGGTGGTGGCGGACGCGGTATGAGAGTGGTCGAGAGAGAAGAGGATTTAGAAAAGCTTTTTTGGTCGGCTGAGAGCGAGGCTATGAGCGCGTTTGGTGACGGGACAATGTATATGGAAAAATACATCACAAATCCGCGCCATATCGAGGTTCAAGTCATCGGCGACGAGCACGGAAATGTCCTACATGTGGGCGAGCGCGACTGCTCTATGCAACGCCGCCACCAAAAGCTAATCGAAGAGAGCCCGGCGGTGATACTCGACGAAGAAACCCGCGCCAAGCTCCTCGAAACAGCCGTTCGCGCGACTAAGGCGATTGGCTATGTCAGTGCGGGAACATTTGAGTTTTTATACGACAGCAAGGATAAGAAATTTTATTTCATCGAAATGAATACGCGCTTGCAGGTCGAGCATACAGTCAGCGAAATGCGCTCAGGGCTTGATCTGATTGAACAAATGATTCGTGTGGCAGAGGGACACAAACTCCCTAGCCAAGACGAGATTAAATTTAGCGGACATGCGATTGAGTGCAGAATCACAGCCGAAGATCCAAAAAGCTTCATGCCAAATCCGGGTAAAATCACTCGCTACATAGCACCTGGCGGACGCAATGTGCGTATGGATAGCCATGTGTATGAGGGATACAGCGTGCCAGCGTTTTACGATAGTATGATTGGCAAGCTTATCGTGCATGACAAAGACAGGCTTCGCGCGATTTCGAAGATGAAAATCGCACTATCCCAGCTCGTCATCGGCGGTATCAAATCGACCCGTGATTTCCACATTGCGATGATGAATAACCCTGATTTTATCAACAACGACTACGATACAAACTATCTTGCAAAGCATTAAAGCTTAGCTAAATTTTGGGGCAAAATTCGCTCCAAAATTTAGCGAATTTTCTCTAAGTTTTATTTACTTAAATTTTAAAAATTATGCAAAAAAATTTAACTAGATTTTTATAAATTTTATACTAATATAAAGTGTTTTATATTTAGCATTAAAATTCTTATTTTAAGGATTTTTTTCTATATAAAAATAAAATTTAAAGGGATAAATATGAGCAAAATTTTAAATTTTACACTTCTTAGCATAGTATGTGCTGGCTCACTGTGCGCTAAGCAGATTACCGACCAATTAGGTCGCAATGTCGAGATTAAAGACGAGGTTTCTAAAATCGTTGTTTTGCAACACCAAAGCTTAAATGTGCTAAACCAAATCGGTGCTATGGATAAGGTTGTAGGCGTGCTAGAAAGCTGGGAAAAACAGCTTGGCAAAAACTACGCAAGACTTGCCCCAAGTCTTAAAGAAATGCCAGTAGCTGGGGATTTAAAGCAGGTAAATTTCGAAAGCGTGCTAGCTTTAAAGCCAGATGTGGTAATCGTCACAAACTACCTTCCAAAAGAGCAAATCAATAAACTTGATGAGCTTAAAATTCCGGTTGTAGCAATGAGTTTTTTCAAAGGCGGTGAGGATAACGACAAGGTAAATCCGACCTTCGAAGATGATGAAAAAGCCTATAATGAGGGATTTTACGAAGGTGTGGAGCTTCTAGGAAACATCGCAAATAAAGAAAAAGAGGCTACCGAGCTGATAGAGTATATCAAAAACTCACAAGCCGAACTAAAAGCGAAAATGTCACAAATCGACACAAAAAATAGAGTAAAAATTTACATGGCAAATCCAGATTTAACCACCTACGGCAGTGGCAAATACACAGGTATAATGTTCGAGCGTGCAGGTGGTGAAAATGTTGCTAAAAAGGACATTAAAGGCTATAAACAAATCTCAGCAGAAAAGCTTTTGTCCTATAATCCAGATATAATTTTTGTCCAAGAACGCTACCCTGGGGTTCCAGATGAGCTTAAATCAAACCCTCTATTAAAGGAACTTGGCGCAATTAAAGAGGGCAAAATTTTCCTTATGCCAGAATATGTCAAAGCGTGGGGATATCCTACTCCTGAGGCTATGGCACTTGGCGAGGAGTGGCTTGCAAGGCTACTGTATCCGCAAAACTTCGAAAACAATTTTGACGAAAAGGTCGAAGATTATTATAAAAAATTCTACAAAACCTCGTATAAATGAGAATTTTCTTAATTATACTTTGGGCGTTTTTGGCGATTTTTTCGCTAGGGATTGGACAGTATAGCTTAGGCATTGGTGAAATTTTGAAAATTTTGCTAGGACGAGGCGATAGCGTCGCAAGTAGCGTGATTTTTACAATAAAAATTCCTAGAATTTTGCTAGCCTCCCTTTGCGGAGGCACACTCGCCCTTGCTGGACTGTGCTTACAAAGCGTGTTTAAAAATCCACTAGTCGGTCCCAACATAATCGGAATAAGCACCGCTAGCGCCCTTGGTGGCGCACTTGCGATACTTTTTGGATTTGCAAGCACACTTTTGCCACTTTGTGCCTTTATTTTTGGAGTAATAGCGCTTTTGTGCCTATTTTTCCTAGCAAAATTTGTCCGCAAAACCGATATTTTCTCGCTAATTTTAGCAGGCATTGTCATCAATGGCCTATTTTCTGCGCTAATTTCACTCACACAATATGTCGCAGATGATGAAAATATCTTGCCAAACATAATCTACTGGCTTCTTGGAAGCTTTGCGAGTGCAAACTACGATAAGCTAGTGTTATGCGCAACCGTGTCGATACCTTGCATAATAATCTTAATCCTAATGCGATTTAGATTTAACCTTTTAAGCCTTGGCGATGCCGATTTAAAAGCACTTGGCGTAAATGTCGCCGCACTTCGCATTGGTATTTTAGTGCTTTGCACACTTTTAATCTCAGCCCAAGTTAGTGTCAGCGGAAATATCGGTTGGATAGGGCTCGTCATCCCGCATATCGCAAGGATAGTGTGCGGATCTGATAATATCCGCTCGCTTCCAGCTTGTTTTATACTAGGGGCGATTTTTATGCTTATAATCGATGATGCGTCAAGGGGAATTTTCCCAGCTGAAATTCCTATCTCAATACTAAGTGCGCTCATCGGAAGTCCGATTTTTGCAATACTTTTAAAAAGGAGTGTGGGTGAAAAATCTAGTTGAGATAAACAGCGGAGAATTTTGGTATGAGCGAGGCAAAATTTTGTTTTCGGGACTAAATTTTACCGTGAAAAAAGGCGAAATTTTGGCTATTTTGGGCTTAAACGGGCAAGGTAAAAGCACACTTTTAAACTGTTTGATGAAAATTTTACCACTTCGGGCTGGAAGCGTTAGTCTAAATTCTACATTTTCATATCTACCACAAAATTTCGCCCTAAATTTTGATTTTAATGTCCTTGATATCGTGATTATGGGGAGAGTGCGAGAGATTTCGCTTTTTAGCAAACCAAGCCCAAATGACGCTAAAATCGCTCTTGAAGCCCTTGAAAGTCTAGGTATCGCAAACCTTGCACAACAGAGCTTTAATAGCCTTAGTGGCGGACAGAAACAGCTTGTGCTTTTTGCTCGTTGTATTGCAAGCAAAAGCGAAATTTTGTTTTTAGATGAGCCTTTAAGCGCACTTGATTTAAAAAACCAAGATAAGGTCTTAACACTGATTTTTGAGCTTAAAAAGCGCTTTGATTTAAGCGTGATTTTCACCACGCACCAGCCCTCGCACGCCCTTGCGATATCGGATAAAACGCTAATTTTACAAAGCGATTTGAGCTACTCTTTTGGCGAAAGTAACGAAATTTTAAGCGAGCAAAATTTAACAAAACTCTATGAAATCGAAATAAAAAGGTTAAATTTCGCCAAATTCAGCGCAATAACGCAAATTTTCTCCGCGCAAAAGCAATAAAATTTACACAAAAGCAAAATTTAAATTACTTAAAATTCTCTGGATTACTTCGCCAATTTACTCCTCGAAATGTGAAGTTAAGCAAATTTTAACACTGACAAAACGGGCAAAATTTACTCCAAAACCTCGTCTAATCGCACGAACTCAAAGCCATTTTTAACCAAAATTTCAAGCCCCTCTGCCACGCCTGCGCCACTTGGCTTTTCGGGGTGGTTTGCGTGAGCGATGATGATGTCGCCGCCGCGCGCACTAGACACAGCGGTGCGCGCCCCTTCCGCGCTCATCGTAGCCCCAGCATCTCCTAGCACGCTAAATCCCACGGGCGCGTATCCCATATCATAAATCTGCGCCACGGCAAACTCATCGTAATACGCCGTGCCTGAGCGGTAAAATTTCGGGCGCGCGCCAGTGATTTTTTCGATTAATTCCGCGTTTCGCGCGATTTCATCGTATAGCTCGCCAGCATTCGCCGTACCCTTTATGCCATAAATACTAGCCCCATTTAGCGAGGCTGGGGAGTGAGTAGAGCCGTGATTTTCGATTTCGAAATTTGGATTTTGGCGCAAACGCTCGAATTTTTGCGGGAATTTCTCTATCCAGCGCAAATTTACGAAAAATGTCGCTTTTAGGCTGTGTTTTTCTAAAAATCCCACGATTCGCTCGTCCAAATCGTCCGTTTTACTTCCGCACAGATCGAGCGTGAGGGCGATTTGCTTTTTGTCGGTTTTGAAATTTTTGATCACGCCCTGCAATTCCTCGCCCCAAAGGCCAGGCGTGGGGGCAGAGTATTTTTGCAAAATTTGCTCTTTGGTCAAATTTTCGCCCTGCGCGCCACACAAAACCCCCAAAGCGCAGATAAAAATTAAATATTTTTTCATTGAATTTTCCTCTGTAAATTCGGCTAAATTTTGGCTAAATTTAAAAAGGGGCAAATTTTGAAATTCGCTAAAATTTCGAAATTTTGCCCCAAATTTGCGCTTAAATTTTGTTTATTTTTGCGCCAAAATGTCGCCAAGCACCTTTGCGGCGTGGTCTTTGGCTTTGACAGATTTATAGACTTTTTCGATTTTGCCGTCTTTGCCGATGAGAAATGTCGAGCGCACGATCCCTAGATACTCGCGCCCGTAGTTTTTGCGCACTTGAAGCACGCCGTAAGCCTTAGCGACTTCGCGTTCGTGGTCGCTTAGCAAGATATGGCGCAGGTTTTGCTTGGCAATGAAGCTGGCGTGTGATTTGGTGCTATCTGGGCTAATGCCGATAATCAGGGCGTCCTCGGCGATAAATTTATCCCAAAGCTCGCTAAATTCGCACGCCTCGGTGGTGCAACCAGGCGTATTATCCTTAGGATAAAAATACAAAACGACCCTTTTGCCGATAAAATCGCTTAGGCGAATTTGCACGCCATCGGCGTTTTCTAGGGCGAAATTTGGCGCCATATCGCCCTGGGCAAGCGTGATTTTACGCGCTAAATCCTCTGCGCTAAATGTAGTCTCAGCCATTTTGCGCCTTTTTGCGCATATCTGCGACGCTTTCGCCACCGAAATAGAAATTTTCAGCCTCGTCGTATTCGAATTTCACGACTACGCGACTTGGCACCTTGCCTAGGTTTTCGACCATTGTTTTGGTGATTTCACCAGCGATTTTGTCCTGCAACTCCTTGCTTGGGGCTGGTTTGGTTAGGTGGATATTGATGATTGGCATTTTTACTCCTTTATAAAATAATCTCCGTCAAAACTGATTAGCGAATATTTTCGCTCATCTCCTAGCGCGCCGACAAGCTCATTTATGCTTAGAAATGTCAGGCTGTCTGCGCCGATATACTCGCGCACCTCTTCGGTGCTTTTGTTTGCGCTGATTAGCTCGGCGTAGCTTGGCGTGTCTATGCCGTATCTATCTGGGTGCTTGATTTCTGGGCTTGCGATACACATGTGGATTTCCCTTGCTCCTGCGTGGCGCAGAAGCTCGACGATTTTTTTGCTAGTTGTGCCTCGCACGATACTATCGTCGATGACGACTATACTTTTGTCTTTCAAAACCTCGCTCATAGGGTTTAGTTTGAGTTTGACCTTTAAATTTCGCATTTCTTGTGTCGGCTCGATAAAGGTGCGCCCCACATAGTGATTTCTCACAATCGCTAGCTCAAAAGGCACGCCACTTGCGCCTGAGTATCCCAAAGCTGCTGGCACGCCACTATCTGGGACAGGGACGACAAAATCAGCTTTGATGTCTTTGCATTTTTCGGCCAAAACTGCGCCTAGTTTTTTGCGGATATTATAGACATTTTTGCCCTCGACCGTGCTGTCTGGGCGGGCGAAATATATGTATTCAAACGCGCAAATTCTAGGATCAACCTCTTCGAAAATTTGAAGCGATTTTATCTCGTCTTTGCCCTCTTCGAAAATCACCATTTCGCCGGGCTTAACATCTCGTATAAACTCCGCTCCTACCAAATCAAAGGCGCATGTCTCGCTCGCTACGATATATCCGCCATCATTTAATCTACCGATACTAAGAGGCCTTACGCCGTGTGGATCGCGCAGGGCAAACATTTTGCTACGACTTAAAATCAGAAGCGAATATGCCCCAGCGCATTTTTTCACAGCCTCGATTATGCGGTTTTGCAATTTTTTTTCTTTGCTTCTAGCGATTAAATGCAAGATATTTTCAGTGTCCATATTTGACTGAAATATCGCTCCCTCGGAGATTAGCTCGCTTCTAACGCTATCTTTGTTTATCAAATTTCCATTATGCACGATTGAAATTTCGCCCAGAGCGTATTTAGCAGAGATTGGTTGCGCGTCGTGGATACTCTCGTTGCCCGCTGTGGAGTAGCGATTGTGGCCGATAGCGCTATTTCCCTTTAAAATTTCAAGGGCTTGCGGGGTGAAAATTTTGGTTACTAGCCCTTGACCTTTTACTGTGTTTATATGGTGGTTGTGATTAGCACTTACTCCGCTTGCCTCTTGGCCACGGTGTTGCATCGAAAACAGCCCATAAACCGCCGTTTTAGCCGCATTGGCTGAATTTATAACTCCTACTATCGCGCACATTTTAAAATCCTAAACAATCATTTATGCTATAAAGGCCATTTTTTTGTGTGGCAAGCCAAATTCCAGCCTTAATCGCGCCATTGGCGAAGGTTGCACGGCTCGTGGCGGTATGGTTTAGCTCGATATACTCGCCCTCGTTGTAAAACCCTACCGTGTGGCGTCCGACGATATCGCCACCGCGAAGTGCCATGACAGCGATTTCATCTTTGCCCCGCTCTCCGATTAGTCCGTCGCGCCCGCTAACTCGTACTTTTTTGATATCTAAATCTCGCGCATTTGCAGCAGTAGTGGCTAATGTCATAGCTGTGCCACTTGGGGCGTCTTTTTTGTGTTTGTGGTGCATTTCGACTATTTCGCAATCAAAATCGCGCAAAGCCTTGCTAGCTAGATTTACGAGCTTGTTTAGCACAGCCACGCCAAGGCTCATATTTGTCGCGTGAAAAACTGGCATTTTTTGCGCGCACTCTTTCAGCAGTGCTTCGCCCTCATCGCCTAGGGCAGTAGTGCCGATGACAAGGGGTTTTGGGTGAGTTTGGGCGAATTTTAATAAATTTATCGCCCCGTCTCTAATGGTAAAATCAATCACCACATCGCAAGAATTAAAAAATTTCGCCAAATCGTCCGTGATTACGCATTTGGGGCTGTATGATAGCTCCTCGATAGTATAAATTGCGCTAACTACCGCGTTTTCGTAGTTTTTCAGACACTCATAAATCATACTTCCCATTCTGCCGCTGCCGCCGTGGATACCAATCCTAACCATTTTAACCCTTTCTGAATTTGTAAAAATTTGGCGTAGTATAGCCAAATTTAGCTTATTTCTGAATTCGTTGCGTGGAATTTTCCGTAGCGCAAATTTTGTTTAATTTGTCATTGCGAGGCGTGATAACGCCGAAGCAATCTACGAAATCAAAATTCCAAATTTGCAAATTCTCTGTCATTGCGAGCGAGTGTAACAAGCGAAGCAATCCAGAAAAATTTAAATTTAAAATTCAACCTAAAATTTAGCATTGAACGATTTTGTAAATTTTAGGCGAAATTTTGAAATTCTCCGTAAGGGGGAGGGCGCGCTTTTTAGGAGACGCTACCCTCCCCCTTACCAACCCCCACCCCTGTAAAACCTTAGAAGTGGCTAAATTTAAAGCTT
>JAGBJQ010000027.1 GCA_017934385.1 Campylobacter sp. | reverse complement strand
TGTGTAGTATCTATCTGAGCTAGCCACAAATATAGCATTTTCGACGCGCTCGTTTTCGCTCACATCGCCGTCTTCGAAAATCTCCACCGTATCGTCGCTTTTGCCCACTGTGATTCCGTGGATTGTATATCCATCTACCTCGACATCAGGGCGAGAGCCAGGTGTGATAAAATACGAAGTCGGGCGGTTAAATTGGATATCGATTTCGTAACTTCCATTTGGGTTAAATTTCAAATTTTTACTAACTACAAAATCGCCTAAATTTTGCGTCAAAACCACGCTAGCCGCGCCGTTTGTGATATCTAATCTATCAGCGGAAGCAGTATATGGCGTCGAAAATGCTAGCTCGTTTAAATTAGCGTCTTCGAATCTGATTTCAAGCGGTTTTGAATCGCCATCTTTGCTGATTAAATTTATCGGTTCGCCCTCTTTTATAAATTTTTTATCATTTAGTGTGTATGAGCTAATGCGACCGAAATTATCAATCGTAAAATTCGCCTCTTTGCCGACGATTTTGACTAACTGATTTTGTGCGCTCGCACCTGCGCTTGCGCTTGGAGTTATGCTAGCACTTGCGCTAGTTGGGGCTTGTTTTGCCACGCTTTGCGCACTTTGCGCGGCAACGGCTGTTTTGTTCGCCTCCATAGCGGCTCTGACTTTTGACATATAAAAATGGTCGTATGCCACAAAAAACAAAAAAGCTAGCAAAATAGCTAGTCCTAGGCGTTTTTGTTGGGATATTTGATCTAACACGATTATCTCCTAAATATTATATAATACTGATTTTTTGAATATGGTATAAACCAAATTTTTGGTTTTACGCCCAAAGCATTATTTTTGCATGCCCAAAAAAAATTAAATTTAAAATTATGCTTGATGATAGGGTAATCTATACCGCCCTTGAAAAAAGGGTTGCACTTTAAAATTCTAATTAATGTAGCAAAAAATGCGTGTAAGGGGTGGTTAAATTTAAACTGATAGAGCGCGTAAGTAGAGCATGTGGGATAGTAGCGACAACTCGCAGGTAAAAGAGGTGAAATAAAGGCTCTGTAAAATTTAATCAAAAAAACACAAAAATTTCTCATTTTATCGAACCTATCTTTTTAAAAGCCCAACGCAAACTTCGCTCTATCTCTTTAAAACTCATGTTTTCAATCTGTTTTTTTGCGATAATGATAAAAGTGCCATCTTTTAATAAATTTTGCTGATTATAAAACGCCGCTCTTAGCAGGCGTTTGGTGCGATTTCGCTTAACCGCATTTCCAATCTTTTTACTAGCTATCGCACTAAACCTGCGCTCGCCGTCCATAAAATACACGACAGCGCAATCACAGTGCCATTTCGCAGCACTTTTATAAACTTCTGAAAAAACCTGATTTTCGCTTATCGGAGCGAAACTACCTACGCAGCCAATCTTGCTCTACCTTTGGCGCGTCTTGCGTTGATAACTTTGCGTCCATTTTTTGTTTTCATTCTTACACGAAAGCCGTGTGTGCGCTTTCTAGGGGTGTTGTGTGGTTGATATGTTCTTTTCATATTCTTCCTTTTTTAAAAAATTTAAGGTGTGGATTTTACAAAAATTTTACTTAAAAAGCATTGAAAAACTAAATTTTTCAATGCTAAACAAATTTTAAAATTTAAAATTTTTGGCGAAATTTACCAGCCATAGCGCGGTAGATCGAAATTTCATTTTGCATACTCGCATATCTTTGCGCAAGTAGATTTATTCGCGCCGAAATCGCACTCGATCTAGCCTCCAAAAAATCTTTTAGTTCGCTAGCACCTGCGTCGTATTTGACGCGGTAAATGCGCTCGATTTCACTAGCTGTTTTATAAGTATCGGCTAAATTTGCAAGCCTTGCACGGTTGATTTCGTAAATTCTATACAAATTTAGCGTCTCATTTACTGCGCCGCTTAGGGTTTTTTCGTAAGAATTTCGGTAAGCGTAAAAATCCACCTCAGCTATCCTTAACTGCGATTTTAGCCGTCCATAGTCCAAAAACGGCAGACTAATGCTGACATTTCCGCTTAAAAATTTCAAATCAAATCCATCGCTAAATTTATCTGTATTTGCCGAATTTAACCCTGCGCCCAAATTTACGCGCGGGAAGAAATTTAGCCTTGCGCGTCTATGGTCATAAAACGCCGAATTTAGCCTAGAAATCGCAGCTCTAATGTCTGGGCGATTATGCAAAGCAGTGTAAGGCACGCTAAGATCCGCACCTAGAAATTTCACGCTCTCAATGCTTGGCAAATCTGTGCGAAACTCCAAATCAGGCGAGATTAAATCGCGCATAAATTTGCGGTTATCCTCGATATTTTTCTCGATTTCCAAAACGCGGTTTTTCAGATTCAAAATGCTGTTTTGCACCTGCTTGTATTCGATGAGCTCGGATCTGCCGTAATCGTATTTTGCCTTGACGATTTGCTCGATTTGCGCATAATCTTTTAAATTTTGCTTCGTCCATTTTAGCGCGTCGTTTAGATAAAGCATCTCAAAATACCCACTCACGACCGAATTTATCAGCGTCAAACGGGCATTTTGCAAGTCAAACACACTCGCACTCGCGTCCCACTCGCTAGCATTTATGTTCGAGCGAATCCGCCCGAAAAGATCTAGCTCATAGCTGACATTAAAGCCAGAGCTATAAGTCTTGCTCCACTCATCACTTCTGCTGATATCGCGGTTTGCGCCCGCTCCCCACGAAGCCCCAAGCGTAGGGAATAAATCCTCTTTGCTAAGGCCTAAATTCGCATACGCGCGCTCTAAATTTAACGCCGCTGCGCGCAAATCGTGGTTTTTCGCCAAAGCCTCATAAACAAGGGCATTTAAATATGGCTGATTGTATCCCTTATACCAATCCTGCGCGATTTCATAGGTTTCGTTTTCGTCTATAAAGCTATCTTGCACTTCGTAATCAAGGTTGCTATTTATCGCGGCACACCCGCCAAAAAACGCCACAAAAACTGCGCTCAAAAATATATTAAATTTCATCTCTACTCCTGTGCTAATGCGTCGATTGGGTTTAGTTTGCTTGCACTTCTTGCTGGCAAATATCCAAAAATAATTCCAATAGCCGATGAGGCCACAAAAGATACAATTATCGGCGCAATGGTAAATTTCATAGAAAAATCAGGACTTAGGGTGTTAAAGCCAAATCCAATTAAAAGCGCAAACAAAATTCCCAAAATTCCGCCGAACCAGCATAGCAAAATCGCCTCAATCAAAAATTGTTGTAAGATATTTCCCTCTTTGGCGCCGATTGCCATGCGGATTCCGATCTCTCTGGTGCGCTCGGTAACTGAGACCAGCATGATATTCATTACGCCGATTCCGCCCACAATTAGCGAAATAAAGGCGATTGAGCCGATTAAAATTTTCATCGTGCCTGTCGTGCT
>JAGBJQ010000026.1 GCA_017934385.1 Campylobacter sp. | reverse complement strand
GACGAAGTCGCAGGTTTCTTGCGAGCGGAGCGAAGCAGAGCAAAACCAGCGAAGCGGTGCGACGAAGTCGCAGGTTTCTTGCGAGCGGAGCGAAGCAGAGCAAAACCAGCGAAGCGGTGCGAGTGCGAAGCACGAAGCAGGTTTCTTGCAAGGCTATGCCGCCGCAGAGCAAATTAACACGCACGAAATGCGCGATATGACTACCCAAAAGCAAGGCGATTTAGCCTATAAATCGCAAATTTGCAAACAAAGCGAAACCAAAACATCACTCCTTTCAGAAATTTCAGTTTATAGCGCAAAGCCCGCGGGTGTTTCGCTTGCTCGCGGCAAAATGGATACTCACAAGGGGGCTATGGGGTCATCTCCTACCCATAGCGGGAAAATCAAAGTAATGGAGTTAGAAAATATGCAAAAAATCAAAGCCGTAAATGAGCTAAGAAATTATCCGCGCGGGTTTTCAAAGACTTTGTGGGGGCAAAATATAGCCAAAAAATACGGCGTGAGCCTAAAAACGCTGTATGCGTGGGCGAAAAAATGCGACGAGCTAGAATATGGGCGCGGTAAAAATACCATAGATAGCACCAGCGACGCGGACACTATTTTTGGCGAAAATGGCGAAAATATACGAGGAAATTTTGGCATAAACGGCGAAAGCATAAGCGCAAATTTTGGCGAAAATTCGGCGGTTAATGATTTTGGCGGAAGTGCAGACATAAATTTTAGAGCTATATTTAAAAGCAGTAGTTTTAAAATTTGTGCCTTAGAGTGGGCGGTTGGCTTTATGCTTACAAATCCACTGGTAACCAAAAAACGCGCTTATGAAGAGTTAGCCAAAAAAGCCATAAAAGAAAACTGGGCGATAGGCTCGTATAAAAGCTTCGCTAGGCTACTTGATAAAAAAGAGATTAAAGCTATGCTTCTACGCGCAACGGCTGGTGATAGAGGCGTGAGAAACGAAATAGCGCCGTTTGTGAAGCGCGATTTAAATGCGTATGAGAGTATGGAGCTAGTGTGTGGCGATCAAATCGTGTTTGATTTTAATGCCGTTAGTCCGCTTGGTGAGGTGGTAAATCCAAACGCCTATGTGTGGATAGATATGGGAAGCGGCGCGGTTATCGGCGTGGATGTGGTTTTTGGTAAATACAATAGCCAAAGTGTAGGCAGAAGCCTAAAAATGGCTTTGAAATTTGGCGTGGCAGATGCCATATACACAGATAATGGCAAACCGGAGCTAAGCAAATATATAACTAGCATAAGAGAACAGCTTGTTGGTATAGAGTTTAGAAGCTTTGATGAGCTAAATCCGATAATGGTGCATAAAAAGGCAAAGCCGGGCAACTCACGCGCTAAGCCTATCGAAAATATCTTTAATCATATCCAAAAATGGCTAAGAGATGAGATTATCATAGCTCGCGGTGGATCAAGCTATCACAAACAAGATAGAGATAAAAAAGAGCTTTTAAAAGGCTATATGAAAGATAAGCCATTAAATTATGATGAGTTTATAAATTTCTTTGAAAATGCAATCCGCAAATGGAACGAGCACTATAACAGCGCGCGAAAAATCGTGCCAATAAATGCGTTTTTAGAAAAGCTTGAAGCACGAAATATCGTTAAATTTGATGATACGACGCTGGATTTTATATTTAGCGTGAAAAAAGAGCTAAGAGTGCGAAATTCTAGCGTGTCATTTAGCGTAAAAAATGAGAAATTTACCTATTCGCACCCGATTTTGAGCAAATATCATAAAGAGTTAGTTGAAATTCGCATAGATGAGAGCGATTATGAGAGTGTGGGTGTGTTTGATATAGATACTAAGGGCTTGATTTGCAAAGCTGATTTACTCCCTAGCCTAGATCCACGCGATGAGATAAAAATAAAAGCTAATATCGAGCGAAACGAAGCGGTCGTAAAAGCTGTAAAAGAGGCGTTTAAATACTATAAAGATTTTTATAAAAAATATAACGCTGTATCTACATACACAGCCACAGCATACCAAGCCAAAATCAAAACCAAAAATAAAGAAAAAGCAAAAAATAAAATTTTAATGAGTAATGAAGAGCTTACGGCAAATTTGGCTGGATAAAAGCTTTTGCGTGGGTTTTGCTTAAACTCACGCAAAAGCCTTTAAAAGAGGCTTCGTGGTTAGGGAAAATTTAAAAACCTAACCACGCGTTCTTTAAAAATCAAATGTCTAAAAGGAGATAATACCATGTTTAGCTTAAATGATAAATTTGAGTATTTGAAAGAGAGCATAAATTTGACACAAAAAGATTTATGTAAGGCACTAGGCAAAGGCGAAAGCACGATTAGCGCAATCCTAAAAGGCGATTATAACTCATCTAAAAAAGAGCTTTATGAGGCGCAACTTCATAAATTTTTAGATAGCAAAATTGCCCAAATTCAAAGCGGGAGTGGGAGCCAAAATGAGCCAGTGGCAAAAGAGCCGTGGCTTAGCAAATCGCAAAAGGCTATCAAAAACAGAGTTTTAGCGATGATGAGCTCGCCTTATAGCTTTTTTGAGCTAGTTTTAGGTGAAAGCGGTATGGGTAAAACGCACCTTTTAAAGGGCGTTTGCAAAGAGTTTGGCGGTGTGTATGTCAAGGCTAGGCGAAGTCTTTCAAGTAGTGCGTTTATGAGCCAAATTTTAAAGGCTTTGGGTGAAAATCCGCGCGGCAATACAGATGATAAGCTAAATGCTATCTGCGAAGAGTGCGAAAGGCAAAATATCAAGCTAATTGTCATAGATGAGGCTGATTTGTTTGAGCGGGACAATGATTTCACTTTTGAGCGAAAATTTGAGCTTTTGCGTGAAATCTTTGAGTTTAGCAAAGATAGAAATTTAGGCATTAGTGTGATAGCTGTGGGGCTTACAAAGCTTAAAAAACGCATTGATAAGCTTGGTGGGTATTTGCAAAGTCGTTTAACTTACTCGCCGGTGATGAATTTAAGCCATGATGAGCTTATGAAAATAGGCGAGATTATGGGGCTTAGTGCGGAGGTTAGCGAGTATTTAAGCGACGGGGTAAATGCTAGGCTTTTTGAAAAGGTCGCGGCAAATACTGCGCTTGGGTTTGATGAGCGGGTGGCCGCGAATTTAGTTTATCAAGTAAGGAGGTAAAAAATGGGTGCGGAAAGACCTAGTTTTGAAGAGTGTGTGAGAATTTTTAAAGCGTGTCGCTATAAAAAAATGAGCGGAGAATACGAGTATAAAAAACGCCCATGCGAGGAAGCTAGGGAGTTTATCTGCAAAAAAATAAATGCGAAACTAAACAAAATTTGGGAGAGCTATGCATATCAAGGATCTAATCACGCTAAAAGATAGCGAATTTAGCGTGGAGAAATTTAAAGAATTGCACACCAAAATCAGCGCAAATGTGCCTGAGGGCGTGTATGTGAGTATGCACTCGCACGCTCGCACGATTTCGCTTAGGCGCGACCCTTACAGCGGCGAGATTTGCGAGCACAAAAAAGAGCGCATTTACCGCGTAAGTTTCACTTATGGCAGGAAATGGGAAGGGCAAGAGGTCTTTAAGGTGGGGGCTCTCACAATAAATGCCGATGAATATCTCATCGGAAGCCCCTTTTTGATGAATTTAGAAAAACATTTAAAGGATAGAAAATGAAAATTTTAAGTTTTAGTGATGTAGATGGTGCAGGAAAAAGGCTGTGTGAGCTTGAAGTCGCTATAAATAAAATCAATGGCGAAGTAACAGACGCGTGCAATGAAATAAAAGAGCGAAGACGGCTAGAAATAGAGAAATTGGAGAGCGAAAAGAAGTATTTAGAGCAACAAATAACGGCGTTTTGTGAAGAAAACAAAGGCGAATTTGCAGATAAAAGAAGCAAGGATTTGGTTTATATAGAAATCGGCTATAAAATCAGCCACGCGCTAACTGGAATTCCGCGCATAAAAGATAAGCTAGAAAAGCTTATAAATGCGATAAAAAGCTATAAATTTGATAATTGTATCAAATATGAAGAGACGATTGATAAAGACGAGCTTTTGAGCTTAGATGATAGTAGCTTGGCAAAGCTTGGACTAAAAAGGCAAACAAAAGATAACTTCCGTATAAAGCCAAAAATAGAAGCGTTGCAAAGCGATAAATAAGTTTTATCAAAGGGGTTAAATTCCAGCCCCTTGAATAAAATTTAAAAAAGGATAAAAAAAGATGACAAAAAAACAAAGAGCCGAGATGATATTTAAAAATATTTTCGAGTGCGCAAATGTGGAGTTTTTTCAAATGAAAAATAAAAAATTTAATATCGCAAAGATTGCGCGTGTAAGTGGGCTAAGCCCAAAATTTGTGCGCACTAAGCTAGCGCAAAAGGGGTTAAGATGACAAAGGCAATTAAAAGCAAATTTGTAAGCAAATTTTGCGGAAATTCTTACACGCTAGATAGTCAATATGAGCTAAATTTTGCGATTTATTTAGATATGCTTTTTGAGCGTGGCGAGATTATGGGCTGGGTGAAAAATACCACTCGTTTCGCATTAAGCGAAGTTGTGCGATATAAAAAGAATTTTGGTAAAGACACGGCAGAACAAAAACACTATATACCTGATTTCATCGTGTTTAATAAAGACGGAAGCTATAAAATTGTCGAAATCAAAGGGTGGCAAAATGAGAAAAACACAGCTATAAAAGCACAGGTTTTAAAGGATTTTGCAAATTTAAATTATGAGTTTTTAGGTCGTGATGAAATTTTGGCTTTGCAAAAGCAAATTCTAAAAGAAAATAACGCTTTGCCGTTTGGCTGGGCGAAGATAAGGTAAAAACTATGACAAGAGCGCAAGAGATTTTAAGAAAACAAATGCTAGCTAAGATACATGCTAACTCAAACTATAAAACGATAAAAAACGCTTTGGCGTGGGAAGAGTGGTTAAGTGCGCGATTTAGCGTGGATAGCTGTAAGGGACTAAGCATAGATGAGTTAAAGCAGGTTTTGAGATTTTTGCAAAACCGCGCGCAATGGGACGGTGAGCCACTAATCCCTGATATCGTAGGGCGTCATGTCGTAAATAGCAAAAACATAAGTCCAAAGCAAAAAATGCAAATCGCAAGCCTAAAAAAATCGCTTTCATGGAGCGAAGAGAGGCTAAATGAGTTTGTGAGGCACCAAACAGGCGTTAGTATCAGCGGTGGCGAGGCGTTTTTGGCTAAGCTTAGCAAAAAACAAGCAAGCACCGTCATCACTGGGCTAAAAAAAGTAGTTTTATCGCCAAAAAGGAAAGGCGAAAAATGATTTGCCCTGTGTGTGCGTATGAACACTCTAAGGTCATAAAGACGATAAAGGGGCTTAAAAATCTGCGTGTTAGGCAGTGTAAAACATGTGGCTATGTGTGGAATACACTAGAACAGCCGATAAAAGATGAAAAGTTGATTAAATACTGTGAGTATTTAGAAGAAATAGGCGAGTTTGAAAAGGTAAAAAATGAGAATTTCTAAGAACGGCAAGGAAATTTTAACTAATGAAGAGTTGAATAAAGGAGAGAAAAGATGAGTAGGGAGATTAGGTTTAGAATTTGGGATAAAGAACATAAAAAATTACTTATAAATACAGACTATAAAGATTTTGTGATTAATATGCAAGGGCAAGTATATTGCATTAGTGGCTACTTTGACTATGCAAAAGTAGATGAATATGACGGCGTCCAAATTTCACAATTTACAGGGCTTAAAGACCGACAAGGTAGAGAAATATACGAAGGCGATATTTTAAAATATGGGTCGTGCGTGGAAGTTGTATTTTATGAGCCGACAATGGGGCGATTTATGACAGAGCTAAAAAAGTGTAATGATGAGAGCGAAATAGGCGAAATTTCTAGCTTATCGCCGTATTATACCGACAATTACAAAGTCATTGGTAATGTTTATGAGAATTCGGAGCTGTTAAAATGACAAAGTATATTAAAAAAGAAGTTGAAGTTGAAGTTGATATAGACTTTGATGACATACTGGACGAATTTGGCGATGAAATTATCGAGTTTATAAAAGATAAAATTTGGCTACAAAAAAACAAAGACAGGAAATTTTTAAAAGAGATTTTCGCTCATAACACACAAATAATAGCTATGGCTATAAATACTCTTGCCGAAGACGGAAGCGAGAGCGATTTTAATGAGCTTTTCTATTCGCTAGGCGACACCGCAAAAGAGAAGCTTAGTGAGCTATTGACTTACTACGCGAGAGTGGGTAACAATAGAAGTTTTTGAAAGAGCAAAAATGAAAAATCTAATAACTAAAATATTAAAAGCAAAGGCTAAAAAAAAGCTAAGTTTGGACGAATATATAGATAAAATTTGCGCTGAATTTGCAAAAGTTAATCACGCTAAAATCAGCGATGAAGTGCAAAATTTATATTTGTTTATACTGGAAAATTTTAAAATTTCAAAAGACGAGCTAATAGAGCTCATAAATACCAAAATCGAAAAAATTCAGCTCGAAACTGCCATAAATTCCGAAGAAATTTATCTAAAAATCAAGGGCGAAAATGCTAAAATCGCGCCAAATTTAAGCAGTAGTTTTGATAGCGTGGATTTTAAAGCTATAAAGCTCATCGATGATAGCTTTTACTGGCTAGGCATAGAGTGGAACGAGAGCGTGCAAGACAGGCTAAAAAGCACTATAAAAGAGTTTATGAGTGGCGATATTTCGCGTAAGGATATAGCTGCTAGCTTAGCTGAAAAACTTGGGGGCGCAGTAGGAGCTAAGGCAAGTGTGAGCTATTTTGAGGGAGTGGCGGATAATATCATCAATCAAAACCGAAATTTGAATATGGTGCTAAATGCTGATGAAGAGGTGAAATTTTTCAAAGTCATGGCTAGAATGGATGATAAAACAAGTGCCATTTGTCGCTCTATGCACGGACGGCTGATACCAGCTAAACACCTGCAAAAACAGGCTAAAAATTTGCTAAATGCCAAATCTATGGACGAAAAGAAAAACGCCGCTGTGTGGATGAGCGGGGAATATCTAGGTAGAAGCGATAAAATGCCGTCTGATTTCGGACTGCCACCGTATCATTTTCATTGTAGAACTATGATAGTGCCTGTGTATGTGAATAAAAACGAAGACACAGGCGAAACTTACACAGGCGTTAAGGGCGAAAATGAAGTCATAAGGCATATAGATAAAATGGGCGTGGAGAGGATACTAACAAAAGAGAATTATCATAACGACAATCATACTGAGCCGCTTGATAAAAGAGCCACGCCTAGCGAAATCATAAAAGCATTAAATTCGATAATCCAAATCGCGCCAAATAATAAAAAATCGCAATATACTAACGCGATTACGCAAAACGGCTTTTTTATCGTTTTTAATGGCAATGAAATAGTTACTTATAAAAAATTTTCAGATAAAAAACAGCTTGAAAAGTATTTTAAAAATGGCATAATCTCAGATAAAAAAGAGGTAATAAAATGGAATATCGTAAATTTTATATAGAATTTGTCCGTTGCGAGTGGCATATTTTACCAGTTGGGTATAATGGCGAAGAATACGACAGAATAAATGATATTATCGCTCCGATTATAAGTGTAAAAAATAATAAAATTATGTATATTTTCGACATTTTAGGCATAGAATGCGAACAAATAAAAGAGTGTGAAAAAATAGATTTATTTAATGAAGTTTGCGAATTTATACATGAAGATTTAAACGGAAATTTAATATCAAAATTTCAAGGCTCATTTATAGACGCTTTGGAATATATCAAAGAGAATTTTAAAGGATAGAAAATGGATTATGAAGCATTAGGAATTTACACAGAGGCGGTAGAACAATTTGAATACTACGAAAACAAAAGGCAAGAAGCGATTGAAAAGGTATCTAGAATTTTTAAAAATATTGTTGAATATGATGTAAAAAATGTTGATTTGAAAGAAACCTTAAAAGAGACTAAATTGTTTAAGTATGATAAACAAGTGCGCTTTTGGCAAAAAAGAGCTAATAGCGTTTGCGAAAGATGCGAACGAGATAAAATAGAGCTTTCTCCGTGCTATTGACAAATAAAGTCCCAGCGCAAGGCTGGGCTAATAGCCGTAGCTATTAGGATGAGATTTATTATACCAAAAATTCCCTTTCATATTGAAATATATCAAAGAGAATTTTAAAAACTAATTTGTATTTAACTCATCCAAAATATCAAGCGCGAATTTTGGTAACTCATAGTTAATGGCTGGTGCTTGTGCTTGTGCTTGTGCTCGTGCTTGTGCTCGTGCTACTTCATCGCTTGTTAAAAAACTTGCGCCAAATATCTTTTTTATGCCTTGAATTTTTTCTGAATTAAAAGGGCGAATTTGGCTGAATTTAACTTCAAATTCGCTTGTTGCACCGCTTTTTATAAGTGCCGAGCTTAAAATGTTTGCGTGGTGCGCTATTTTCGTAATTTGCTTTTTCTTTTTCTGTGAAAGCTCAGCGCTTACTCTTTCAATATCTGCTTTAAAATTTGGATAATTTTTAATAAAAATATCATCGTTATTTAAATTCGTGCAAAATGAAGTCAGAACTATCGCCCCGTTTTCGTAAGTTATTTTCGCTCCTATGTTTAAATACTGCCCTTTTGTTTTGTAGAGCACATTTAGCGGTGCGGTTAAGCAACTACAAAAAAGAAAGTATTTAATGCCAAATTTAGCGTAAAAATCGATAATTTCACTCGTTATGCTAAATGGCGGATTATCTACCACCACCTTGCCCTTATAATCCACGCTTTTATAATCCGCGCCCGGATAAAAAGGGCGGATTATATCCGCTTCGTTTATGCCGTATTTTTTAACGCAAAAATCCTTTATAACTTCGTAAATTTCAGGCGGTGTGTAGCAGTCATCTGTCGTTTTTTTTGGTTTAAATTTTTCTACAAATTGCTCGTAAGTTTCGCCGCGTGCCATTTTAAAATTCCTTTCTTAAATCATTTATAAAACTGGTTTTAATACCTTTTAAAAGCTCATTTTTTGCCCTTTTAAATTCGCCTGAGCGAGTATAGCTATTCACAGCTTTTTCAAAATACGGATTTGCCTTTGAGCCCGGGTGATTTACCTTTTTAAACACGCCAAATTTGGTTTTTAAAGCCTTTTTCTTTTTGGGTTTTATCGTAAAAGGCTTTGTGCCAAAATGCACAAATTTGGCATAACTTGCCTCTTTTGTGTTTCCGATGACCGCCGCGAGTGAGCTCTCAGTCGCATTTTTTAAAACCCTTATATCGCCTTGCAGGTTTGCAGTATCGACAGGGGCTTTTTCTTTTGCGATTACCATTATTTCGTTTGCCATGCGATTAATGAAATTTTTCGTAATTTTTCTCATTTTTTACCCCTTTAAAACGCCCACGCTCTGCCCTTTCGCTCTCTAACCTTTTCAAAATAGCTTAGAGCCATAGCCAAAGCCCAAAAGCGATCTGCGTGTCCGTGTTCGTTGCGGTCGCTATCGTATAAAAAGCTTTTTGTGCCGACTTTGCGCTTTATAGCGTGTAAATCTGAAATCAACGCTGGGTCATTTGGTATCAAAATCGTTTTATCCTCAAAATGCTTTTTTAAATTTAGTGCCATGGCTTCTTTGTTCGCTGCTGTAAAATACACACCACTCACACGAGAGCTAAATTTGGTTTTTAGCTTTTCAGCCATGCTCATACCGATACCTGTTTTATCGATTTTTTGCATGGCTAAGGGGTTGAGATTTAAAAAATTTATGAGTGATTTTTCTTGTGCTTCAAAACTAGCCTTTGCAAAAATATCCAAAACACAAAGCTTTTTAATGCCACTATCATCAAAAATGCTAATGTGAGCGGAGCGGTCTTTGGTGCGTCCGACATCATAACCAGCGTATTGAGGCATATTTTTAGGGATTTGCGTTACGGTGTAATCTTTCACGCAACTGCGGATTAGCTCTATGCTTAAAAGCGCATTTTCATCATCGATAAACTGACACTCATACGCACTAGCCCAAGTATCAGCGTCAAAAAGAGCCTTCATAGTTTCAAGGTCAAATTTAAGCCCGTCATCAATCGCGCGGTAAATATCTACGCGGTGGCGTGAAAACATATAGTATTTGATTTCATCTTGGGATAGATCGTGGAAAAGGCTTTTTTCTTCAAACGGCGTAGAAAGTATGGTAAGTCTTCCCTGCACCGCTCCGATACTAGGGACGAAAGCGTGCCAGATGCGCTTTTGGTTTGGATACCACGCAAACTCATCCATCCAAATATCGCCAGTAAAGCCCTGCACGGTTCGGAAGTTGTGCGCCATAACTCTAATGGTCGCGCCATTTTCTAGGCTTTTTTCAAAGTCGCTATCTTTTTTGAATACAATTCCAAATTTTTCCGCCCAGCCTTGTAAATAGTTCATCAAAATTCTAGCTTGTTCTTCACTAGCACTTAAAAACAGCTGATTTCGCCCAGCCACTGCGCCTAAAAGTGCGTCTAGGCTTGAAACATAGCTAAAACCGATTTGGCGTGATTTTAAAACTATGCGAAATTGTGAATTGTCATTTAAAAACTCTTTTTGGTATGCAAAAAGTCCGCCGTCCTCTAATGCGCGAGCTTTTAAATTTTCATAATCAGCATTCATCGCGGCGACTGGCTTGGCTTTTGTTTTAACTCGCTCTTTGTCTTTTTTGTCTTTTTCGAGGCGCGTAAGAGAGGCTGAAAGCATTGCGATTTGTTTGGCTTTGCTGTCAGAACTTTTGCCTTTTGAGAGTTCGGCGATTTGTTTTTTAATATTTTCAATCGTTAAAATATCGTTCTCATTTTTTACCGATTTTTTCCAGCGCGTGAGCGTGGCTTGGTTGATTTTATATTCGCTTGAAATTTCACTTGCACTAATGCCGGAATTTAACAAATTTAAAATTAAATCTTTTGTCTTTTTTGAATACACACTAATCCTTTTTTTCTACTTCGCAGACTGGCAAAGCCAGTCTTTGCGAGCGAGAGCTCTTCGCTCCCTGCACCCACTTAAAGTAAGCGTTTGCTATCGCAAACATTTTTAAGCGGTGTAAAACCCACTTCAAAACGCTTCAAAACGGCTTCAAAATACTTCAAAAGATTAAAGCCATATAAAGAGATAGCCCCAGCATTTAAAACGCTTAAAACGCTTAATTTTACTCTGCTACGCTACGCTACGCAAGAAACCTGCGACTTCGTCGCACCGCTTCACTAGTTTTCTCCATAGCCCAAAATCGCCCTAGCTTCGTTTAAATTTAAAATTCCGTTTTGGACTAAATTTGTAACCAAATCGCTATCATCTTTAAAGTCGCTTACATCGATAGGTTTAAGCTTAATCGGAAAGCCGATTTGATAAAAAAACCACTCTATCTGCTCTTGCTTTGGTATGATTGTAAGCTCGTTAAAGGCGTGGAGCTGTCCGACTAGCTCGCCTCCTCCTCCAAGTCCGCCGCTATTTAGCACGCCTACCATTCTTGGAGGCACGCCGTGCGCGGCGATGATTTCGTCACGGTTAATCTCTTTAAGCTCTTTAAAGCTTAAATCATCTACCTTGCTTAAATCCTCAAACCTAACGCGCGCATTTTCGCCAGAGGCTGTAACGACCATAGTTTTATGGGCGTTTGCGTAACCCTTGAAATTTGAACTAAAAAATTCTTTGAAAGTTTTTAGCTGCTCTTCGCTAGGCTCTGAGTTTTCAAAAATGATAGCCTTATCCGTGCGCGCAGAGTTTTCAAAAAACGCCTCATTGAAGCGGTCAGCCTTGGCATTTACCAAAATAGGCAAAAGCGTAGCTAGATAATCCGGCTCGCCGTAATAGCGAGAGCGCGGCGAATAATAAAACAAATGCTTGGCGTTGATATGGATTTTGCGCGCGTCTTTGATTTGATAAATTTCTCTATTTTCATCTAAGCGCGCCTCGTAACTTGGCAAAATATAGAGCTTATCGCCGCAAATTTCCATAAATGCATTTCCGTAAATTTCAGCATTTAAGATAAAAGCATATAGCAAATCTTTTGGGCTTATAGCCTGATTTTCCAGCTTTGAGCCGTCTTCGATATTTGAAAGTAGCGAAGCTTTAAGCATAATGCAACGCCTGTGATATGTGTTTGCATAGTAAAACTCCAAAAGCTTATCAAAGCTAAAAAATGGCTCAATAAGACCATTAAAGCCCTTAGTTTCCTTTTCGAACTGCAAACTTTGGGTTTTGGATTTAAAAATTTTATCCATTTTGTAAAACCTTTTTAAAATTTCGCGCCATTTTAGAGATTTTTTTTCGCAAATTTGGCTATATAGCACATATATGTCGTATATAGCTTTTTTTAAAATCCCAGATTTTGGCAAAATCCCAGACTATAAATTTTATGTGTATGTGGAGCGTGTGAAATGCCAAGAGAAATTACAGATTTTTCGGTTAAGCTCATTTCATTAGTCGCCAAAGGGGCTAATAACAAAAATATCATCTATAAAGATGAGAATTTTAGTGAGCTTTTACGGGTGGATTTTAAAAAATCCGATGAAGAGGCGGGCGTAGTCTATGGCGTCGTGTATGCGCCTGATGAAGTAGATAGCCAAGGCGAATTTGCTAATGCAAAAGCTATCAAAAAGGCTGCTTATGAGTTTATGAGAAATGCCGATTTGGGCTATTGCGTGGATGTCAATCATAATTTTAATTTAGCTAATGCCTATATCTGCGAGAGCTGGATAGTCAAAAGCAAAGATGAGTTTTTTGACGAGGTTGGCGCGTGGGCTGTGGGTATCAAGCTAGAAGATGAGAGACTGAGAGAAATGGTGAAAAATGGCGAACTTACTGGATTATCTATGTATGGTAGTGGCGTGGTCAAAGAGGATAAAACCTCCATAGCCGAGACGATAAAAGGTGTGTTAGTTGATTTTTTTAGTAAAAGCGAAAAACCAAAGGAGCTAGAAAAAATGGACGAAAATGAAATCAAAAAAGCGGTAGAGGAGCGCATAAGCGAGGCGGTGGGCGCGATCGATAGCTTAAAAGATGAGCTAACAAAGGCTAAAAATGAGATCGAGGCTTTAAAAAAGAGTTCCCAGAGCTCAAAACAAAGCGAGGCTTTAAATGAGCCAAAAAATGACGAATACAAAGGATTTTTATAAGATGGAAAATTTAACTAAAATTTTAAAAAGTGGCGAGATTACGCCATACACTATGGCTGGGAATGCTGTGCTTGAACCTGAGCGCGGGATCGAGTTTATTAAGACAATCACAGATAAAAGCGCGCTTTTAAAAGCTGTGAAAATCGTGCGAACTAGCAAACTTGATAAAGAGCTAGATGTGCATTATTTGGCTGATAGAATGCTTCACCGCGTCAAAGAAGGCATTGGCACCAATAATTACCAAAGCATAACTAACACCCCTGTAATGCTTAGAAATTTGCGCGTGGATTTGGATGTGGCGGTTTTGCGCTCGACTTTGGAAGATAATCGCGATAATCCAAATTTTGAAAAAGAGATTTTTGATGAGTTTTCTACAAATTTCAGCAATAGCCTCTCAGATCTAGCCCTAAATGGCGAAGAGGAACAAAGCAAGGAAGAGGGACGACTTAACGCGTTTGAGACATTTACTAAGCTAAATAAAGGCTATATCCAAATCCTAAAAGACGCAGAGGGCACTATCAAGCTAACTGGCAAATCAAATGTGCTAGATAGCCTAAAAGCAGTAGCTAAGGCAATCCCTTCTGAAATTTTTAGCGAAGCTGTGATTTTGGCAAATCCTATGGATCTAACTAGCTTGCAAGATGAAGTTGGTAGCAAAAACGGCGGACTTGCAATCTTGCTAAATGGCGGGGCTAAAAGTGTGCTTGGCGTGCCTGTCATCGCTACTGATTTTATGCCACGCGGCACTTATATCGCTACTGCGCTAAGAAATATGATTTTTAGCTACGGAAGCGATATCGAAGTCAAACGCTGGTATGACAACGACAAAGAGGCTTTGAAATATAGATTTAGCCTATATTGTGATTTCCAAATCGCAGTGCCAAAATGGGCTGTGCTTAGCACAGGAGGCGGTGACGGAAATGTCGTAACCGGAAACAACTCAGGCGCGATTGGCAACTAATTTTTAAGGGGCGTTTTTAGCCCCTTAAAATGGAAACCGATAAAAGAGCGTTTGCGAAAGCAAACGCAGTAACTTCAGGTGGGTGCAGGGAGCGTAGCTCCCGCTCGCAAAGCGGGGCTTTGCTCCGCTGCGAAGTAAGGAATTTAGATATGAATATAGATGAATTTATGAGCGATTTTGAAATTCACGCCAAAAGTGAGCTTTTTAATGGCGATGAAATTTCAGGCGAAGTTTTAGATGAAATACGAAAGCAACTCACAGATGCAGTTGGCGAAAAAAATCCGCCGCGTTGGGCTGTGATGGAGTTTGCGATGTATCGGGTCAAAAAAATGCTTAAAATCGCCGTTAGCGAAGATGAGTGGTTGCTTTTTGAAAAAGCTTTAAAAGCCATTGCGAGTGCTAAGGATGATGAGGGCAGTGACGGCGGCTTTGCTAGTTATAAATTTGCTGCGGTTTAGTGAGGGCGTAAAAAATGAGAATTTCTGAGGCGCATAGGTATTTAAAAGAGCTATTAAAGCTAAAAGATTTTGGCAAAAGCCCAAATGAAATAGGCGATTATTTGATTTTTAGCGGGTCAAATCAATCTAGTATCGGAAGTGATGAGCTAAGCTTTAAAGTGTTTATTCAGCAAAGATCTTTTAACTATGATAGCTCTGGCGTGATAGCTAGGCTTGATGAGATTAGGGAAATTTTGTTTAAAGAGAGCATAAATAAACCTAATGATTTAAACTTTGACATAGATTTTAAAGGCTTTGAAGATAGCCTTTTTGTCTATGAAATCAATATCGTTTTAAAGGTGTGTAGAAAATGAGAGCATGGATTTTAGGGAATTTAAAAGTGATAAAAAATGTGCTTATGGCACTAAGCGTGGTGCTAAGCGTGGTGTGGGTTTATTGGACGCATAACAAAATCAAAAGTCTAAATAGCGAAATTTCGCGTTTGCAACTACAAAATTCTACCCTAAGCGCAAATTTGGAGCGCAAAAGCGTAGAGCTAAATGCGCTTAGTCAAAACTGCATACAAAAAGAGTTAATCGACAGCGAAATTAGCGAGATTAAGGGGCAGATTTTAAACGATTATAGCTCGACCGCGAGCAATAAAAACGGCGTAGATGAGAGCCTAAAAAAGGCTGGTGAGTTTATCAGCGCAAGGGTAAAAAAATGAGAGCTTTTAAAATTTTTCTATGTGTTTTAATGAGCGTTTTTTTAGCAGGTTGTAGCACAAAAAACACCCCCACACCAAAATGCGAAATCCCAGAGGCTCTTTTAATAGTGCCTAAATTTAGCGTGGGCGAGTTAAAGAGCCAGAGTGATTACGCGATTTTAATGCTTGATATTTACGGCGCGTATGAGAAATGCGCCCTAAATTTGCAAAGCATAAAAAGGATAAATGATGAACAACGAAGCCTTGATTAAAGAAAGCGGCGAATTTATCGCGAGAAGCGGGGCGTGGGGGATTAATGAGTTTGTGGTGTTTTTCTTGCTGATTGTGGTGGTATGCGCTGGGCTCGTGGTGTATTTTAGCGCGAGGCAAAATAATAAAACCACTGAAATTTTAGTGAGAATGACAGAGAAGACAAACGAGGCTATCACAAACAACACCACCGCGCTTAATAACCTTTCAGCGCACCTTGGCAACCAAAACAAGGGCATTTTCCAAAGGTTAGAAAGCATTAGTGATGATATCAAAGAACTAAAATTAGATTTAAAAGGAGCTAGACATGGCTAAGGTATTAAGTAGAGTTGGTCTAAGGGTTGGATTAGAGGACGAGGCTGGGACTTACAAAGCCCCGCGCGAAGTCGTCAAGCTAAACGAAGTTATCACGCCAAGCGTGGAGTTTGATAGTGTGGATATCCCAAATTTTGGATATTTTGGCGGTATGAAAGAGGTGGTAAATATCCCGTGCTGGGGTAGAATAACAGCTGATATCAAAACCTGCTTTTATGATAATTTGGAGTTTTATCATACGCTGCTTACGATTTGTAATCTTAAAAACGAGACAAACGCCGAGGGAAATACCGAATTTACCCCTTACACGCACAGCGAAGCAACGGCTAGCCTTGATTTGGTTTTGCCTGATCGCCTTTTTAAATTCAAAGGCTCAAAGGCAAATTTTAAAATGAGCGGCAAGGTTGCCGATAAAATCGACCTTGAATTTGGCGTGCAAGGCTCATACGCTGGGCGCGATATTACAGAGAGCGAAATAGGCAATGTAGAAGGTGGAGAGGTGCTGGTGATTGATTGTATCGGTGCTATGAGTATCGACGGAGTGCAAATCAATCTAAGCGAGTTTGAATTTGATATGGGCTGCGAAATCGCGCAGGAAAAATTTACCAATGTAAATGAATTTCACATTTCAGACTATGCGCCAAAACTAACCGTAAAATGTCGCCTTGAAAAAGGGCAAGATGACGGCTTTGACGCCTTTAAAAACGCTTCTACTATCGCATTTGAAGCGATTTTTAGAAATAAAGCTGGGCAGGATGTGTGGAAGCTAGAAATCCCAAAAGCGCAACTAAGCGAAAGCCCTAAATTTGAGGATAGCGAGGGAATTTTTGTTATCGAGCGCACATTTTTAGCAATCGCAGACCAAGGCGATGATAACTTCAAACTAACCTACATAGCAAAGGCAAACCGTGATTAAGACCAAATACGACATTAAAATCAATATTGATGACAGAGAATTTGACATTGTGGTGCGCGAGCCAAACAAGGCAGAGAAAAAAGAGCTGGATTTAAAATCCGCTAAGGCGCGCGAAATTTTAAGCGTAATCGAGGCAAAAGCCAAAAAGGAAAACGAGCTTTTAAGTGAAGCAAATGCCATAAAAAGCGAGATAGAAATCAACCGCGCAATCATCGCAAACGCTGATATCAAAGACAGGCTAGCGCTTTTATGGGAAAACAAAAAGCTAAACAAACGCGCCCGCGAGTGTGAGCGCGAAATAGCAAATCTTGGCAGCAGCGAAGAGAGCGTAAGGGAGTTTGAAGCGGTGCTAGAAGAGAGCTTTGAGTTTAAATCAAAACTTTTAATCGAGGGGGCAGAGTTTTTAAGCGCGGTTGGTGAGTTTGGAATTTCGCATAAAAAGATTTGGGAAATTTTATCCTCCCATGTCGCAAAGGCACAGGAAAAAAAGTAGCAAATATAGGGAATTTCGCCAAAATTTGCTTTATAAATGGCGAAATCCCGCCGCTGCCAAAGGATAAAAGCGAGGCTGAATTTTACGCAAGCCGTGGAATAACTAGCCTAGGTGATGAGTTTGAGGTTATGATTTTTAACACATTTTTAAAATGCGTTAAAAATGATGAAAATGGGCTTTTAAGCCTAAATTTTGATTTGGTTAAAGAATATAGCGCGGTTTATGAAATACCATTAATCACACTAAGCGAAATTTTAAACGCCGTTTTGGCGGTGGTAAATAAGGCGATACATGAAAAAAATAAGAATAACTAGGTTTAAAAATGTCAGTGACGGCACGCTTGGCAGACTGGATTTAATCGATTATGATGTGCCAAATACGCTAGGGGCGGTGGTGTTTAGCTGCTACACGCTTGAACCGCGCGGCGAGGACGAAACGCGCCCAAATTTGGATAAGAGAATTCCAGCTGGCAGATACAGCCTAAAATGGCACAACAGCCCAAAATTTAAAAGGCGACTTTTGCATTTATACAACGACAAAGTGCCAAAGAGCCGTTATATCCTAATCCACAGCGGAAACTATCCAAAAGATACTCTTGGGTGCATTTTGCTAGGGAAAAATTACAGCGATAGTGGCGTTTTTAATAGCCTAAACGCATTTAAAGAATTTAACGAAATTATGGCTAAAAGCAATGTCGAAGAAGACATTTTGGAGATTATAAATTTTTGTTAATTTTGGCTCCCGGAGTTATCAATGAGTTTAAGCGTAGCGAAATACCACATAAACAAAAAGCCCCCTATAAGGGTGCTTATGATGACATTTAGCCCAAAAAGTGTAAGCGCAATAGTAAAAACAAAAATAGCAAAACCGATTAAAAATCGCCAAAATTTACCGCTAGAAATTATGAAGTATAAAATAAGCAAAAAGCCTAAAACTGCAAATATTAGAAAATCGAGGCTACTCGTTGGCGGTGAATACCAAACCATTTTTACTCCTTTATCGCAGGTTATATTATCGTTTTTTTTTAAACAAAGGATAAAAAATGCAAGATGAACTAAAAATAAAAATTTCGCTTGATAGCGCAAATTTTGAAAAAGGCACAAAAAGCGCAGAAGTCAGCATAAACAATCTAAAAAAAGAGTGCAAATATTTCGGTGTGGTAAGCGAACAAATCAAAGGAAATATAGATTTGCTAGCGCACTCTTTCCAAGCTCTTAAAATCGGTGGCGATTTTTTGGGTGCGTATATTAGCAGCGCAATCAATCTAAACGCAGACTTAGAGGAGCTCGAAACGCGCCTTACAGGTCTAATCGCAGCAAATTCAGCTAGCGTAACCAGCACAGGCGCGGTAATTAGCGCAAACGAAAAATGGGCTATGTCAAACGCTAGCGCAAAAAACACGCTAGATTTGCTTAAAACCACAGCGCAAAGCACAGGATTTAGCGTAAATGACCTCGCTAATGGCTTTTCTATGTTTTATGCCTCGTCTAGCAATCAAGGCAGCATAAACAAAGCTCACGAAGCCTTTGACGCTATCGCAAATGCTTCAAAAGTCGCTGGCAAAAGTATGGGCGATTTAATCCCTATGTTTGATAGCTTGGCTTCTGGCACGGTCGTAGCTGGGTCTGAAATGGGCGCATTTATGCGTATTGTAGGGCTTACAAACGAGGAGTTAAAAGAGGCTAATGCAAATGGTGTGGTGTTTGATTTATTAATCGAAAAGTTAGGCAAATTTAAAGAGCTAAGCGCGCAAGGCTCAGGCACTTATGATAGCGTTTTAAGCCAGTTTAAAAACGAGCTTAGCTCTCTTAGCACAGAGCTAGGAAAACCACTTTTTGAAACACTAAAAAGCGGTTTAGCAAGCGCTACGGAGTTTATCAGAGCTAACCACGACGCGCTTATATCCCTAGGACAAGGTCTTGGCACAGCGATTAAGCATATAGGCATATTTGGCGCAGCGGTTCTTACCACAAGAGCTAGTATGCTCGCATTTAATGGCGTCATCAAACCAGCCGCCGCGCTAATAGGGACAAATCTCACAGCAGGGCTTAGTGCAGGCACGGTGGCGACAAAGGCGTTTAATCTAGCCTTAACAGGGCTGAAAACGGCGTTTAGGACATTTTTACCCACAGCCATAGTCTTTGGCGCGTTAGAGGGATTAATAGCACTTTTTAGCAGGGCTAAAAGCGCAAGCGACGCACTAAGCGCTTCTGTATCTCGCACAAATGCTGAAATTTTAAAAATGACTGCGAACCAAAAAAAGGCAGCGATTTTACAAATCGAGGAAGCCTATGGGGATCTCATAAAAGAACGCCAAGATTTACACGCCAATGTAGCCAGAGGTGGAGCACTTTTTGGTCGCGACGAAAAGCAAATCATCAAAGATAAGGCTAGGATTGATGAGATAAATCAGCAATTAGATGAGCTAAGAGCACAAAAAAGGCGTTTGAAAGATGAGAATTTAAAGGCTGATGACGGCTTAGGCGAATTAGTAAGCGCAAGTAGCGTGGATGTCAAAAAAGAAAATGAAGCCCAGACTAAGGATTTAAACGCAAATCTCGCAAAACGAGAAAACGAGATGAAACGCTACTATAACACAATCGGCGATTTGGGCTCTGAGTGGGCGATAAATGAAAAACAAAGGCGCGAAGAGCTTAATAAAATCGGTTTTAGCAGTGGCGAAGTAGATAAAATCATAAAAGCTGAAAAAGATAAATTTTTTAGCAAAAATGAGCCAAAAATCGCAGAGCGGGAACAGACTAAAATTAGCGGCGGTATAAGCAGGGCACAAATAAGCGAAGCAAAGCAGAGTTTAGAAGAAATGCTGCGTAATGAGATAGCATATTATGAGGCGGTTGGCGATTTGCGAAATAAAGAGCTAAAAGAGCGCGAACTAAAAACGCAGGAGCTTCGAAAAATCGGCTTAAACGAGCTTCAAATCACAGAATACTTTAATAAAATTCAGGTCGAAAAAGCAAAAGAGAAGTTAAAAGCACTTGAAGATTTGGACAAAGAGTATGAAAAAGGCAAAAATGACGCTCGCGGTGAAATGTATAAGCTTGGCGGTTTAGAGATAAGCGAAGAGGGATTTTTTGAAAATCAAGCTAAGATAAATATGGTCTTCGAAGAGCAACTAAGCGCCTTAGACACATATTACCAACAGCGCCAGGAGCTAATCACCCAGGCCTTAGAAAATGAAAAACTTACAAAAGAGCAATACGCCGCGCTAGAAGCCCAGAGCGCTGATCTAGCACACCAGCAAGCACTAGATAGACAAAGACTTCAAAATGACATGTATGCGTCTAGCTTCGCAAATGGGCTAAATTCGCTCGTTTCCTTGGCTGGGTCGATAAGCCAAGCCTTTGAGGGCAAAAATAAAACTGCTCTTAGAGCCTATCAAGCCCTAATGGGCGCAAGGGCTATGGTAAATGCCTATGTAGCAGCAAGTAATGCTATGGCAAGTGCAGGAAATCCATATCTAGGCGCAGCAATGGCGGCGGTGGCTTTGGCGCAAGGTATGGCGCAAGTAGCGCAAATCAAAGCGCAAAAATTTCACACAGGCGGATTTATCGGTGGCGAACCGCTTAAAAGAGATGAAGTCCCAGCGATACTGCAAACTGGCGAATATGTTTTAAGCCGTAAGCAAGTAGCGCAGATGAGCGAGGCGCCAAATTCTAGCGCGGGGGCGAGTGCGAGTGAGCCAAATATCGTAATCATAAATAGCGTCGATAATAGCGTAATGGAGGCGTGGGCGAATAGTCGCGGTGGGGCAAAAGTGATTAAAAATGTGATAAAGGGGTAAAAAATGCTCGTGCTGTCATTGCGAGCTTTCGCCCAAAGCGAAGCAATCTACGAGCCAAAATAACCAAAACAGATTTTAGTAAAAAGGGTAAAAAATGAGAAAATTTAAGGAATTATGGCTTTTTATAGAGCTTGACTTTTTGCGAGCAAGCAGTGTAGCTATCTTGACAGGTGGTTTTATTAAATCTGTCTGTGTAGCACTTCGTCTGGTTTATGGTAGCGCACTCTCTCTCGTCTTTGGGGTAGCATACAGCGTCTGCGCCAAGTGGCTCGATAAGTGGAATATGTCCATTTCGCTCGGTATAAGCCAAAAGCTTCCAGCCCTCTTTTTGCGCCAAAGCTTCGCAATCGCTCCACTTACTAACAGTGTGATAATCGGCTCTAAACGCAGCACAACCGCTAAATGCAGCAAATATAAGCATAGTAAAGATAAAATTTTTCATAACCAAATTTTAGTAAAGGAAGGTAAATAAATGGCATACATACAAGGCAGCGCAAATGGCATATTTGAGCTTTTAGAGATTATAAAAAACCTAGCCACTTCGCAAGGCTGGGAAGTTTTGGGCGATAGGGTTACGCCATATAATGATATACCGCGCGACGCTAGGCATTGCATTATTGCAAGTGGCGACAATAACACAATCAATTCAAATTTTACTATGAGCGGAAATAATCTTAATATAATTTTCCCGCGCGAAATTAGCCTAAATTCGCTTAATTTTGTAGGCAATACTACGCTTCGCATTTATAATATAAAAAGCGATCAAACAAGCGAACTAATCGCCGAAAATGTCGGTAGTGGGTATGAGTTTAACCAAGAGATAAAAGCAAAAAAGATAATCCAGCTTAGAGTTGTAGGAAGCGCAAATTTTAGTGATTTGCATCTTAATTTTACGAGCCAAAACGCAAATT
>JAGBJQ010000025.1 GCA_017934385.1 Campylobacter sp. | reverse complement strand
GTATTTCCAAGTGGTTCCACGCCTTTAAATAGCGTTTTTTTAGTGTTTTGATCGATGATGATGACAGAATTTGAATATTTTATATCATCTTCGTTGAAATTTCGCCCCTCTACCACATCTATTCCGCTGACTGCGAGCGAATTTACATCACCGCCAAAAACCTGCCCCGTCGCACTCATACTAGCGTAAGTTAGCGTTCCGCTTGTGCGCAAATTTGGCGTAGAATAATCCACATAGGGCTGGTGCGCTAATGCTAGGGAGTCGTTTTTGGTTAAAGTATTTATCCCGCCTGCTCTAATATCGCCGAAATTTCGCCCCGGATAGACGCTAATGGTATTCGTGCCAATCGAGCGGATATTTGATAAAATCCTCTCCTCTGAGCCGTTTCCTAGGGCAACGACGCAGATAACAGAGGCAATTCCGATTATAATTCCAAGCATTGTCAAAATCGAGCGCAACTTATGCGAAAATATCGCACTGACTGACATTTTAAAGCTCTCTATAAACTGATCTTTGGCAGAGAAAAGCGAGTTTTCTTTTTCTAGCTTTTCTTTGTGCAAATCAGAGGTGCGCTCGACTTTGACATTATCGCTTAAAATTTGCCCGTCTTTGATCTCGACAATCCTATCAGCGATTGAGGCGACATTGCTATCGTGGGTTACGACGATTATAGTATGACCTTCTTCGTGAAGTTTTTTTAAAATCTCCATTACCATGACGCCAGATTTGCTATCAAGCGCGCCTGTTGGCTCATCGGCTAGGATTATCTCGCCACCATTTATTAATGCTCTTGCTATGGAAACGCGCTGTTGTTGGCCGCCTGAGAGTTTGTTTGGCAAATTTTTCGTGCGATCGCCTAGCTCTAAACCTTCTAAAAGCTCTATTGCGCGCTTAATCCTAGCATGAGATGGCACGCCTGCATACACGGCTGGTAGGGCTACATTTTCGGTAGCGTCGATTGAGGCGATGAGATTGTATTTTTGAAAAACAAAGCCAAATTTCTTGCTTCTAAGGCTTGCGAGCTCATCTGAACTAAGCTTAGCAACCTCTTTATCGTCGATTTTATAGCTTCCGCTAGTCGGGGTATCAATACAGCCGATGATATTCATCAGCGTGGATTTTCCACTACCGCTTTGACCGATGATTGATACGAATTCGCCAGCTTTTATATGCAAATTTATATCTTTTAGGATATGAACCTCATCGTCGCCGAGTTTGAATTTTTTATTTATATTTTCTAACTTTATCATGGCTAAATTTTAAATTTTAAAATCTCATTCTAGGAGCGCGTCCGCCTCTGCCATCGCCGATTTGATTGGCGTTTGAACCATCTGCGATGATAATCTCATCATCATCGCTCAAACCACCCAAAATTTCGGTATTTAAATCATCGCTAATACCCTTTTTGATATAGGTTTTCTCTGAGCCAAAAGCCCTTTTTACAATGACATAATCGCCTTTTTCATCGCGTTTGATTACAGAAGTTGGCAGATAGTTTGTATCCTCTGCATGATTTACGATAATCTCACACTCTGTTGTCATGCCGATTTTTAGGTAATTATCTCTATTGTCGATTGAGGATTTGACATAAAAATAAACAGCGCTTTTTGATGAGCTCGAACTCGTGCTAGCCTTGTCGTAGCTACCATCACTTAGCGTGGTAAGACCTGGGTCTATGTGAGAGACATGGGCTTGGCGCACATCGTTTAAATTTGAAAGGATATAGTATTCTACTGGCGTGCCTACGCTAATTTTAGAAATATCGCCCTCGGCGACTTCCATTTTTATCTCCATTTTGCTTAAATCCGCGATTTTTGCGATTGTTGGCGTGGTTTGGTTGGCATTTACGGTTTTACCCTCTTCTACTGGCACAGATACGATTGTCCCGCTAGTAGGGGCTGTGATTTTGGTGTAGCCTAAATTTGTCTCAGCCGTGCTTAAAGAGAGTTTGGTCTGCTCAATTTGCGCTTCGATTTGCTTTTTGGCTGCCTCTTTTGCAGCGAGATTGTTTTTGGCGTTTTCTAAGGCTTCTTTCGAGGTTGCGTTTGCTTTGTAGAGTTTAAGCTCGCGGTTGTATTGAATCTGGGCGTTATCACTAGCGATTTTGGCTGAAACCAAATTTGCCTCATAGATATTTAACTGCGCCTTTTCCTTGGCGATATTGTTTTCTTGGGTAACTGAGTCGATTTGGGCTATCATATCGCCAGCCTTGACCACATCGCCGACTTTGACATAGAGCTTTTTGATCTGACCGCCTACTTGCGCACCCACATCGACTAACTCTTGCGCATAAACCTCGCCAGTGGCTGTCACGGTGCCACGGATATTGCCTTTTTGCATTTTTGTGGTTAGGATTTTTGGGGCTTCATCTTTTGCGCCAAATTTTTTATACGCGAAATATCCGCCCAAAATCAGGGCTAAAATAACTAAAATTTTGACTATTTTTTTCATCTTCTCCAACTTTTTTTTAAATTCAAATCCGCAATTTTAGCGAACAAATTTAAACCTAATGAAATTTTGCGAAATTTTAATTACAAATTCTATCTCTAAATTTTACAAAAGCTAATCAAAACTAACCAAATTTAGGCTTTTGCGTAAAATTTCATTATTTTTTTGTGTAGGATTAGTGAAAATGCGATTATTACGCTACCGATTAAAAATTTACCAAGCTCAGCGTCCTTGTGCCAAAGGGCTAAATTTACGATAATCGCGGCTGGGATTAGAGCGTTATTCATAATCGCAAGCACGCCAGCATCGACTTCGCAAGCGCCTTTGTTCCACAAAAAATAGCAAAGCGCGGAACTTACCACGCCCATAAAAATTATGATTGCGACCTGCTCTGTGTTTGGATTAAATTTCGCCGCGTTTCCAAAAAACGCCGCCACAAGCGCGCAAGCAATCACCGCGCCTAGGAAAAAATAGCCAAAAAGCTCTTTTTGCTCGCCAAGGCCCTTGCTTTCGCAGAGGTATTTATACGCACTCTGACCTGCGCCAAAGCACAAATTTGCCCCTTGAATCAGCAAAAATCCAGTTAAAAACTCAGAATTTATGCCATTAAATTTAATCACAAACGCCCCCAAAACTGCAAGCGAAACGCTAAGCAGATAAAGCGAGCGAAAACGCCTAGCAAACGCGTCATATATCAGCGTCACATAAAACGGCGTAAATATCGTAAAAAGCGCCACTTCATAGACTTTGAGATACGCAAAACTTTTGTAATAAAAAATATACATTATGCCGATTTGCACTGCGCCGATTGCGCAAATTTGCCCTGCTAGACGCAAATTTACACCCCTAATTTTCATAAACGGCACGAAGCACACAAACGCCAAAGCCACGCGCGAAAGCGCCAAATACGCGCTATCAATCCCGCGCAAAAACTCGCCAATTAGCGAAAAGCTAAACGCCCAAATAAATGTAACGATGATAAGTTTTGTCAAAATTTGCCCCAAAATTTTAAAAATTTAGCGATTTTATAAAATTTGAGATTAAATTTATATTACAAATTTTATTAATGGCAAATTTTAAATTTTCAGCCCGCAAAAGTAATCTTTTATTAATCTTAGCTGTGATAAAATCCCTAAATTTTTATTTTTTAGGAAAATTATGAGTGAAATTTCAGTAGTAATTCTAGCCGCTGGTTTTGGCACGCGTATGAAGTCAGACCGCCCAAAAGTCCTATTTGAGCTTTGCGGAAAGTCGATGTTAAGCCATGTTTTAGAGTGCGCGTATGAGATTAGCGATGATGTGAGCGTGATTTTGCACTATCAATTTGATCGTGTAAAAGAGGCAGTTTTGAGCGAGTATCCAAACACCAAAATTTACAAACAAGACCACGAAAACTTCCCTGGCACCGCAGGCGCGCTAAAAGATATCAAATTTGAT
>JAGBJQ010000024.1 GCA_017934385.1 Campylobacter sp. | reverse complement strand
TGCCGCAGGTATTTCGGCTCCTAGCCTAGCAAGTGCAGCGGATGGCGAAAAAGACTGGCGCTGGGACAAAGCGGCATGTCGTTTTTGCGGAACCGGCTGTGGTATTATGGTTGCTACAAAGGGTGGAAAAATCGTAGCTGTAAAAGGCGATCCACTATGCCCTGTAAATCGTGGTCTTAACTGCATTAAAGGTTATTTTAATGCTAAGATTATGTATGGCGAAGACCGTATCACAAAACCTCTTTTGCGTATGAACGAAAAAGGCGAATTTGACAAAAAAGGTAAATTCGGCGAAGTTAGCTGGAAAAAGGCTTTTGATGTCATGGAAGCACAATTCAGAAAAGCTTACGAAGAAAAAGGTCCAAGTGGTTTAGCGGTATTTGGTAGTGGTCAATACACAGTTATGGAAGGCTATGCCGCCGTCAAACTTATAAAAGGTGGTTTTAGATCTCATAATATCGACCCGAATGCTCGCCACTGTATGGCAAGTGCGGTTGTTGCGTTTATGCAAACATTTGGTATAGATGAGCCGTCTGGTTGTTTTGATGATATCGAGCTAACTGATACAGTAGTGTGCTGGGGTGCCAATATGGCAGAAATGCACCCAGTGCTTTGGTCTCGCGTAAATGACGCTAAACTTAAAAATCCTGATAAATACAAAGTTGTAAATTTATCAACTTTTTCAAGCAGAACTTCTAGCATTGCAGATATTGAGATTATTTTCAAACCTCATACTGACCTTGCGATTTGGAATTTAATCGCTCACGAGATTGTATATAACCACCCAGAAGCATTTGATGAAAATTTCGTCAAAGAGCACTGCGTGTTTGCAACAGGTCCAGTTGATATCGGTTATGGTATGAGACCAAATCCAAAACACCCTAAATTTGATCCAAAAGAGGTTGATACCGTTGCAAAAGAAGTATCAAAAGTGCTAAGCGAAGATGAGGGCGTAACACTAGCTTATCTTGGCATGAAAGCTGGCGATACGCTAGAAAATAAAAACAATGGCAAAGCCGACGCTCACTGGCTAATCGGTTTTGAAGATTTCAAAAAAGCCTTAGAGCCTTATACACTAGATTTCGTTGCCAAGCTTGCCAAAGGCGATGACAACGAGGATTTAGAAACTTTCAAGAAAAAACTTCAAGGCTTAGTTGATTTATATGTCGAAAAAGGTAGAAAAGTAGTAAGCTTCTGGACAATGGGTATGAATCAACACCAAAGAGGAACTTGGGTAAATGAGCAAAGCTATATGGTGCATTTCTTGCTAGGCAAACAAGCAAAACCAGGCGAAGGCGCGTTCTCACTAACAGGACAACCAAGCGCTTGCGGAACTGCACGCGAGGTAGGAACTTTCTGCCACAGATTGCCAGCTGACATGGTCGTAGCAAATCCAAAACACAGAGAAATGACTGAAAAAGTATGGCAACTCCCTGCTGGCACAATCAACCCACGCCCAGGTTTCCCTTATGTAAAACTTATGAGAGACATTGAAGACGGAGCGGTTAAATTTGCTTGGGTTCAAGTAAATAACCCATGGCACAATACTGCAAACGCAAATCACTGGATCAAAGCAGCAAGAGAAATGGATAATTTCATCGTAGTAAGCGATCCATATCCAGGCGTATCTGCAAAAGTAGCGGATTTGATTTTACCAACTGCTATGATTTATGAGAAATGGGGAGCTTATGGTAATGCCGAGCGTAGAACTCAACACTGGCGACAACAAGTATTGCCAGTAGGCGAAGCAATGAGTGATACATGGCAAATGATGGAATTTTCAAAACGCTTTAAAATTAAAGATTTCTGGGGCGAGAGAAAAATCGATGATAAGCTAACTTTGCCAGATGTTTTAGAAGAAGCGAAAAAAATGGGTTACGATCCAGAAGATACTCTATTTGATGTATTGTTCGCTAACAAACGCGCACTTGAATACAAAGCAGATGATCCAATCATCGCAGGCTTTGACTGCACCGAAGTTTTCGGCGATAGCAGAAATGTCGTAGGAAGCGACGGAGAGGTATTTAAAGGCTATGGATTCTTCGTGCATAAATATCTATTCGAAGAGTATAGAATTTTCGGCGACGGACACGGACACGATTTAGCTGATTTTGATACATATCACAGAGTTAGAGGTCTTAGATGGCCAGTTGTCGATGGTAAAGAGACTCAATGGAGATTTAATACCAAATACGACACTTACGCTAAAAAAGCTAATCCAGACGGCGATTTCGCATTTTATGGTAACCAAGGCGCATTGCCGACAGGCGATATGAAAAGCGCAACCTCAGGCGATGAGAAAACTTCATTTAAAAACAAAGGTAAAATTTTCTTCCGCCCTTACATGGATCCATGCGAAATGCCAAGCGAAGAGTATCCATTCTGGCTATGCACAGGACGCGTCCTAGAACACTGGCACTCAGGCACAATGACTATGCGTGTTCCTGAGCTTTACCGCGCTGTTCCAGAGGCTCTATGCTTTATGAACAAAGCAGACGGCGATAAAATGGGCATAGCTCAAAATGATATTGTATGGGTAGAATCAAGAAGAGGAAAAGTAAAAGCAAGAGTAGATTTCAGAGGTAGAAATGTTCCGCCTGTGGGTCTTGTTTATGTTCCTTGGTTTGATGAAAATGTATTTATCAACAAAGTTTGTCTAGACGCGACCTGCCCTCTTTCAAAAGAGACAGACTATAAAAAATGCGCAGTAAAAATTTATAAGGCATAATTATGGAAAGACGCGAAGTTTTAGGTTTATTAGGACTGCTTGTAGCAGGCGGAAGTGGATTTTGTGAATTTGCCAGAGCAGAGGATAAAATCCGTCTAAGACCGCCAGGCGCCCTTGATGAAAAAGAATTTATGAGCAAATGTATTCGTTGCGGGCTGTGTGTCGAAGCATGTCCATTTGATACGCTAAAACTAGCAGAATTTGGCGATAGCGGAGTGCCAAACGGAACTCCGTTTTTCCAGCCAAGACTAACTCCATGCTATATGTGCCAGGATATCCCTTGCACAGTAGCGTGCCCAACTAGCGCGTTAGATAAACAAAAAGTTAGCGAAAATGACAGATTAAATATCAACAAAGCTCAAATGGGCGTTGCAGTAGTAGATCAGAAAAACTGCGTTGCATACTTTGGAATTCAATGCGACGCATGTTATAGAGCCTGCCCTGTCATGGATAAGGCACTATTTATCGAATACAAACGCAACACAAGGACAGAAAAACACGCGTTTTTGCTACCTGTTGTAGATAGCGATTACTGCACAGGGTGTGGAAAATGCGAGAAAGCCTGTATAACCGAAAAAGCAGCCATTACGGTGCTACCACGAAATTCAGTTTTAGGCAAGGTAAATGACAACTATGTCAAAGGTTGGATCGAAGGCGATGACGCGAAGCTAAAAGACGCTGATAGCCAAATCAACTTAAATTTGAAAAAAGGTATTGATTACTTAAACGGAGGCGAGCTATGAAATACACACTTTTAAGAAGATTAGTTCAATTCCTAATCCTTGGCCTTTTCATAGCTGGAAACTGCTATGGATTTAAAATTTTGCAAGGAAATTTAAGTTCGTCAGTGCTTTTTGGAGTTATAAATTTAAGCGATCCTTTTGCCGTGCTTCAACTATTTTTGGCAAGTTTTAGCCTAGGTGCGCTTAGCATAGTTGGCGCGTTAATCATATTTGCGTTTTACGCTTTGATTGCGCCACGAGCTTTTTGTGGTTGGGTATGTCCTATCAATATCCTAACAGATTTGGCAGCTTGGATAAGAAAAGTTTTAAATATCCAAACCAAAATGTTTAGCGTCAGCAAAAACGCTAGATACTATTTGTTAGTTTTAGTCCTACTTTGTAGCGGATTATTTAGTATAGCAGCCTTTGAGATACTAAATTTCGTCGGATTTTTCACAAGAGCGGTCGTTAGCCTTAGCGTTAGCGCATTTAGTATAGCCGCAATCATTGTGATATTTGAAATTTTCGCAGGAAATAGAATAATATGTTCCCATATATGCCCACTAGGGGGATTTTGGGCGATAGCAAGTAAATTTAGCTTAATTCGCATTTATCATAATGCAAACAAATGCACCAAATGCAACAAATGCAAGAGCGTTTGCCCTGAGGTTCAGGTGTTAAAAATGGTCTCAAAAGAGAGTTTTAAAATCGATTCTGAGTGCATAAGTTGCGGTAGATGTGTCCAAATTTGCGATGATGATGCGTTAAATTTTAGCATACTAGGAGTAAAAAAATGAAAAAGAAATTTGCTTTTTTAAGCCTTGTTGCAGCTACAATTTGTTGTTTGGGTTTGAGCGGTTGCCAAGATGAAAAAGGCAAAGCGAGCTCAAATACAAACCAACCAGTAGCGCAAACACAAGCCGCCTCAGCACCTGCTGCTACTAACGAAGTAAAAGCAGAAGCACCTAAGGCAGAGGTAGCGCCAGCTGCTGCACCACAAGAGCCAGCCGCACCAGCGCCTGTTGTCGAGAAAAAGGAAGATATACCAAATTTAGAGCTTGCGCAAAGTCCTAAATTTAGAGAGGATTACACTAACGAAAACCTAACCTTGCCTACTTATGAGGTAAAAGGTGGCGCACCAGGCGAAAATATGGTATTTGAGAGAAGCTTCGAGAACGCTCCTCCGCTAATCCCACACACTTTGGACGATATGCTACCTATCACAGCCGAAAACAACATGTGCACCACATGCCACCTTCCAGAGGCTGCACAGGCTATGCAAATCAAATCAGTCCCACAAAGCCACTTAGCAGATTTGCGTGATGAGAATCAAAAGAGCCTTGATGGCGCACTTTCTATGGCTAGATACGACTGCGTTTCTTGCCATGTCACTCAAACAAACGCAACCCAGCTAGTTCAAAACAAATTTGAAGCAGATTTTAGTCGCTTTGCAGACTCAAATACTAGCTCAAATTTGCTTGACATTTTAAATCAGGGCGCTGATATCAAATAACCATTTTGTTGTGAGTTTGGACCTCCAAACTCACACAAAATTTACGAGGTAAAAAATGAAAAAATTATTCGTTGCTTTTATCTTTTTAGCAACCTTTCTTTTTGCAAATGACAAAGTCATAGTAGATGGCAACATCGCGATTTTAAAGCAAATGGATGGAAAAATCTATGCTGGCACGGACACTGGAAAGCTTTTTAGTATAAGTGGGAGCGATGAGAACGCTACTCTTGTTTTAACTCTTCCGCAAGTCAAAAGCTATGTCGATGGCGATATCGATTCTAAGGTCATCGATGTGGATAAGCTGGGTGAAAAATTTGCCCTTTTGATAAATGGCGATTATATGCACAAAAAACTCGCCGTGTATGAAAATGGCACGCTTAACACCTTTGATTTGCCGATAACTGGTATCAAAAGACTATTTTTGCTAGATAGCAATACTATCGTTTTACTAGGCGTGGGAAGCGAAATTTTATACTACGACATAGCCTCAAAATCTGTGAAATTTGAGCACAAAATTTCAGATTCACCTTTTGGTGGCGTGAGTTTTGACCGCGAGAGAAATTTATTGCTTCTTTCAAACGAAGGCGGTATGATTTACTTTTTTGACACAAAAGAGAAAAAATTCTTACGCGAAAAAAGTATCCATAAAGACAATGTCTTCAATGTAGCCTTTGTAGGCGAGAGGGTGATAACTGGCTCAAACGACAAAACCTGCTACTACGAAAACGCAAGAGAGTCTAAGCTTTTCGAAACTGGCTTTATCGTGTATAGCGTGGCATTAAGCGAGGATTTTGGCGCATTTACGACACTTGATGGCATAAATATCATAAACAAAGCTGGAAGCATCATCAAAAAAATCCCTTATGATGGCGAAATCATAAACAACATGACATTTTATGGCGATTACTTAGTTGGCGCAGGATACGACAAAACAATTCATTTTTGGAGCTATAAATGAACATTTCAAGTGTGATAATCTACACAGATAATAAGACAAATTTGGACGAGCTTAGCGCTCTCATGGCAAAGATAGAGTTTTGCGAAGTCGTAGCTGCACAAGATGGCAAAATCGTAGCGACTATCCAAACCGAGAGCCTAGATCAAGAGCTGGGCGCATTTAAGGCCATGCAAGCCCTAAAAGGCGTAAGCGATGTAGCTATGATATACTCATACCAAGACCTAGACGAACAAATCGACGCCGCGAACAGCAACAATATAGAAGAGATTATGCAAAAAATCGACGAAGAACCAGAAATCAAAAAAATCAAATACGGTGGTAGTTTAAATATCTAAATTTACCTCTTTTTAAAGGCTGAATTTGGCAGAATTTGGCCTTTTTAAAATTTAGCGACAATCAGAGAGACCTAGTGTAAAATCCATGAAATATTCGTTTTCAAAATTATAAGTAAATGTAGCCTTGAAATTTTTATTTTTAGGCTTAATAGACAAAAATTTTGAATATTTTTTCATTTATAGCCTTTTAATTAAAACATCGCCTTAAATTTCAAAAGCGATGTTTTTTATAAATTTATAAATCTTTGATTTTTTCAAACGCCTTTTTTGCATTTGTTAAATCATTTTCATCGGGGTGCTTTGCAGCATTTGCCCACCTTGCTTCGCGCTCAGGCGTTATTGGGTGCGGTGAATTTCCTTTTGCCGCCATTTTTCTCATCATCTCAATTAGTTTTGGATCAATCGCACCTTGACACGCAAAATCACAAAGCACTTCGCAACCGTTTGCGATTAGTTCATCTTCAACTTTTTTTAGGCACTCTTTGGCGTGATTACTTTCAGGCTCTGCTCCAAGTGTCATAAAAACGCCGATTTTTTTGTTTTTGATATTTTCTTGCATAAATTTGGTAAATTTAGCATCCGCTCCGCCTTTATCCACAAAAAAGCCGACACCGACAAAGTCAAATTCGTCCAAATTTCCTTTAAAATCCTTAAAATTCACGCTCTTGCAATCAATTTCTTCTGCAATTGCATTTGCAACTTTTGCCGTATTTCCTGTAAGTGAAGAATAAATCACTATTTTTTTACTCATTTTATGAACTCCTTTTTAATGATATTTGCGGATTTTACCGCTATGTTATTTCCCCAAAAAACGCCGTTTAAATTTAATTCAAATTTGCCGTTTTTAAACTCGCCAAATTTCAAATTTTCACACTCTTTTAAAAATGCAAAAAGCTCTGTTTTTATCTCAGTTTGCAAGGTTTCAAATTCGCTTAAATTTAAGCTTTGATATTGAAAAAGATTGCAAAGTTTTTCAAATTTGGCTTGGTTTGGTGCATTTTTGCTTATCATTTTTTTTCCTGCCATACCAAAGACGCCAAATCCGGCTATTTTCCCACCAGCTCCGTTTCCCAAAGGCAAAATATCCGTGCCTTTGTGCGTATGGCGAATATATTCGTAAGTATCGCGATTTTTTCTAGCAAGTTTTGTAAGCTCCAAAAGCTCGAATTCTCCACTTTCAAGCAAAGTTTTTGCAAATTCGTTATGTAAATTTAAATCGGTTTGCAAATCATACTTAAATTCTTTTCCGTCTTTTGAAAGCTTTGCTCCGTCAAAATACATAAGCGAATAAAAACTCGTGCTATCGATATTTAAATCTAAAATTTGCTTTGCATCAAATCTAATATCGTCTAAGCTTTGATTTGGATAGTTGTAGATTATATCGGTGCAAAGAAGTCCGTCAAAATTCTCACGCAAATTTGCTAGTTTTTTAATCGCCCCTTTGCCGTTATAAACGCGGTTTAAAAACTTTCGCCCGTGATCGCTAAAAGTTTGAATCCCTATGCTAAAACGATTTACGCCGATATTTTGTAAAAATTTTATTTTTTCTACGCTTAGATTATGCAAAGTGCTTTCTAGGCTGATTTCGCAATTTTCATCTATGCTAAAATATTTGTAAATTTCATTAAAAATTCGCTCAAAATGGTTTTCTTTCAGCGTTGTCGGTGTGCCACCGCCAAAATAAATGCTTTTTATTTTTTTACTTTTTAAATACGGTGTGCTGCCAAATTTTGCAATTTCGCCGAGTAAAAATTCAGTATAACTATCAAGCTCGTCGGCTAATTTCGTGCGATTCATCGAACAAAACGAGCAGATATTATCACAAAATGGTATATGAAAATAAATCACACAATCTTGCGTCAAACTTGGCGAATTTAAAGCATTAAAAAGCTCATCTTCACTAGCAGGATTTGGTGGGAAAATGCGTGGCGTGTGGTGAGTTTTAATGCGTTCTTTAAATGGATTTTGCTCGTCCCCTACTTCTTTTCCGCCGCCGTGCGATGCCGATTTTAAAATTTTCTCCAACATTGCTTTTGGCATACTAGCTATATCCATACCGCTTTTTTCAAGCTTTTCGCGGATTTCTTTTGGCAAATTTTGCAAATTTATATCTTTGTTTTCATTGCTCATTTTATCAACTCTCCGTAAATTTGCTCCACTTTTTCTACTATTTTTGGGCTTCCGCGAAGTATCGTGCTAGGTAAGACGATAAATTTCCCGTTTTTTACCGCTTTTGTGTTCGACATTATGGGATTATTTTTCAAGAAGCTATCTAAGTCCGAATTTAAGCCGACCATGATAATAAAATCAGGGTTTTTTTCAATCATAAACTCGCTTGAAATTATCGGCGTTGAACCTTGAAGTGAATTTGCTAAATTTTGCATACCAAGTTTTGAGATTATGTCCCCCGGCAGTGTTTTATCGGTAAAAGCCATAGTCGGATTTGCCGAAAAAAAGGCGATTGCGGTTTTACCTTTTAACTCAGTTTTATTTTCAAAAACATTTTGCATATCGACACAAAGCTCGTCTGCTTTTTCGCTTTTACCTACAATTTCGCCTAATTTTTTCGTATTTTGGCAAATTTGTTCCATACTGTCTGCTTTTAATTCCAAAGATTCAAAACTTAAATTTTTCAAATCATTTCCCGCATTTGCCGAGTGAAAACTAGTTATTATCAAATCAGGGTTTAACTCAACGATTTTTTCTAAATTTGGTTTGATATAACTTCCCACACTTGGCAATAAATCCGTTTTTTCTTGTGGATAAATTTTTGACATCGTAGGCTTTGCGATTGCTGAGATTTGATCTTCGGCTTCAAGCATATACAAAATCTCCACCGCAGCAGGGTCTAAAACGACCAAATTTTTACCCATTAAGACACAGGCACCTAAAAATACCGTTAAAATAAATTTTTTCATTTTTTATTCCTTTGTTAAGGCTATCAACGGATCGCCGTTGTGATTTAAAATTTCGCACTCCAAATCATAAATTTCGTGCAAAATTTCTTTTGTATAAAGCTCTTTTGGAGCACCTTGATACCGAATTTTTCCGCCTTTAAGCATAAAAACTTTATCACAAAAAAGTGCCGCTAAATTTAAATCGTGAATCACCATAACGCTTAATAAATTTAGCTCCTTAGTTAGTTTTTTGCAAATTTTCATAATGTTTAAGGCATAGTTTAAATCTAACGCACTAGTTGGCTCATCTAAAAGTAAAATTTGCGGTTCGCTCACCAAAGCTCTTGCAATCAAAACTCGCCCAAATTCACCGCCACTTAACTCATAAGCATTTCG
>JAGBJQ010000023.1 GCA_017934385.1 Campylobacter sp. | reverse complement strand
TTGTTAGTATTACTATCCCATCATCGCTTTTATCTAATGCTTTAAGTTTAGCGTTATAATGGCTTTTCAAATAATACAACTCATAATTTATCAAATCGTCTTTCATAGCTTTTACAATAAACGGCTCTCTTAAAAACAAGAAAAGTATCGGCAAAAAATATATCACCATCAATATAGCGATAAATTTAAAAAATTTTTTAACAAATTTACGCAAATTCTGTTTCACTTTTTTATAAATTTTATAAAATTCACGCCATTTTCGTGCGAATAGGCGATTTCGTAGCCGTTTAAAATCGCTGTTTTTTGTATGATAAATAGCCCAAATCCATACCCGCTCGAACTTTTATGGCGCACGCTTTTATCCAATTTCCAGTTTAGTTCCAGCTCGCCGTTCGCGCTAGAAATATCCTTGGCTAGGGGCTCGCCGCTGTTTTCGAAAACTATCGCGCCATGCGTGGCGTAAATTTTAATCTCGTGATTTGGCGAGTAATTCAGCGCATTTTCGATTAAATTTTTCAGGCAAATCTCCCACAGCTCGGCGCTTCCGTAAATTTTAAAATCGCGCTCTAAATCAACGCAAATTTTATCATTTTCGCGCAAATTTAGCTTTTTGCATGTGCGCTCAAAAACCTCGCCAAAGCCCATTTGCTCGCACTCTACCGCCTCGGAGCTAACCAGACTTTCAAGAAGCCTGAAATTTTCTAACTGCTCGTTTATCTGCGCAAAAAGCCTAGCCAAATTGCCCTGATTTTGCGGGCTGGGAGCGTTTTTTAGGTAAAATGCGCCCTTGGCAAGGGGAGTTTTCATCTCGTGCATAAAGATTTTGTTAAACATTTCTCTGGTGCCAAGAAGCTGTTTTATGCGCAAAATCGCGCTATTATAGGCGTTTTGGATACGAGAAATTTCTTTATAATCGCTTTTGATTTCCAAAATTTTAAACTCGCCGTTTTTTAAATTTAGCAAATTTGAATAAAGCAAATTTAATGGCGCCAAAGCCTTGTTTAAAAAGAAAAAAAGTAGCGCCAAAATACCTAGCAAAACGCAGAAAAAAATGTCGAAAACCGCGAAATCTCGGTCATTATGCAAGGCGCGTAAAACCATATAATTAATCGGCGTGTATATGAAAAACAGCTCCTCGCGCCCTGATTTTACGATCTGATAGCCGCTGTTTTTATCGCCGAAGCTCTCGATGATTTTGGCGTTTTTGGTGCCGAAATTTTCGGCTAAAACAAAGCCGTTTTGCGCCAAAATTTCATCGCTTGGCAAGCTAGCGTTTAAAAGCTCTTCTTGGAAACTTTGCAAATTTAGCCGTAAATTTAGGCGCAAAGTCTCTTTGTAGCGATAATCCTTCCAGCTATGCACGCCAAACCACAAAAAAACTACCCCCAAAAACGCTACCAAAAAAAGTATCAAAATGCGCCTGAAAATGGACTTTTGAGCGCTGTTTTGCGAATTTATTTGCGCTGAAATTTTTGCGCCATTTTGCGTATCTGTTTGCGTCAAATTTTGAGAATTTCCCTGTGCCGAATTTTGCGCCGAATTTTGCTCGCTATTTGGCAAGGCGATACCCTCTGCCGCGAAGCGAGATTATGTGATTTGCCTCGCTGTGAGGTTTGATTTTGGCTCGAATTTTGCTGATTATCATCTCCAAATTTTTCTCATTTGCCGATACAATCGAGGGCGAGGCGCGCAAAATTTGGTCCTTGCTGACAGCGGCTGGGAAGTTGCGAACTAGCTCGCCAAGCACTTCAAACTCAGCCAGCGTAAGCCCCAAATTTACGCCCTTAAACAGCACATCGCCTAGATTTTTATCCACGCTAAACGCTAGACTCTTGCCTTCTTCTTTGAAATCATTTGCCCTGCGCAAAAGCGAGATTATGCGCGCGTATAGCTCGTCTGGGTCGTATGGTTTGGGCAGATAGTCATCAGCTCCGATTTGTAGGGCGCTTACCTTATCGACGGTCGAGGCGCGCGCGCTTGAAACGATAACCGGGATTTTGCTTTTTTTGCGGATTTCTTTGCAAACTTCCAGCCCGTCCATGCCAGGAAGCCCCAGGTCCAATAAAACCAAATCAAACTGCGCCAAATCCGTGCTAATCGCCAAAAACGGATCCTCACACGCCTCCACGCTAATGCCTCGCGAACCTAAAAATTCGGCTATCAATCCAGCAAACTCTGCGTCATCTTCAATCAAAAAAACTTTTACCATTTTCGCTCTTTAAATTTTGATATAAAGCCTTAATTATATGTAAATTTTGTAAATTTGAGAGTTCTAAATAATAAAATTTATTAATTAGATACTTTTTATTTAAATTTTTCGTTTATAATACCGCCGAATTTAAATTAAGAAAGGAGACATGAAAATGTCAAAAGTAACAAAACAACTAAACCAAATCCAAGCAGATGCACACGCGCTATTTGTCGCATTTCACGCATATCACTGGAATATCAAAGGTCTTCAATTCGCGCCAATCCACTCTTACACAGAGGAAGCTTACGATGAGTTTGGCGTGCTTTTCGATGACGCAGCTGAAAGAGTATTGCAAATCGGTGGCAAACCAGTAATCAAAGCCGAAGAGCTAATCAAACTAGCCTCTGCTCCAATCGATCTAAAAGACGATTATAGCGCAGAAGAGGTGCTAAAAAATGTGAAAAAAGCCTATGAATATTTGCTAAAAGAGTTCAAAAAACTAGCCGAAATCGCAGACGAAGCAGGCGATATCGTAACATCAAATTTCGCACAAGACAAACTTGGCGGATACGAAAAACGCCTTTGGATGCTTGATGCAATGCTTGCAAAATAATCTTTGCAAACCTCAATAAAAGTCGCCAAATTCGGCGACTTTTTAAATTTAATTTAAAAATTTAACTTTCAAATTTCAATCTAAATTTTAAATCTTAAATTCCTGCTAAATTTAGCTTAGCATTTTCCTGCTTTTTTTAGCAATGCGTTGCATTTTTGATTTGACGCGTCTTTTGTGCCCCCGATTTTGGTGCATAGTGTATCAGAATCAACTGCCACAACGCTAGTGAAATAGCATCTATATAGATTGCCTTTGTTATCATTGACTTTAAAATGCACAGAGTCGATTTCGCTCACTACCGAATCTTTTACGAGTGTTAAATTTGACTTTTCTACACCTGTGGCAAGCTCTGCTCTGTCCAAAAGTGAAGCTTCATTTACAAATGGTTTTTTGACATAACCGCATCCACTTACTAAAAGCGCGATAATAGCGCAACCAAAAATAGATTTTTTCATATATACTCCTATTTGGGTAAATTTAAAGGAAGTGATTGTAACCCCCTCCCCATTAAAATTCACTTAATTTAGTGTGAGATGAAATTTTTGAAATTTAAAAAATTAAGCAGAAAAGTCGCCAAATTTGGCGACTTGTGAAATTTGTAAATTTAGAATTTATCGTTTGTATTCGTGCTGTTTGTGTTATCCCACGGAAGTTTCGTTCCACCAAGGATATGAAAGTGCAAATGCATGACCTCTTGGCCGCTGTTTTCGCCGCAGTTGCACACTAGGCGGTAACCTGTCTTATCTAGCCCCATTTTTACAGCGACTTCTTTGATAAATTTGCTTAGCCCTACCATGACCTCTGGCGGGGTTACTTGGAAGTTTTCATAGCATTTTTTCGGAATTGCCAAAATGTGGATTGGAGCTTTTGGGCTAATGTCGTGAAATGCCAGAAAATCGTCGTTTTCTAGGACTTTGTTACATGGAATTTCGCCTGCTACAATTCTTTCGAAAATATTCATAATGTATCCTTTTTTGATTAAAAATTCAGCCTAGATTATAGCTAAAAATTTCAAATTTATGAATTTTTACCTTGCTTTTATGAAATTTTAAATAAAATCGCAAAATTCATTTTTTTACAAAAAGGATAAATTTTGCAAGAAATCAAAGCCAAAATCGAAGCAGCCACTAGCTTAGATGAAATCGAAAAAATCCGCCTTGAATTATTTGGCAAAAAGGGCATTATCACCGAGCTTTTCGCTCAGTTAAAGTCCGTCCCTGCCGAGCAAAAAAAGGAATTTGCAAAAGAGGCAAACCAAAAGCGAGATATTTTTTCCGAGCTAATTGGCGCGAAAAAATCAGCCTTGGAGGCAATCGCGCAAAAAGAGGCGATGAAAAAAGAGGCGATCGATGTTACGCTGTTTAACGAAAATGTCGCTAGCGGGGCACTTCACCCTGTAATGGAGACTATGGATAAGATAATCGATTATTTTGTATCGCAAAATTTCAGCGTCGAAACAGGCCCGCTAATCGAAGATGATTTCCACAATTTCGAAGCGCTAAATTTACCGAAATACCACCCAGCGCGCGATATGCAAGATACATTTTATCTAAATTCAGGCGAGCTTTTGCGCACACACACTAGTGGCGTGCAAATCCGCACAATGGAGAAATTCAAAACTCCGCCAGTGCGTATGATAGCCCCAGGTGCGGTATTTAGACGCGATATGGATTTGACACATACGCCGATGTTTCACCAAGTAGAGGGTTTGGTCGTCGAAAAGGGCGCAAATGTGAGCTTTGCAAATTTAAAATACATTTTAGAGGATTTTTTGCATTATATGTTTGGCGATGTAAAGGTGCGATTTCGCCCTAGCTTTTTCCCATTCACCGAGCCTAGCACAGAGGTTGATATTAGTTGTATTTTCTGCGGCGGATCGGGCTGTCGTGTCTGCAAACAAACTGGCTGGCTAGAAGTGCTAGGAAGTGGAGTGGTAGATCCAAATGTGTTTAAAGCGGTAAAATGGAGCGATGTGAGCGGATATGCCTTTGGGCTTGGGGTCGAGAGATTTGCTATGCTACTTCATAGAATTCCTGATTTGCGCTCACTTTTTGAAGGCGATATTAGATTATTGGAGCAATTTAAATGATAATAACGAAAAATTGGTTACAAGATTGGATTGATTTAAGCGAAGTCTCATCAGAAAATTTAGCCCTTACGCTAAATTCGATTGGCTTAGAGGTCGATGCGCACACTCGCATGAATATCCCAAATTTGGTCGTCGTGGGGCTAGTCAAAAGCAAAAGACGCCACGAAAATTCAGACCATTTAAATGTCTGCGAAGTCGATGTCGGCGAAAAAACGCTCCAAATCGTGTGCGGAGCCAAAAATGTCGATGCTGGGCAGTTCGTAGCAGTAGCACTCGTGGGAGCCAAGCTTCCTGGCGGATTGGAGATCAAACCAGCCAAACTTCGTGGCGAAGAGAGCTTTGGTATGATTTGCTCATCTACCGAGCTTGGGCTTCCTAAGACCTTCGATGGAATTATGATTTTAGACGAAAGTATCGGCGAGCTAATCCCTGGCAAGGCGCTAAATGAGTATGAAATTTTTAACGACGACATAATCGAGATCGAGCTTACTGCAAATAGGGGCGATTGCCTTAGTATTTTAGGTATCGCGCGAGATCTAAGTGCTGGGTTAAATTTAGCGTTGAAAGAAAAAGTCGAGTTCAAAGACCCTGAAAATGCCCCAGGAATCGGCAGAATTCTAAATGTCCATACAAACGCCGAAAGCAACGCGAGATTTTCGTTTCGCGCCTTTGAAGTAAAGAAAAATTTCGGCCTTTCCTTCAAACACATTTTGCGCCTTGCGATTGCCGATTTACTAGGCTCTTGCGCTGTGCAAAACTATCTAAGCTATGTTACGCACGCGACGGGAGTTTTGCTAAGGGCGTATGATTTCGAAAAAATCGCTGGTGGGGCTGAGAAAATTTCACTTGATATAAAACAGCTACAAAACGGCGAATTTGGCGTGTATTGCGGTGAAAAACTGCTAAGTATCGCTGGAATTTGCCAAGATGAAAATTTCAAAGCCTGCGATGAGACAAAAATCGCAATTATCGAGGCAAACTACACCAAACCCCTTGTCATCGCAAAAGCCATAAACGAAAACAAAAGCCTAAAAGGCGACGAGCAGGTTTATCGCTCATCTCGTGGTAGCGAGCCGAGCCTAGGCGTGGGCACGGATCTTTTATTTCGCATTTTGGGCGAAAATCCTTCGATTTTGCCGTATGCTGGCGCGCAGAGAATTTCGAGCGCGTATGAGCCTGTAACGATTAGATTTAGCGACAAAGAGATTAATAAAATGATTGGCGCAGATATTTCGCGCGATCAAATCGTAAAAATTCTAAAAAAACTAGGATTTGATATCAGCATAGAGGCAGATTTCATCAACGCCAAAGTTCCGCATTTTAGGCACGATGTGCTAAATGCGCACGATATTTGCGAGGAAATCGTGCGAATCGTAGGCATCGATAATATCGCCTCAGCACCGATGAAATTCGAGGAAAAAACACGCATAAACGAAACTTATATAAATTTGCAAAATTCACGCAAAGTGCGCAAAAAAGCGGCTGCTTTGGGATTTTTCGAGTGCGTGCATTATGTCTTTGACGATAGCAAAATTTTAGCCTCTCTTGGATTTGCGCCGTGCAAAAAAGAGATTTTAAACCCAATCAATAGCGAGTTAGACGCGCTTCGCCCAACTCTAATAAATCATCTTTTGGCCTCTGCTGAGCGAAATTTGAAAAATTCGAAAAAAAGTGTCAAGCTTTTCGAGCTTGGCACGGTTTTTGACGCTGAGGGCGTGCAATCGCAAAAACTGGGATTTGTCGCAAGCGGACTAAAAAACGAAAGCTCTATCGCAAACGGCGCGAAACCTGCGGCTGTGGATTTTCTATACTTTGCGGGATTAATTCAAAGCGTGATTGGCAAATTTAGCGTGAAAATTCCAGAGCAAAAAATCGGCTTTTTAAGCGAATTTGAACAAGCCCTAATCGAGCAAAATGGCGAAATTGTGGGCTTTATAGGGCGCGTAGATGGCGATGTGGAAAAAAGTCGCGATTTAGAAAAAACATATTTGTGCGAGATTGATTTTAAAAAGTTAAAATTTGAAAGAATCATGGCAAATGCTTATTCGAAATTCCCTAGTATTTCGCGCGATTTAAGCATTTTGGTGCCAAATGACCTTAGATTTGAGAAGATTAAAGAGGTTATAAGCTCCCTTAAAATCGACGCTTTGAAGGAATTTTTGCCGACTGATTTATACAGAGACGAAAGCCTAAAAGATAGCGCAAGTTTGACAATTAAATTTAGTTTCCAAGACGATAATAAAACCCTAGAAGATGACGAAGTAGCGGGCTTTATGGATAAAATTTTACAAGCATTAAATCAAAATTTAGGATTAGAATTACGATGAGAATTTTCGCTCAAAAATCGCCATTAAATGCCGAAATTTCAAATATCGGCTCAGACAAATCGATCTCTCATAGAAGCGCAATTTTCGCGCTTTTATCGGACAGTACAAGCAAAATTTCAAATTTTTTGCTAGCCGAGGATACACTAAATAAGCTAAAAATCGTAGAGGCTCTGGGCGCAGAGGTCAAGCGAGTGGGTGCTTTGGTCGAAATCACGCCAAAAGGCGCGATAAAAGAGCCAAATATGCCATTAGAGTGCGGGAACTCAGGCACTACGATTCGCCTTTTTATGGGGCTTTTAAGCTCGGTTAAGGGATTTTTCGTCCTAAGTGGCGATAAATACCTAAATGAGCGCCCAATGCGCAGAATAGGGGGTCCCCTAAGCAAAGTAGGGGCGAAAATTTACGGCCGCGATAATGCAAACAAAGCTCCGATTGCAATCGAGGGAAATAAGCTTGAATATTTCGAATTTGATAGCAAAATTTCATCTGCTCAGGTCAAAACCGCTATGATTTTAGCCGCCCTTAATAGCAATGGTTGCAAATTTAGCGAACCTGAGCTAAGCCGCGATCACAGCGAAAAAATGCTAAAAGCCATGGGAGCGGATATTAGCACAAACGGCCTTGAACTGCGTGTAGAGCCACTACGCGCGCCACTTAAACCGCTTGAAATTTTCGTGCCAAACGACCCAAGCTCGGCGTTTTATTATGCTGTGGCAGCCTCGATAATCCCGGGCTCGCATATCGTGCTAAAAAATATGCTTTTAAATAAAACTCGCATAGAAGCTTACGAAATTTTAAAGAAAATGGGCGCGAAAATCAGCTACAAAAAAACCGATGAAATTTACGAAGAAATCGGCGATATCGAAATTTCTTACGCCCCACTTCGCGCCGTAGATATTAGCGAAAATATCCCGTGGATGATAGATGAAGCCCCAGCCCTAGCCGTGGCGTTTGCCTGCGCGCAGGGCAAAAGCATTCTAAAAAATGCAAAAGAACTTCGCGTCAAAGAGTGCGACCGCATAGCTGTCATGGTCGAGGGATTAAAGGCGTGTGGCGTGAAAGCTAGCGAGCTAGAAGATGGCTTTGAAATCATAGGCGGTGGAGAAATGAGCCCAGCAATCATCACGCCTCATGGCGATCATAGAATTGCGATGAGCTTCGCTATTTTGGGGCTTAAATGCGGTATGATGATAGAAGATGCTAAATGTATCGCGACATCTTTTCCAAATTTCAGCGAAATTTTAAAACAAATTGGAGCTAGCGTTGAGGATTGAAATGGCCAAAAGCTACGGCTTTTGCTTCGGGGTCAAAAGAGCGATTAAAATCGCAGAAAACGCGGGCGAAGCCTCGACTATTGGCGAATTAATTCATAACGCAGAAGAGATAAATAGATTAAGGCAAAATTTTGGTGTCAAAACACTAAGTGACGCCAGCGAAGTAAGCGATGAAAAAAAGCTCATAATCCGCACACACGGTATCCAAAAAGAGGATTTGTTGCGCCTAAGAGCGCAAAACAAAGAGCTCATCGACGCAACCTGCCCCTTTGTGACCAAACCACAACAAATAGTCGAAAAAATGAGCGATGAGGGGTATGATATTGTAATTTTTGGTGATAGCAACCACCCAGAGGTAAAAGGGGTGAAATCCTATGCTAAGGGCAGGGTTTTTGTGGTTTTAGAACCAAGTGAATTAAAAGAAATAAAGTTAAATTCAAGGGTTGCTGTTGTTTCACAAACTACGAAAAAAATCGAAAATTTTGTCAAAATTGTGGATTATTTAATGCAAAAATCGCGCGAAGTTCGTATTTTTAATACGATTTGTAACGCAACGCTAGAAAACCAAGAAGCAGCCGCCGAACTTGCCAAAAAAGCCGATATTATGATAATCGTGGGTGGCAAAAATTCATCAAATACAAAACAACTTTTTTTGATTTCGCAAAGCTTTTGCAAGGATAGTTATTTGATCGAAAACGAAGACGAAATCGAGCAAATTTGGTTTAAAAATAAAAATTTATGCGGGATTTCAGCGGGGGCTAGCACGCCTGATTGGATTATCAAAAAAGTTGTTGAAAAAATCGAAAAAATATCAAAATTTTAAAATTTCATCTCAAATTTAACATATCAAAATTTAAAAAAATTTAGTTGATTAAAAGCAAAATTTAGGTAAGATTTAGTTTTTAGCATTTTTGTTAAAAATGTAAATAAATTTAAAGGAAGCTTTATGGCCGAGGTGAACGAGAAAGTTCAAAATCACGCAGATGAAGATTTTGCGAAATTGTTAGAAGAGTATGACAACCAAAAATCACACGATGAGGTAGTCACAGGTAAGGTTATCGCTGTTAAAGACAACGAGATTTTCGTAGATGTGGGTAGAAAGCTAGAAGGAGTTTTGGATGTATCCGAAG
>JAGBJQ010000022.1 GCA_017934385.1 Campylobacter sp. | reverse complement strand
AGGGGTGGGGGTTGGTAAGGGGGAGGGTAGCGTCTCCTAAAAAGCGCGCCCTCCCCCTTACGAGAAAAGCACGGCACAGGTTAAATTTAAAAAATCGTTCAATGCAAAATTTAGGTTGAATTTTACTCTGAATTTTACTCTGAATTTTACTGGATTGCTTCGAAAACTTCGTTTTCTCGCAATGACAGCAAATTTGCAAAATTTAAATTTTAAACTCGTAGATTGCTTCGAATTTGCTACGCAAATTCTCGCAATGACAGATTTAGCAAATTTTTTTGCCATTGTCATTGCAAGAGCAATCTACGAGTAAAAAATTTTATTGCTAAATTTGCAAAATTTCGGGGCAGTGTTTGGGAGTTGCGAAGCGGAAATTTAAGAATTTAAAGAATTTAAAAAGCCCCTTGCGAAAATTCACAAGGGGCGAGGCGAAATTTACGCCAAATTTAGCGAAATTCTACTCTTTTTCCAAAAAAGTTTTGTAGATAATTCCGCCGATTGCGCCACCGATGATTGGCGCTACCCAAAACAGCCACAGTTCGCTAAGCGCCCAGCCACCTTGGAAAAGTGCCACGCCGGTTGAGCGGGCTGGATTAACTGAGGTGTTTGTAACTGGGATTGAGATTAGGTGGATTAGTGTGAGGGCTAGACCGATTGCAATCGGTGCGAAGCCGCTTGGTGCGCGCCCATCTGTCGCGCCCATGATGACGATTAGGAAAAACGCAGTTAGAACTATTTCTGCGATTAGTGCGCTTAGCATAGAATATCCGTTTGGTGAGTGCTCGCCGTATCCGTTGGTCGCAAATCCTGCGCTGATGTCAAATCCAGCCTTTCCACTTGCGATTAGATATAGTGCGGCTCCTGCTGCTATCGCGCCTAGGACTTGCGCGATGACATAGCCTGCTAACTCGCTAGCTTTAAATCTGCCGCCACATAGCAAGCCCACTGAAACTGCTGGGTTGAAATGTCCGCCACTAATGTGTCCAAATGCGTAAGCACCGCTTAGCACGGTCAAACCAAATGCGATTGAAACGCCGACAAATCCGATATTGTATGCAGCGAAAATCGCGCTTCCGCAACCGCCAAATACTAGCCAAAATGTGCCAAGAAACTCGGCCAAAAGCTTTTTCATAAGCTCTCCTTTGAAAAAATTTGCAAAAGCGCGTATTTTACTCTGTTTTGGTAAATCAAGGATAATTTTTGGCTAAATTTAATGGCTGGTTAAATTTAAATCCGTAAAATTTGGAGAAATTCAAGGAGAAAACATGGTTTTATGCGTGGAAGTGGCAGGTTATATCAGTGAGAATTGCTATTTTTTTATCGACGAGGCGAGTGGGGCAGGGTTTGTAATCGACCCCGGGGCGCAAGCGGACAAGCTTTTGGGGATTATAAAAGAGAGAAATTTCAAAATTGAAAAAATCCTGCTCACTCACGGACATTTTGATCACATTGGCGCAGCTAGCGAGCTCTCGCGGGCTTTGGGCGCGCCGATTTTAGCGCACGAAAACGCAGGCGTGTATCTGGGCGAGCCAGACTATAATCTATCGAATTTCACGGGCGAAGAGATAATCATAGAGGATTTCACGCCCCTAAAAGATGGCGAAAGGATCGCGCTAGCTAACGGGGCGTGCGAGCTAACTGTGATTTATGCGCCAGGGCATACGAGCGATAGCGTGGTGTTTTATAGTAAGGGGCAAAATTTGGCGTTTTGTGGGGATTTGATTTTTCGCGCGGGCTTTGGGCGCACGGATTTGCCGGGCGGGGATTATAGCGCGCTAAAAGCTAGCATAGAGGGCAAGATTTTTACCCTGCCAGACGAGGTGGTTTTATACTCTGGACATGGAGAGCCCACGAGCGTCGGGGCAGAAAGGGCGAGGTTTTAGCGAATAGATAAAATTCGCCAAAATTTGGCGAATTTTAAATCATTGATATTGTCTTATAATATCGATTATTTCGTCTTTTTCAAACTGCTCTTTAAAAATCACAGAATTTCCAAATTTCTCAAACAAGGCTTTTGCGTGAGAGATTTTGATTTTTTCGTTACTCATTAAATCTTTTTCGCTTTTATTCTTTGTTTCTACGATTAAATTTAGCGTTTTTCCGTCTTTAAATTTCACAATATAGGCAAAATCAGGCGAATATGTCTCGCCACCTGCGACTGCGATTTTTATAGAACGGCGTGGAATTTTGGTAAAAACCACAACTTCATCGATTTGCTTTATGATATTGTCTTTTTCTAACTCGCTATCAAAATAAAGCTCATCGAATAGATAGTTTCTAGCCGTTACTTCATCGCTGTCAAAATCTCCTAAATTCGCACTATCGATTAAATTTAAAGGATTTCCTGCTTTATCTGTAAATTTCGTCGGGTGAATTTTGCAATCAAGTTTTAAATAATCCACAAAAAACTGCGTTTTGTTTAACGCACTCTCGCCGATAGTCGTCTTAAATACGGCATTTTCAAGCAAAAATTTCCTAAATTCGTCTTTTATGATTTTGATATTTTGCATACTAAAATATTTGCTTATGTCAAATTCTTTTATCCCTTGCAAGGCTTCGTGTAAAGTCCTATAATGCACGAAAATTTCATTGCCTAAATTTTTTACAAATTCGGCATAACTCATCGTTGCGACATTTAAAATTTCGCTTTCTACACTCTCTTTTTGCCTAATTGTCGCCCCCTCCTTGCTAGTATCAATCTCATAGCATTTTACTTCAATGCCGTTTTGTTTTAAAATTTCAGGCAAACTAGCGCAAAATTCGCTAAAAATTTCGCCAAATCTTTGCTCGTTTTCGACCTTGTATTCAAAAATTATCTTTTGATTTATAAATTCCCAAAGTGCCTTTAAATCATTATATTTATCCACTCGCATTTTGGTTTTTTGCTTGTCTTTTTTATCTTTTGCGTTGCGAATTTTGCTCGTTAAACTGCTACTTTCAAAGGCTTTTGGATAAATTTCTTTTATCTTTTCAAAACCGCCGTCTTTATACTCATTTTTGCGATTTATAATGCCGTTATCATCTAACTTTTCAAGCAAACTTACTTCATCAAATTCGGTGTATTTTTCGCAAATTTTACCTATCAACTCATCTGTTAGTTTTACAGAGTTTTCGACCACGCCACTTATCTCGCCGATTTCAGCCACTAAATTTTGTGCGAAATCTTTCTCGCCCATATCGACGATATAATTTAAACGGAAATTTTCATTTTTTATGCGTTGCATATACTCATTTACCGGTAGTCGTAATCCACGCCCCACTTCTTGCAATTTGCTTGTATCGCTTCCGCTTGTGCGAAGTTTGCAAATCGTAAAAACATTTGGATTATCCCAGCCTTCTTTAAGCGTCCATTTCGAAAAGATAAATCTTCGAGTATTATTTAAACTAAGCAAACTCTCTTTATCATGCAAAATTTCACCGATTTCTTGCTCTATTTTTTCATCGTTTGCACTATTATCTTGCGAAAAATACCCGCCGTGTGTATCGCTTAAATTTGCCAAAGATTTTTGCAAATACTCTTTGTAAAATCCGTCTGCTGTTTGTAACTCTTGCGAAATTTTCGCCTTTAAAATCGCTTCAAATTCATCTTTTAGATAAGCTTCGCTCCCACGATACCCGCCAATATCATCGATAAAAAACAAACTCAAAGGCTTAATCTTAACTTCCTTGTTTAAAAATTCTCTCTCCAACTCAAAATGTGCTTCAATTGCCGTTTTTAGCATACTTGAAACCAAAGGCTTACAGTAGCGATACGGATTTATTTTATCTCCCTTTTTTAGCTCATTTCCGTTGCTTAAAACCACGACGCTTTTGTTTAAATTTTCTATAAAAATTCCTGCTAAATTCTCATTAATCAAACTTAACTCATCATTTTTTGATAGATTAAATTTGCTTTTTTTGCCGTTTTGCGTTTTTTCAAATTCAGCCACGCCGTTTTCAAGGCTAGAAAGTCTAACAAAAACTTCATCATCTTTTAGGTTAAATTCGCTCACATAAACTTCCACGCCTTTAACCAAATCTTGCTTAAACGCCCTTAACGCATTTAGGTTATAAACCAAATTTTCAAATTTATCATCAAAAGTCGCCCCAAAGCGAAAGATAAATTTCGCTCCGATTTTTATGATATTTTCCCAAGTTTTATTATCTTGTTTAAATTTATGTGGTTCATCGATTATCAAAAACGGATTACAAGCCGATATTGCTGAAAACGGCGTCGAAAACTCATCAAAAAGCGTCCTGTCAAACTCATTAACCATAGTTTGCGAGTTTATCATACCTGCATTTATGATTAGAGCGTGAATTTTATCGTCATCGCTACTGACGAATTCTTTCACGCTTAGCGGGAAATCCGCCTTTTTCTTTTTTCCGTTTTTATTTACACTCTCTACGATATGAATTTGCAAATTTTTCTCAAACTCATCTCTGAAATGCTCCCTTGTGCTATCACTACCCAAAAACGCCACCGTTCCAGCCTTTATCGCCAAAGTCGGCACCGCTATGACAAATTTTTTAATGCCAAATTTTTTATTTAACTCAAACATTAGTTTTGTGTAAGTATATGTCTTGCCCGTGCCTGTCTCCATAGCTATATCGATGACATTTGAGCCTTTAAATTTCTTACCTATTTGATTTTGTCTTTGGATATTTTGCAAATTTTGCTCTAAATTTTCCACTTTTAAAATCGGATTTTTCGCCTTTTCATTTGGCAAGATTATTTGCGAATTTTCAAAGACTGCCAAGACGCTTTTTACTGCTTCGCTTTGGTGCGTTAGATTATTTTCATAGACAAAACCCATTTTAATACCTTATCAAAACTGAAATTTTAAGCTCTTTTTTGGAGTTAAACTCTTTTATATTTTCGCTAATCTCTCTTTGTATCACGCTAGGGAAATTTACGCCATAAACGACGATTTTTTCAGGCGTTATATCATTATCGATTTTTTCAAGCAAAATTTTTAAATTTTCACTTCCAAAATTTGGATTTATGAGATAAATTTTGCTCTCAAATTTATACGCTTCATATCCGTTTAAATCTAAAATTTCGCATTTTTGCGTTAGCTCTACGCCGTCATATAGCCTAAATGCGTTTAAAACAGCGTTTAAATCGTCTTTGTCTTTTAGCTCATTTAAATTTTCAAAAAGCGAAATTTCATCGTCAAGCTTATCATTTGGCAAAGCTCGTTTGTTTTCGCAAATTTCATAAATCTTAAAGCCCAAATCAAGTTCACTATTTAGCAAATTTGCACTTTCGCTTTTTATCTTTTTTCCTGCTCTTATGATTCTTTCTTTGGTAATGTCAAAAATGCTAGGATTTTCGCTTTTTAACTCATTTTTGCAAAAATCATAAGCCGTTTTGTTCTTTTTCTCGTCGATTTTTTCATCAAGCTGAACTAAGATAAATTTACGATTTTCGCCATCTTTTGCGTTTAAATCCATTATCGCATGAGCCGTCGTGCCACTACCTGCGAAGAAGTCTAGGATAATGTCGTTGTTGTTTGGATTTGTGTAAAGTTGTAGCATACGCTGAATAAGCTTTATTGGTTTTGGATAATCAAAAACGACATTATTGTTAAACAATTCTTTTAAATCTCTCATAGCATCTTGTTGATGAGATACTTCGCTATAATGCCAACTTGTTATTGGAGTAATGCTATTTTTAACTTCACTTAAAAATCGTTTTAAAGTCGGTGCATTATTTCCATTATTTCCAAAATAAATTCTATTATCATCTAGCATTTCTTGGTATCGTTCCCTAGAAAACATCCAACTATAATTGCTAGGTGGCAAAAATTTTTTACCACTTGGAGAAATTATTTCGTATATATTTTCTTGAACTGCTGGTCCGACAGATAAAGTTGCTTGTTTATAAAGACCTCTTGGGTCATTATCTGGATTTGAATATCTGGCGTTAGCTTCATCGTTTCGCGGAAGTCCATTGCAAATGGTTTTTTCTAATTTTTTTGAATAGCATAAAATATAATCATGCGAATTTGAAAAATGTTTTTTCAAATTAATTGGCGAATAAGATTTTTGCCAAATTACATTAGCTATAAAATTCTCTTCCCCAAAAACTTCATCACAAAGCAGTTTTAAGACAGCTTGTTCGTTATCATCGATTGAGATAAATATCACGCCGTCGTCTTTAAGCAAATTTCGCGCTAGTTTTAGGCGTGGATACATAAAAACACACCACGCCGAATGTGAGCTTTGCTCTTTGCTTAAAAATTTAAATAGCCTTTTGCTTTCGTCTTTGTCTAAATTTGCGATTTTTGCGATTTGTTCTGGGGAGTATTTTCTATCGTCATTATATACGAAGCCGTCGCCACCTGTGTTATACGGCGGGTCGATATAAATCATCTTAATCTCCCCGTTATAAGCATTTTGCAAATGGCGTAAAACTTCTAAATTATCGCCTTTTATAAGTAAATTTTGTGAATTTTGATTTTGTTTGTTGTGAGTTTCGTCGGCTTTAAGCCACGAATTTGGGTTTTGATTAGCCAAAAATCTAGCATAGCTTTTGCCTAAAAAATTTAAACCAAAGCTTTCTTTGCTAAATTCTAAGCCGGAATTACTCTCTCTCTCTCTCTGACGAAACGCCGACGATTTTATCAAATTTATCTATCATAAATTTGCCGTCTTTGTCAAAACACTCAGGGAAATGAGCTTTTAAAATTTCGATTTGTTTGCTGTTTTGCGTAGTTTGCGAGTTATCAAAAATATTTTCAATCATAAAAATTCCTTTTGAAAAATAAGCTTAGATTGTATATAAATTTTACTTTTAAACTTATGAATTATGCGCAAAATTTAGTGATTATCGCACATACCCACAGGGCGAAATTTAGGCTTAGAGTAAGCATTACAGCGGTGCTGGCGGTATCTTTGGCAGCCCCTGCAAGTGGGTGAAAATCAGGGTGAGCAAGATCAACCACGCGCTCGATTGATGAGTTTATGCACTCGACAACCAGCGTAAAAACCGCGCCAAAAACCAAAGCCAAATTCCAAACTAAGCCAAAATTCCAAAAAAATAGCGAAACCAAAAGTGGCGCAAAAACAAACATTTCTAGCCGAAAACTTCGCTCACTACGCCAAATTTCAACTAGCCCCGCCAAAGCATAACCCCAGTTTGCGAAAAATTTGTATTTTGGCTGATTTCTCATTTTTTTCCTTTTAAATTTTAGTTAAATTTAGGCATAATCATAGCCAAATTTTGATAATTAAAGGGTAAAAATGAAGCTAATGAGCTGGAATGTAAATGGGCTTAGAGCCGTGCTTGGCAAGGGCGCATTTGCGTGGCTTGATGATGAGAAGCCTGATTTTTTGGGCTTGCAAGAGATAAAAGCGAGCGCAGAAAATATCCCAAAAGAGCTTTATGAGCTTGGATTTTCGCAGATTGATACGAACTCAGCCACGCGCGCTGGGTATTCTGGCGTGGCGAGCCTAGCTAAATTTGCTAGCAAGGTTAGCAAATGCAACTTCGCTAGCGACGATGAGGGGCGGGTTTTGGAGCATAGATTTGGCGATGTAGTGCTACTAAATATCTACTTCCCAAACGGCCAAAAGGACGATGAGCGCCTCGCGTATAAGATGAAATTTTACGCTGATTTTTTGCGCTATATCGACGAGTTGGTCGCGCAGGGGCTTGGCGTGATATTTTGTGGCGATGTCAATACCGCTCACAGAGAAATTGATTTAGCAAATCCAAAGTCAAATTCTAAAATTTCTGGCTTTTTGCCTATCGAGCGAGCGTGGATCGATGAGGTGATAAATCACGGATTTATCGATACTTTCCGCGAAATTCATGGCGATGAAAAAAACGCTTATTCGTGGTGGAGCTACCGCTTCAATGCGCGCGCTAAAAATGTCGGCTGGCGGATTGATTATTTTTTTATCTCACAAAATTTGCGTTCGCGCCTCAAAGACGCCTTTATCCGCGCTGATATCACAGGTAGCGACCACTGCCCAATCGGCATTGAGATTGATTTATAAAATTTAAATTTAAGGGGGAAAAATGTTAAGCGATATCGAAATTACGCACAATGCGAAGCTTAAAAAAATCACAAAAATCGGCAAAAAACTAGGTTTGAAAAAAGATGAAATTGAGCCTTATGGATTTTATAAGGCGAAAATTCCGGGGCGCGAGTATAGCACGCACGGCGAAAAAGGCGCACACAGCGCAAAGCTAATTTTAGTTACAGCCATTAGTCCAACTCCTTATGGCGAGGGCAAAACCACGACCTCGATTGGCCTAGCCGACGCGATAAAATCACTGGGTAAAAGCGTGGCTTTGGCGCTTCGTGAGCCCTCTCTGGGTCCAGTATTTGGCATAAAAGGTGGTGCGGCAGGTGGTGGATACTCGCAACTCGCACCCATGGAGGAGCTAAATTTGCATTTTACTGGCGATTTTCACGCTATTACGAGCGCAAACAATCTAATCAGCGCGATTATCGACAACTCGATTTATCAAGGAAATCCGCTTAAAATCAAAACCGTGCTTTGGAAGCGTTGTATGGATATGAACGATAGAGCGCTTCGCCAGATTACGGTAGGGCAGGGTGGTAAATTTGACGGCGTAGAGCGCAAAGACGGCTTTAATATCACCGCTGCTAGCGAGATTATGGCGATTTTGTGCTTGTCGAAAAATTTGGCAGATTTGAAAGAGAATATCGCAAATATCATGGTTGCTTACGATGAAGATGATAAGCCGATTTTCGTGCGGGATTTGGGTTGCGAGCAGGCTGTGAGCGTGCTATTAAAAGAGGCGATTAAGCCAAATTTATTCCAAAGTATCGAGCATACGCCTACTTTCGTGCATGGGGGACCGTTTGCCAATATCGCTCACGGGTGCAACTCGATAATCGCTACAAAAACGGCGATGAGTTTGGCTGATTTTGTCGTAACTGAGGCTGGATTTGGCTCCGAGCTTGGCGCGCAAAAATTCATAGATATCAAATGTCCGCGCGCAGGTATCGCCCCTGATGCGGTGGTTTTGGTGGCTACGATTCGCTCGCTCAAATACAATGGCGGCGCAGCCAAAGACGAAATCACTAAGCCAAATTTAGAAGCCCTTATGGTGGGAATCGAAAATTTAGGCGGGCATATTGAAATTTTGCAAAATTTCGGTCTAAATCCGATTGTCGCACTGAATAAATTTAGCTTTGATAGCGACGAAGAGATTGAGTTCGTGCGCAACTACTGCACCGCGCGCAGTGTCAAAATGGCGCTTTGCGAGAATTTCGCCAAAGGCTCAGTTGGGGCAATAGATTTGGCAAAACTAGTCCTTGCTGAGTGCAAAATTCTAAAAAATATCAACCACACTTACGATAAAACCGATGGTATAAAAACAAAAATTGAAAAAATAGCCACTAAAATTTACGGCGCAAAAGAGGTTGTTTTCGAAGATCTGGCACTTGGGGCGTTGGAGCAAATTCGCGCGCTTGGGCTTGAAAATTATGATGTGTGTATCGCCAAGACGCAGTATAGTTTCAGCGACGATGAAAAGGCGCTGGGTCGCGCGTGTGGGTTTAGCCTGCGTGTCAAAGACTTACAGATTCGCACGGGGGCTAAGTTTATCGTGGCTGTGGCTGGCAAAATCATGCTAATGCCGGGACTTTCCAAACACCCTAGCGCGCTAGATATGAAAATCAGTGACGATGGCGTAATTAGCGGGTTATCATAACCCACTAGCGAGGCTTTTAAAACACTGCCTCGAAATTTAAAATTTAGAGTTTGCAACTTTGCTGTCATTTCGAGTGCATACCGCGCGCGCCAATCTACGACTTTAAAATTCCTTGCGCTAAATTTGCTGTCATTTCGGGCGAGCGGTGGTGTGCGAAGCAGGGCAGGTCGGGACGAGGCGCAGGGCAGAAAAGCCAAATCAGAGCTACAAGCTCACATACTAAAATCAAATTTCACACTTAAAAAACTTAGCTTAATTGCAGAGCAGAGTAAGAAGTGTGAGTGAGGAGAGATGATGAATTATAATAAGAGAGATTATGATAAGGAGCCGATTATTATAAAAGATAAAAGTATAGATTTAACAAAAATGTTTAGTTTGTTTTTTATCTTTATCGATTTTTTGAAATATTTCTCGCCATACAGACAAGCCACAGCCTATAAATTCGGCGAATTTGGTGATTGTTATGTAATATTCAAAAACGAAAATATCGAACTGTTTTCGACGAAAATAAATGCGATTTTAACTTCAATAAATTTGAAAAATATCATAGCAATAAAGCGAACATACGCACTATCCGAGCCAGTTGCAACGAAACAAACAAAAATTTTTGGTTTATGCGTTGTATTGTTTGGTTTAAGCATTATGAGTTTGCGATTTGCCGTAGAGGGCAAATTTTACGCTTTATTATTGCCTTTTGGGATTTTACTTTTGCTTGTAATGCCAATTTTAATTTATATGCTTAAAAATAATTTAGAATTTAGCGTAGCCGATAGTTTGATTATTTATGGCGAACAAAATTTTATAGAAGTTGCGTTTTTATCACGCAACGAATATGACGAAATAAAAAGATATTTTCTATCAAAAACTGGCATAAATTTAGACAAAATTGTGCCACAAATTTTTATTTAAAAATTCAGTATCACAGATACTGACCGAGATTTTATAAAAGGATTAAATTTGGATAATGAAAAAATAATGCGAGAAAAAGCAGAGCAAATGACTAAAAAAGCCGAAATGAAAATTCAACAAGCAAAAGAAAAAGAAACTAAATATCAACAATGGCTAGAAAATAAAAAACAAACCGATCCAAATTTTAGGGATTATGATAAAGAGCCGCTCATTATACAAAGCTATGAAGAATTTTTTGTGCTAATTTTGTTTATGGGGTCTTTAATTTTATCTATAATTCTTTCTTATTTTTGCAAAGAATTATATAAAGGCTATACAATATACGCAAGTGAATACATTAGTGGATTTGTGTTTTTGTGTCTTTATGTTATTGTTATATCTATTTTCCAAAAAACACATTTTTCAAAACATAAAATAAAATTTACAAATAGATATATTGAATTTTATGATTATGGAAAACTTAAAAGGCAGTGTGAAATAATTGAGAATAAAATGTTTAGAACTTTCTCTGATCGTTTTTCAAATGGTTTTGGTTTTGCAAATATTTTATTGTTTTTATTATTTATTGTGCTAATAATTGCTACCAATGGTTTTATATTTTTAATTACGATATTCTTTTATATTTCAAATTTGATAATTAAATTATTATTTTACATATTTATAAATAAAAGTTTTAAAGGTTTTTCTATGTTTCCTTTCATAAGTGTTGCCGATGAGAGATTTACAGCACACGGATATGGGGCGGTATTTTCGTCTAGGTATTTTTTAGTATATCTATACAGCTACGAAATTTATAAAGAAGTTAAAAAATATTTTTTACAGCAAGGCATAAATATTGATAATTTACCAAAAAAATATTCAGTTATTTAGTAACAAAATTTAATAAAACCAATTTTTTTAAAGGAGAGAACTATGAGTTCAACAGGTAGTAGAGAGGCAAAAGCATTATAAGAATTTGGCGAAATTTCGGGGCAGGGTTTGGGGGTTGCGCCAGCGAAATTGGGAAATTTTAAAATTTCAAATTCGCCAAATTTAAAATTTATCAAAATTTATTTTTGAATTAAAATTTAACTATTCTTCGGTTTTGTAAATTTTATTCGAAAATCTACGGTGTTTGATCTGCAAATAGAGCACAAAAACGATAAACAAAACCGCTGTTGCGATGATATAGTAGCGGTTTTTAAAGATTATCGCGCCGTTTATGAGCCCAGAAAAAAGTGCTAAAACCACAGCCGTGAGAAATGGAAAGCGCACGGCGTCCTTTTCTTTGATTGCGATTATCACAAGCGCAAGGGCAAAAAGCGCGGTATTTAGCAAAATAGCTAAAATTTTAATCTCGGCAAACAAATTCGGATTTGTTCTCGAAATGCCGTAAAGTGCGAGTGCGCCGAGGGCAAAAAGGATTAGAATTATTAGGATTAGTTTTTTCATTTAATTAGTCCTTTTTTGAGTTTGCGAATCAAAAAGCGCGATGGCATTAGCTCGTTTGCGATCGAGCGTGGCACGCAAAGCGGGCGCGAAAGCGCATAATCGCATATAAGCTCTGCGCCCAAAACTGCGGTGCTTAGCCCGTGTGCGCCGTGCGCTGTGTTAAGGTATAAATTTGGGATAAATTTGGCGCGTCTGGCGGATTTTTTGTTTTTGCTCCATGGCAGGTCTTTGAAATCTCGCGCCAGAGTTTCTGGCTCGCATACTGGGCCAATTAGCGGAAATCTATCGCCACTATATCCCCTGTATCCGACCTTAGAGCCGATGATTTTGGCTTTTTTGCTCAAAAACTCGCCAACGCTTTCTAGATTTTTGACATCGTCGATCGCTCTTGCTTCGTCGTGGTAGCACTTCCTATCGTAAGTCGCGCCGATTAGTTGCTTTTTGCCCACGGCTGGGCAGATGTAGCCAGAGGCACTGAGTGGAAATTTGGTTTTGATTAGCGGGCGAATTAGCGTGGTTTGTCCGCGTACGGAGCTGATTTGCACGCTAGGATCTAGGTTAAATTTGGCATCTTGTGATACTGCGCCGCGACCGAAAAATTCCTCGCTCTCGCTTCCTGCGCAAAGGACTAAAATATCGCAAAATAGGCTTGCGCGGTCTTTTAAAATCACTTCGAATTTTTCATTTTGCTTTTTGAAATTTAGCATTTCGTGGTTAAATTTGACGCCGAGTTTTTTGGCGAAATGTTTGCAGAGCTTGTGCGGGTGGGCTAGGACGGCGTTTTTTATCATTATGCTTGGATATGGTTTTGAGTGGGCTTTAAATTCGTAAATTTCGGGGTTTCCTGCGCTTTGATACCTTGCTAAAAGCTCGCTATCATAGGCAAAATCCTGCGCCCCAAGCAGGCTAGCTAGCTTTTTGGGGGCGTGTTTGGCATAAAAGCTAAGAGCCAAATCAAATGCGTGTATGTGCATTTCTCCAAGCTTCACGCCCTCTTTGGTGATTAGCGGAGCGCACACACCTGTGAAATTCCCGCTACCATTTAGCCCAGCTTCGCTTCTTTTATCTATCACGCTGACGCTAAAACCAGCCTTTTTAAGCTTAAAAGCTGTGCAAAGCCCAGCAATTCCTGCCCCCACGACAATCGCTGTGGGGGTTTGCGCCTGCGGTGCGCGCTCTTCGTCGTATGAATTAGGGTCGTATAGGCAGTGCGTGGCGGATAAATCGGCGAAATTTGAAAACTGTATTGGCAAAATTTCTGGGTGTTTTCTAGCAAAATAAAAATTCTCTACTTCATCATCTTCGTGCAAAAATTTCGCCCTAATCATGTGGCGTTTGGTATCAAATCCGTCTGTTTTCTCGACGAAAAACCCTGCCTCGCGCAGTGATTTTGCTACCCAGCCAGCGCTTGTGTATGTCGCTAAAATCGCGCCCTTTTTGCAAAGTGGCGTAAGGGCGGCAAAAATCTCTTTGCTCCAAATGGTTTCGTTTTTCGCAGGCGAAAATCCGTCTAAAAACCACGCATCGGCCTTGAAATCAAGCTCACCAATTAGCTCGCTAGCCTCGCCAATGCAAAGATCAAGCGTGATTTTTTTGGAAAAATTTATGCGGTGGATTCCCTTGGTAAGGGGCGGGAGTTTTTTGATTAAAATTTTAGAAACTGATGAGAGTTCGCTAAATTTAGCCCAAATTTGGGCTAATTCGTCCCCACTAAGCGGATTTTTTTCGATTGAGACAAAGTGTAGGCGTTTGTTAAATTTAAGTGCCTTTTTTGCGCAGAGCAAAAAGTTGCGCCCCACGCCAAATCCTAGCTCGCCCACGATGATAGGCGCATTGCTCGCAAATGCCGTATCTAGCGCGCTTATAAAGACATATTCACTTTCGCCAAGAGGATTTTTGAAATTAAAATAAAAATCCTCGTAAATTTCACTAAATGGTGCATCGTTGATAAATTTCATCACTTATTCTTTTGAAAATACGCATCTACACCGTTTGCGATACCTTGGGCTATGCGGTCTTGGTATGCAGAGGTGCCTAGGTTTTTGCCCTCGCTTGGGTGTGAGATATAGCCCATTTCTATGAGCACAGCTGGCATTGTAGCCCCCACTAGCACCCAAAACGGCCCCTCTCTGACACCGCCGTCTTTGCTTTTGTAGCTTTTTTGGATTGAGCCTAGCATATAGCTTTGGATATCGATTGCAAGCTTGTTTGAGGCGATTATTTTTTCTCTATTTAAGAAATTTAAAAATGTCTCTTGCGAAAACGCGTTCATATCCTCCATGTCGCCTTGGTTTTCAAACGCTGCGACATTTTTGCTACGCTCGGACTTGGCTGGGCTTAAAAAAAATGTCTCCACGCCACTGAAATTTGGCGCTTGTTTGGCGTTTGGCGCGGCGTTTGCATGCACCGAGATAAACATATCGGCATTTTTTTTGTTGGCGAAAGCTGTGCGGGATTTGAGGTTGATAAATACATCGTTGCTTCTGGTATAAAGTACCTTGTAACCGCGTTTTTGAAGCAGTGCGCCAAGCTTTTTGGAGGTTGCAAGAACGATAGTTTTTTCCTTTAAACCATTTCCGATAGCGCCACTATCTTTGCCACCATGGCCTGGGTCTATGACGATTAGTTTGCCTTTTGTAGATTTGTAAATTTTATTTGTCCCGCTCGCCTCGCTTTTGGCTGAATTTACCTGAGTAGCTTTTGCGCTAGTTTGCGCTGGCATGGCGATTTTAGTCCCTGCTTTGGCGATGATTAGTTCATTGCCAAAAATTTCAATCTTTGGGTTAAATTTTTGGTTGTGATTTAGCACGACACGGGCGATTTGGGGGCTATACTGTGAGGTGCGAACTTCATCTACGAAACTGCCTGTTAATCTCGTGGTGTGCGAGCTGTTTTTGGCGTTGAAGTCTAGGACATAGCGATAAATTTTGCCCTGAGTGATGATGAAATTTTTATACTCGCTGTGGTCTAAATCTCTATTAAATTTCACCCTGACGCTATTTTCATCGCTACTGATTGATTGCAAAATCAAGGGCTTTGATTTGTCGATTTTCGTGCTATTTTGCGTGATTTTGCCTGAGTTTAAAAACTCCAAATCAGCCTTGCTTAAAGTTTTTTTAGCATCCGTGATAGATGGCTTGTAATCGGCCTTGGCGCCTAGTTTTTCTAGCTCGGATTTATACACAGAGTAGTTTGAATACCCAAGCACCTCGCTACTATAAGTTAGCCGTTTTAGGACGCTAATTTTGGTTTTTTTATCTTTATTTGAAGTGGTGGAATAAATTTTTTTAAGCTCGCTGTGAAGCTCTTTTTTCGCGGTTTTGCTAGCACTGACATAGTTTTTGTCAAAATTCGCAAAAACGCTACTAGCGTTCGCGCCAAATGCGAAACTTACGCTAAAAACAATAGCGCATAAAATTTTAACTATCTTCGCCATTTACGAGTTTTTCCATTAATTCTTTTACAGAAATGATTTCATTTAGCTTCCAGCCGTTCGCGCCTGTGAAAAACAGCCCGCTCTCTTGTCTGCCAAGATAAGCATCGCTTAGGCGATCTGCTATGCAATATCCGACGAGTTTGGCGCCTTTGCCACGCTCACAAGGTGCCACGCAGTTACTAACACATGAGATTTTGGGTGCTGTGCCAGAGGCAATCATATCTTGTAAATTCGTATGAATTCCGCGCGCAGGGTAGCCGACAGGTGATTTTAAAAGTTTTATGTCTTCTTTTTTGGCGTTTATTAAAACTTCTTTGAATTTTTCGTGAGCGTCGCATTCAAATGTGCCGATAAATCTAGTGCCCATTTGAACACCGTCTGCACCAAGACTTTTGGCTTTATCTATATCGTTTTTGTCCCAAATTCCACCTGCTGCAAATAGCGGGAATTCGCCCCAGCTATCGATTTCGGCTCTTACTTGCGGGATTAATTTTTCTAGCTGATACTCTGGGTCGGTGCATTGCTCGTAGGTAAAGCCCTGATGACCGCCACTTAGTGGGCCTTCTAGCACGACGCCATCGGGCAGGCGGTTGTATCTACCACTCCAACGCTTGGCTATGATTTTTAGAGCCTTGGCAGATGAAACGATAGGCATAAGTGCGACATCTGGGAAATCGGCGGTAAATTCAGGCAAATTCGTAGGAAGTCCAGCCCCGCTGATGATGATATTTATCCCAGCTTCGCAAGAATCCTTTACAATGCGCTCATAATCATTAGCCGCGCACATGATATTCATCGCTAGTGGTGCGTCGCCACAGATTTCGCGAGCGTTTTTTACGATTTGAGTAAGGGCTTTTTTGTTATAAAAATTTAGCGAAGAAAATGGTCTATCGTGGATGCACTTTTCCGAAAATTTAAGGTTGTCATAATATCCAGTCCCTACCGAGCTAATCACGCCTAAACCGCCATTTAAGCTGACATTTCCAGCTAGTTTGTCCCAGCTAATTCCTAGCCCCATTCCGCCTTGGATAATAGGGTGTTTGATCTCGTATTTGCCGATTTTAACGCTCATTATCTTACCTTTAATTTAGCAAATTTTTTCTTTCCTACTTGTAGTGTATATTCTCCTGCGCCTAGTTGAAGTTGCTCATCTGAAATTTTGTTTTGATCGACGCTGACGGCGTTTGATTTGATTAGGCGTCTTGCATCCGAGCTAGAAGTGGCTAGCTTACAAATAAGTAGAGCTTTGACAATCCACGCTGGTGCTGAAACGCTAAATTCAGGGATTTCTGCTGGAAGCTCGTTTCCGCCATGAACTCTATCAAATTCCTCTTTTGCCTCTAATGCGACATCTTCATCATAAAATCTCGTAACGATTTCTGTGGCAAGCTCCTCTTTTACGGCTTTTGGATGCACGGCTTCGTCTGCTACGAATTGTTTGATTAGTGCGATATCTTCGTTGCTTTTTTGTGATAGTAGATTATACCAATCCCACATCAAATCATCGCTGATACTCATTACCTTGCCATACATATCGTTTGGAGCGTCTGTTACGCCGATATAGTTTCCTAGGCTCTTGCTCATTTTATTTACCCCGTCAGTGCCTACAAGAAGTGGCATCATAACGACGGCTTGTTCTTTGCCTACATTATAAACTCTTTGGAGTTGGCGTCCCATAAGAAGGTTAAATTTTTGATCAGTGCCACCAAATTCGATATCACATTTCATGCACACACTATCATAGCCCTGCAAAAGTGGGTATAAAAATTCGCTAATGCTAATTGGCATTTCAGCTTTGTAGCGTTTTTCGAAATCATCTCTTTCTAGCATTCTGGCCACATTAAATGTGCTAGAAAGCTCGATTACACCGCTAGCGCCTAAGCGATTTGTCCATTCGGAGTTGAACATTACCTTTGTTTTTTCTGGGTCTAAAATTTTAAAAACTTGCTCTTCGTAGGTTTTGGCATTTTGCATTACGACATGGTGAGGAAGTTTTTTTCTAGTTTCGCTTTTGCCTGTTGGATCGCCGATTTGAGCTGTGAAATCACCAATCAAAAACTGCACGATTGCGCCGTGTTGTTGCAAAAATGCGAGTTTGTTTAGCACGACAGTGTGTCCTAAATGCAAATCAGGTGCTGTTGGATCCATGCCGATTTTTACCAAAAATGTTTCGCCACTCTCGTAAAATTTAGTAATCAAAGCCTCGATTTGCTCTTCGCCTATTATTTCGCTTACGCCTCGTTTGAAATTTGCCATTATATCTTTAATGTCAGCCATTTATTCTCCCTTTTATTAGTTTTTATACACATCATCTAATGATATAAAATCAGCGATTTTATATCTATTTTTTAATCTGTCTTTGATATAAGTGTGGTCTAAATTTTCGTTTAATTCTATAATGATTTCGAAAAAATCAGACACAGCTTCGTTGTTTTCGTTCAAATTTATCGAAACTAAATCGACGCTTAGTTTAGCCAAATATGTTAAAAACTCAGCCAGTGAGCCTCGCTTGTTTTCTATGTTTAGTATGATTTTGTATCTGTGTGGCGCGTTTCGCGTCCATTTGACGAAAATCATCTCATCGCTTTTCATCAAATTTGCAGCTCTCTCGCAAAGCTTGTGATGAACCGTGACATTGTGTCCGTTGCGAAATCCGATGATATCGTCCCCACGCTTAGGATTACAGCAATAATCAAACTCTACTTCGTTGATTTTGTAGTTTGAATACACCACGATATTGTCGAATTTTTGCTTTTCGACGCTGTATTTATCGCGGAATTTCATATTGAAAAGCTTCTCTTTGAGCGGGTATTTTTTCAGCGCATTTACGACATCTTTCAAAAATACCGAATCATAGCTTGCTTTGCCGACTTTTTTGATTAAATTTTCTTTTTCTACCCAGTTTATCACGCTCTCTTCGGTAGTGGCGAAAATCGCACTTAAAATTTTAATCGCTACTTCTTGATTTACATCGCGAATTTTTTGTTTGCAAAATGCCTTGATTGTGGCTCTTGCTTTTCCTGTTTTTACCGAATTTAGCCAACTGCAACGATAGTGTGGGTTGTTTCCTGTGATGATATGGACGATATCGCCGTTTTGAAGTTCGGTTAGAAGCGGGACCTTTATGCGATTGACAAAGGCTTCGACGGCTTTAAGTCCTACTTGTGAGTGGATTTCATAAGCGTAATCAAGCGCAGTCGCGCCTCGTGGGAGCGTGAAAATTCCACCCTTTGGCGAATATACTGCGATATCCTCGATATATAGGCTATCTTTGGCATATTCGTATAAATCATCAGCGTTTGAATCATCGGCTTCTTGCAAACCAATATCGCTAATCCAGTCAAGCTTAGGATTTAGCGAGCCTGAGTATTTGTATTTCCAGTGCGCAGCCACGCCAAGCTCGGCTGTATTGTGCATCTCTGTGGTGCGAATTTGAACTTCGACTATCATGCTGTCGTTAAAAACGGTAGTGTGAATCGTCTGGTAGCCGTTTTGTTTAGGTAGGGCGATATAGTCTTTAAATCGCGAAATCAAGGGGTTAAATTTGGTGTGGATTACGCCAAGAGCTAGGTAACAATCCATCGGCTTTTGCACGATTATGCGGATAGCTAGCAAATCCAAAACCTCTTCAATCGAAATGCCCTTTCTTTGCATTTTTAGGTAAATCGAATAGTAATGCTTCATACGCTTTTGAATTTCAAAGCTGTTTTCGCTAAATCCGTTTGTAAGCAGATACTCGCTAATCGTTTCGCTAAATTTGCTCAAATTTATTTGGAGCTGTTGCTTGTGCTCCTCGACATAGTTTGCGATTGTGGCGTATTCTTTTGGCATTACATATTTAAAGCTTAGATCTTCTAAGATATTTTTGATAGATGAAATTCCAAGCCTGTGCGCGATTGGCGCATAAACTAGAAGCGTCTCTTCGCCTATGCGTTTTTGCTTATCTGGGCGCAATGCTTCTAGGGTTAGCATGTTATGGAGCCTATCGCAGAGTTTGACGACCAAAACGCGCTGATCTTCTATCGAAATCATCAACATTTTGCGAAATGTCAGAGCCGTAGTGCGAAGTTTAGCGTTTTTATCGCCAGAAGGAGCTAGTTTATCCTCGCGGATATTTACGATTTTTGTCATACCCTCTACGATTTTTGCGACATCATCGCCAAATCTCTCTCTGACTTGTTCTGTGCTAAAATCTGTATCCTCGACCACATCGTGCAAAAGTGCTGAAATTACCATAGCGTCATCACCGCCCATAAATGCGACAAAACACGCTACCAAAATAGGGTGAATTGCGTATGGTTCGCCACTTTTGCGAAACTGCCCTTCATGCTGTGTGACGCATAAATTTATCGCATCTACAAGCACTGGGGTAGGCTCTTTTAGGCTATAAAGTAGGCGTCTCGCTTCCTCAATCTCTTTTGTTTCGACAATATCTTCGATAAGGCTTTCTAAATAGCCGTCACTAATCCTTGTCAATGATTCCATCTAGGGTAATCTTACCTTCTGCTAATTCTAAAATCGCAATATCTGCAAATTTCATATTGCGTGTGTCGATGTTTTCGACAAGTGGAGTTGCACCAGCGGCAAGCTCTTCTGTGCGTTTGGATGTCATTAGCGATAGCTTGTAGCGATCGCCACCTGTTACTTTTAATGCTTTTGCTATGATTTGTTCTGTTCTCATTAATTCTCCTTTTTTAGTTTTTTACGATTGAACATTGGCTTAAATCGCCATCGTTTATGATTTTGTGTAAATTTCCACGCTCAAACATATTGCACACAATAATTGGCAATTTATTATCCTTAGCTAGGGCGATTGCGGTATCGTCCATAACCTTGATATTATCGTGCAAGGCTTGATCGTAGGTAATGGTATTTAAAAGCACTGCGTCATCGAATTTATGCGGATCTTTGTCATAAATTCCATTTACTTTTGTTGCTTTAATAATCGCGTCTGCGCTGATTTCGACCGCGCGCAAAGTGCCAGCTGTATCAGTGGTAAAAAATGGATTTCCAGT